>SYEM01000012.1 GCA_005801385.1 Verrucomicrobiales bacterium | reverse complement strand
CTGCGACGCGATGATCGCGATCCACGCCGAGATCCAGGCTGTGGAGTCCGGGGCGGTGGATCCGAAGAACAATCCCCTCAAGAACGCCCCGCATCCGGCCGAGGTGGTTTCGGCGGACCGATGGGATCGGCCATACAGCCGCGAACAGGCCGCCTATCCCGTGGCCGGCCTGCGCCAGTTCAAATTCTGGCCTGCGGTCGGACGTGTCGACAACGTCTTCGGGGATCGGAACCTCGTCTGCTCCTGCGTCGGCATGGAGGCCTATCAGGCCGCTCCGGCGTCCTGACCGCGGACCACTGAAACGACCGATTGGTCGGACACAAGGTAGCGTCCTGCCGCTGCGGCGACCTCCTCAAGGGTCACCCGCTCGAATCGGGCGTCCTCGGTGTCCCCGTGTTGGTAGCCGAGCCCGTAGAGCTCATCGAGGGCGGCGGTCATGGCCTGGTGCCCGAGATCCTGTCGGGCGATCTTCCTCTGTCCAATGACCTTCGCCTTGGCCCGGGCCAGCTCCTCGGGGGTCAGGCCTCCGGTCCGCAGCAGCTCCGCCTGCGCCCGCAGTTCCGACTCCACCTGCTCGCAGTGCTGCGGTGCGGTCCCGCAGTAGAAGGCGAAGTAGCCCGGGCGGCGGCCGACGAAGTGCGAGGCCCCCACGTAGTAGGCGAGCCCGAGCGTGTCCCGGATCCGCAGGAACAGTCGGCTCCCCATGTCCGAACAGGCCTCCTGGAGCAGTTCCAGCGCATAGCGGTCGGGGTTGTCGAAGGTCGTCCCCGGGTACCCCAGGGCGATCACCGCCTGTTCCTTGTCCCGGGTCTCGAGGTGCCGGGCCTGGTGGATGCCGACCCCTCCGCTGAGGTCCGGGGTGACGGCCGCACCGGTCCACGACCCGAGCGAGGCCTGGATCGCCTCGATCGCCGCATCGGCCTGGAGATCGCCATAGACGGCGAGCACGGCGTTGGAGGGGGTCATCCAGCGTCGATGGAAGGCCCCGAGCGTACTGGGGTTGAGGGCATTCACTGACGACTCGGTGCCGGCGAGGTCGAGACCGTAGCCCCGGGGTCCGAACAGGCCGCGGCGCATGGCCGTGAAGGCGCACTTGAGGAGCTGGTCGCGCTGTCCCCGGATCGCGGCGAGCTGGGCAGCCCGTTCCCGCTCGAGGGCGTCCGGACGCAGGGCGGGGTTGAGGAGGACGTCGGTGAGCAGGTCGAGCCCGGTCGCGAAATCCTCCCGGAGAAACTCGCCCGTGACCCCCATGCTGTGGTTTCCGGCGAAGGGCTCCAGACTGGCCCCAAGGCCCTCGATGGCCGCGGCCAGCTGATCGGCGCTCCGGTGATGGGTCCCCTTGGAGAGCATCCGACAGAGCAGGGTGCCGATGCCGGAGTCGGACTCCGACTCGCTGAGCAGTCCACCATGCAGGGCGAGTCGGAACTCCACGAAGGGCAGGCGATGGTCCTCCTTCACCAGCAGCCGGAGCCCGTTGGGCAGCCGGGTCAGTCGGACCGGGTTCTCCGACACGATCGTCGGGCGGGAGACGGTCCTGGGGACCTGGTCCTCCGGGACGAGGCCGTAGACGGTCCGGTTCGCCTCCGTCAGGTAGCGCTGGGCCACAGATTGGAGGTCGGCAGGGGTGAGCCGGCGGATCGCCTCCAGGAAGCGTTCACTGAATCCAAGGTCATGGGCCCGCATCCAGTTCGAGCCGAGGTCCTCGGCCTGGCCCTCCATCGTCTTCCGGCTGGCAAGGGCTCCGGCGGTGAACTGCTTGAGGGCCTTGGAGAGCTCATCGCCTCCCACCCGCTCGGTCTTCATCCGCTCCAGCTCCCCGAGGATGGCGGTCCGGGCCTCCGACAACCGCGGGCCGTCACAGGTCCCGCTGATCCCGAACAGCCCCTCGTGCCCGGGCGAGTAGGTCCAGGCGCTCACCGAATGCACCAGTGCGGCTCGGTCGCGGACCTCGCGGTAGAGCCGCGAGCTCCGCCCGTGTCCGGCCAGCGTCGCCAGCACCTCCAGCGCGGGGGCGTCCTCATGGCGGACGTCCGGGATATGCCAGGCCATGTGGAAGTGGCAGAGCTCGACCGGCGCCTCCTCCACCACCTCCCGGGGGGCGGTCTGGGGAGGCTCCGGGATCACCGGGGCCGGTGGGACAGCCCGGGCCCCGCTCCCGGTGAAGGCCTTCGTGACCTGGTCCACCACCTCGGACACCTGGAAGTCACCCACCACGACAAGGAAGCAGTTGTTGGGTGCGTATTTCTCCGAGTAGTAGGCCAGCAGGTCGGCCCGTGTGATCCGGTTGAAGATGTCGGGGATGCCGATGACCGGATACCGGTAGGGGCTGCGGACGTAGGCAGTCTCGAAGAGGCGCTTCCCGCTGCGGCGGCCGGGGTCGTCCTGTCCCATGTCCATCTCGCGCCGGATGACGTCGAGTTCCTTGACGAGTTCGTCCTCGGGCAGCGTCGCGTTCTGGACGATGTCGCACAGGATGTCGATGGCGACCCGGGCGCCGGTGTTCGGAACGTTGATCCAGTAGACGGTGCGGTCGAACGACGTGTAGGCGTTTATGTAGCCGCCGGCGCTCTGGACCTCCTGGTCGATCCGGGCCCCCGGTCGGGTCGAGGTGCCCTTGAAGAGCATGTGCTCGAGGACGTGCGAAAGACCCGCCCCCAGCCATCGGCCTTCGTCGATGCTTCCGGCGCGACACCAGACCTGGGCGCTGACCACCGGCGCGCTGTGATCCTCCTTCAGGATCAGCTGGAAACCGTTGGGGAGGGTCGTCAGGACAACGCCGTCGGTCGTCGGGGAGGAGGGGTTGGAGGTCATTGGAATCAAGTTTCGGGGAGGAGGGGTTGTGGGTCGATCCCGACCCGGCATCCGCTCCGTGAAGGATGGGCGGGTCCCGGGGGGCTGGACCGGGGGTGGGTTCCTGGGGCGACAGGGCGTCGGGACGTCAGGACTCCCCCTGCGACAGTGCCTGGCCCGGGGTGAAGGGGCGTCGGAATGCACCCTCAAAATCGAAGCCCTCCCGGAAGCCCTCCCGGGAGTCGGTGTCCGTCTTGGAGAAGATCTCGTGGTCGATGAGGTTGAAGACGATCTCGCCGAAATCGGGACACGACCTCACCCCCCACTCGTCGAGGACGGTGTAGGCGAGGGGGCCGAACTGCTGGAGCGCATACTGGCGGATCCCCTCGAGCAGTTCCTGGGCGGTCACGTGGGTCTTCCGTCCCGGTGCGGAGCCGCGCAAACCCTGGGTGTGGTCGAGGGCCTCGCAGACGAAGTGGTATGCGGCCCTGGCATAGCGCGGGTCGCGCTCCAGGACCGGGTTGAGAAGGGAATCGAGGTCGACCTGCGCCATGATCAGCGGATCCCGCCAACGCCCTGTGCGATGGCCGGCGGTTCCGGGGAAGGGGGACGGGTCCGGAGCCAGACCTTGCCGACGAGTCCGGAAACCGCCAGCAGCAGCACCAGCTGCAGCATGCGCTTCTCAGAACGGGTGGGCGTCAGCATCACTGGCGAGAGCCTAGCGGATCGGAGTCCAAAACGGAACCGGGGACTTTTTGGGGACGTTGGTCCGATGCCTCGATGTCGGCTTCGGGCCGCCCCGGGCCTGGGTTACGACAAGGATTTCGATTCACAAGGCCCCCGGATGGCGCTTCAGTCTCCGGCTTTCGCCGCGAGCTGAAAGGGTCTGATGAAACATCTGCTGAGTCTCGAGTCGCTCACTGTCGGGGATTTCCGGTCGATCCTCGACCGGGTGGACGGCTTCAAACGCAATCGGCGGTCCCACGCGAGGCCGCTCGAGGGCCAGTCCTGGGCGATGATCTTCAGCAAGTCCTCCACCCGCACCCGCGTCAGCTTCGAGGTGGGTCTCCGGGAGCTCGGCGCCCACGTGCTCTTCCTCAACGCCAACGACATCCAGCTCGGTCGGGGCGAGCCCATCCAGGACACGGCCCGTGTGCTGGGTCGCATGGTCCATGGGGCGGTCATCCGGACCTACGCGCAATCGGATGTCGAGGTGTTCGCCCGATTCTCCGGCGTCCCCACCATCAACGCCCTGACGGACGACGAGCATCCCTGCCAGATCCTGACCGACATCCACACCTTCGAGGAACGGCGGGGCGAGCCGATCGTCGGGAAGGTCGTCACCTTCGTCGGGGACGCGGCGTGCAATGTTCCCGCGAGCTGGATCTTCGCGGCGGCCCGGCTCGGCTTCGAGCTGCGGCTGGCGGCGCCACCCTCGTACCAGCCGGCCGACGGCCTCCTCGTCCGTGCCGGGGGCACCCTCGGGGCGGCGATCCCGGGACTCCCGGCCGATGCACGCTGCTGGTACTTCCAGTCCGGTGGGCATGTGGTGCTCACCCGGGACCTCCCCTGGGCGGCGACCGGGGCGGATCTCCTCTACACTGACGTCTGGGTGTCGATGGGCAAGGAGTCGGAGTCCGCCCAGAGAGTGCGCGACCTGAGTGGCTACCAGATCAACCGGGACCTCGTGAAACGGGCACGGCCCGGTGCCCTCGTCATGCACTGCCTGCCCGCCTATCGGGGCAAGGAGATCGACGCCGACACGCTCGAGGACCACGCCGAGACGATCTTCGCCGAGGCCGAGAACCGGCTCCACGTCCAGAAGGCGATCGTCGACTGGGTTGTCTCCTGAGACCCGGGCCCCGGCTCCACTGATCGCTCGACGATCCGGTCGACTCGATTAGGCTGTGCCGACGACGATGTCCGCCATTCCCCCGAACGCGCCCGAGAACTCCCCGAAGAAGATCAACCTCCGACGGCCCGACGTCATGGAGGCCGTCTCCGCCCAGGTCGTGGCCCATTATCGCAGCGAGCTGGTGGAGCGGATCCGGGCCCAGGGAGGCCTCCTCTCGCATGCGGGTCTGACCGTGAAGCTCGCGAAGGAGTTCGGCTTCTGCTACGGGGTCGAACGGGCGATCGATCTTGCCTACGCCGCCCGGAACGTCTTTCCGGACCCCACCCGGATCTTCCTGCTCGGCGAGATCATCCACAACCCCGAGGTCAACGACCAGATCCGCAACCTCGGCATCGTCTCCATCTCCCCCAAGCCCAGCGACGACGAGATCGCCGGACTGTCGCTCGGACCCGACGACGTCGTCATCATCCCGGCCTTCGGCACCGAGGTCTCGACCCGACGCCGTCTCGAGGCCACCGGGTGCCAGACGGTCGACACGACCTGCGGCGACGTGATGAGCGTCTGGAAGCGGGTCCGCCAGTACAGCCGCGACGGCGTCACCAGCATCATCCATGGCAAGGCGAAGCACGAGGAGACCAAGGCGACGACCTCCCAGGCCGGCGCCTACGGCAACGGTCACTACCTCGTGGTGTTCGACCTCCAGGAGACTGATTTTGTCTGCGACTACATCGTGAACGGGGGGGGTCGGCAGGGGTTCCTCGACCGGTTCCGGGGCGCCTACTCCCAGGGCTTCGATCCCGATGTCCACCTGGCCGCGGTGGGTGTGGCCAACCAGACGACGATGCTGCGGGGAGAGACGGAAGAGGTTCAGCGTCGCATCCGGGCCGCCATCGAGAAGCGGCATGGCACCGCGGCACTGGCCCAGCATTTCCGGGTGTTCGACACCATCTGCGGCGCCACCCAGGACCGTCAGGATGCTCTGCAGCGGATGCTCCGGGAGCCGATGAACCTCCTCATCGTCGTCGGAGGCTACAACTCCTCCAATACCTCCCATCTGGCCGAGATGGGCGAGAAGGTCCTCCCCACCTTCTTCATCAAGAACGCCTCCAAGATGAAGTCGGCCCATGCCATCGAGCATTGGAACCAGCACACCTGCAAGGAGGTCGAGACCCGGGACTGGTATCCGATGGACCGCGACGTCACGGTCGGCATCACCGCCGGGGCCAGCTGTCCGAACAACCTGATCGAGGACACGATCCGGCGCCTGTTCGAGCTGCGAGGCATCTCGGTGGTGGATCTGCTGGCGACGCCAACCCGCGCCCGCTGAGAAATGGCGAGGCGCCCGGGCGCCGGAGTGGACCACACGCACCGATCCGGTTGGGGTTCCGGTGGGAGTTTCTTTGATGAGGCGTTCCCCGGAAGTCGTCCAAACCTGTAGATCGTCCGGTGGACATCGTCGGAAGTGCATTCCTACGATGGTTCCGGCACCCGTCATATCATGCTCGATTCCCGACAGCGGCCGCTGAAGACAGCCCGGTGGATTCCCTTGGTCCTCGGATCCGGACTCGTCCTCGGCGCCCCCCAGGACCTCCAGTTCAACCGGGACATCCGCCCCCTCCTCTCCGAGAACTGCCTCGCCTGTCACGGTCCCGACCCCGGGTCCCGCAAGGCGGGCCTGCGGCTCGACACCCGGGAAAGCCTCTTCGGCCAGACCAAGGGCGAGGGACCGGTGGTGGTGCCTGGGAAGCCCGAACAGAGCGCCCTCTGGAAACGGCTGGTGCACACCGATCCCGACGAACTGATGCCGCCGCCGGAATCGCACAAGGAGCTGAAGGCCGAGCAGAAGGAGCTGATCCGACGCTGGATCCTCGAGGGGGCAGCCTGGCAGCCCCACTGGTCCTTCCTCAAACCCGAGCGGCCCGCGGCACCCAAGGCATCCGGCCACACCCCCATTGACGCCTTCGTGTCGGCGAAACTGGCGGCAAAGGGGCTGGCGATGAACCCGGAGGCGGATCGCCGGACGCTGGCGCGTCGGGTGGCTCTCGACCTCACTGGACTCCCCCCGCTGCCCGGGGAAGTTGAGGCCTTCGTGAAGGACACCTCCCCAGACGCTTACGAGCGCTGGGTCGACCGCCTCCTCGACAGCCCCCGTTGGGGTGAACATCGGGCCCGCTACTGGTTGGATGCCGCCCGGTATGCCGACACCCACGGTCTTCATTTCGATAACTATCGTGAGATGTGGCCCTATCGCGATTGGGTGATCTCGGCCTTCAACCGGAACCAGCCCTTCGACCGGTTCGTCGTCGAGCAGATCGCTGGCGATCTACTGCCCGATCCCACCCAAGATCAGCTCGTGGCCACCGGCTTCCACCGGTGCAACATGACCACCAACGAGGGAGGCACTATCGAGGAGGAGAACCTCGTCGGCTACGCCAACGACCGAGTCTCGACCACCGGTTGGGTCTTCCTGGGGCTCACGACCAACTGCAGTGCCTGCCACGACCACAAGTTCGATCCCTTCACCCAGCGGGATTTCTACTCCATGGCGGCGTTCTTCCGGAACACACAGCAGTCGGGGTTCGACGGCAATGTGAAGGATGGCGCCAACGCCAGCATGGTCGTCGTGACCACTCCCGTCGACGCCGACCGGTGGGCCGCGCTGCCGGGGCAGATCGACGCCGCGAAGAAGGCTGTCGACCAGGCCCGTTCGGAGGCTGGACCCGCGATGGAGCGCTGGATTGGCAGCCTCCGGAAACCAGCGCTCGAGTCGGCGTTGGAACTCCCGGGCCAGAACTTCCGGGCCGCACTGGCCACCGGCCACACGAACCCGATCCCGGTGACTGTCGCGGGGAAGGGGATCGAGGTCCCGACCGCCGGACCGATCACCCTTCGCACCAACGGCCTGTTCGGACCGGCTTCTGTCTTTGGCAAGGATGCCACCGCCCGGGTCGAGGACGCCGGCGCGTTCGAGACGAACCAGGCCTTCTCGTTCGGCGGTTGGATCCGGGTGCCTGCCGACTCCACCGCCACCGCCGCGCTGTTGGCCCGGATGGATCCGCCGTCGGAGTCCTACAGGGGCTGGGATCTCTGGGTCCAGGGTGGCCAGTTCGCCACCCACATCATCCACAAATGGCCGGATAGCGCGATCAAGGTGGCCACCAAGGACCCCGTAGTCCGGAAGGGCCAGTGGCAGCACGTGTGGATGGGCTATGACGGCTCCGGCAAGGCCTCAGGGGTGTCGATCCATGTCGACGGCATCCCGGTCCCGGTGTCCATCGAGACCGACAAGCCCCTGACCGGGACCATCCGGGCCCGGGCGCCGCTGACGTTTGCGCAGCGGTCTGGAGGCGACCACTTCGATGGCATCGCGTTGCAGGACGTCCGGGTTTTCTCCCGGGTGCTTTCGTCGACGGAGGTCACGGCGCTGGCCCGGAATCCTCTCCTGCTCCAGGTCGTCGGAAAACCCGTTCCCGACTGGAACGCCGAGGTCCGCGGCGTGCTGTTGGAGACCTTCACCCGTACCCAGTTCCAGCCGGTGCTCCAGGCGCGTGAGGCCCTGGCCCGACTCGAGTCCGAGCGTGAGGGGATCCGGCAGCGTCATCCGGTCACCCACATCCAACGGGAGAAGTTCGACTCGAAGCCCATGGCGGCGATGCTGTCACGGGGCCAGTACGACAAGCCCGGCGAACGGGTCGAGGCCAATGTCCCGGCGGCGCTGAACCCGCTGCCCGAGGGCGCCCCGAGGAACCGGATGGGTCTCGCCCTCTGGCTGGTGTCGCCCGAGAATCCCCTCCTGTCCCGCGTCACCGTCAACCGGTTCTGGCAGGAGCTCTTCGGCACCGGTCTTGTGAAGACCACCGAGGACTTCGGCATCATGGGCGAGACCCCGGTGAACCCGGAACTCCTCGACTGGCTGGCGGTGGACTTCCGCGAGAGTGGCTGGGACGTGAAGCGCTTCTTCAAGCAGGTGGTGATGTCCCAGGCCTATCGTCAGGACGCCCGGGTCACCCCGGAGAAGCTGGAGAAGGATCCCCAGAACCGTCTGGTCAGCCGGGGACCGAGGTTCCGCATGGATGCCGAGATGGTGCGCGACCAAGCGTTGGCGGCCAGTGGGCTCCTGATGCCCAAGGTCGGCGGCGCCAGCGTCAAACCCTACCAGCCCGAAGGCGTCTGGGAGGCGGTCGCGATGCCTGAGAGCAACACGAAGCGCTACGAACGGGACTCGGGCGATGCCCTGTACCGTCGTTCCCTCTACACCTTCTGGAAACGCGCCGCACCCCCGGCATCGATGGAGATCTTCAATGCGCCCAGCCGCGAGGTGTCGTGCACCCGACGCGAGCGGACGAACACGCCGCTGCAGGCCCTGGCGACCCTGAATGATCCCCAGTTCATCGAGGCGGCACGACGCCTGGCGGAGATGGCCTGGACCGAGGCGTCCGGGAACCCCCATCGGGCGGTGGAGCGGGTCTCGGAACGGTTGCTCCTGCGGCCGTTGAATCCTGAGGAGCAGGGAATGGTCCGCCGGTCCTTCGACGAGTTCTCCACCTTCTATCGCGGCCATCCCGAGGCCGCCGACCAGCTCATGGGCATCGGCGAGCTCAAGCCCTCCGGTGGTTTTCCCGCCCCGGACCTCGCCGCCCTCACCCTCGTGGCCAACCAGCTGTTCAATCTCGACGAGGTCCTCAACAAATAACCCAAGCCCCGAGGAGACCGATCCCATGGACCCCATCATTGAATTCGCACGCCGCGAGACCCGCCGTCATTTCTTCGGCCGCGGTCGTCACCTGCTCGGCTACGCCGCCCTCTCGAGCCTTCTGGGCGATGGGCTCCGGACCTGGGCCGCCGAGGGAACACCCGTCGAGACGCTTCTGCCCCACTTCGCCCCCAAGGCCAAGCGGGTCATCTACCTCCACATGGTCGGCGGTCCCGCCCAGATGGACCTCTGGGACCACAAGCCCAAGATGGTGGACTGGTACGACAAGGACCTGCCCGACTCCATCCGGAAGGGCCAGCGACTCACGACCATGACCTCGGGCCAGTCCCGATTCCCGATCGCTCCCTCGAAGTTCAAATTCAGCCAGGCGGGATCGAACGGGCTCTGGATGAACTCCGAGCTGCTCCCGAACACCGCCAAGGTCGTCGACGACCTCTGCCTGATCCGGTCGATGCACACCGAGGCGATCAACCACGAACCGGCCATCTCCTACATCCAGACCGGCAACATGAACTCGGGTCGGCCCTGCATGGGGTCCTGGGTCAGCTATGGGCTGGGGTCGATGAACCAGAACCTCCCGACCTTCGTGGTGCTCGTCGCGGAGCCCACGAACAAGGAACAGATCCAGGCGATCAGCGCCCGTCTGTGGTCGAGCGGCTTCCTGCCCGGGGAACATGCGGGGGTCTCCTTCCGCAGCGCCGGCGATCCGATCCTCTACATCAACAACCCTCCCGGGGTGCCCTCCGATCTCCGACGGCTCCAGCTCGATGGACTCCGTCGCCTCAATGAGCTCGAGCACCGGCGCCTGGGGGATCCCGAGACCGAGACCCGGATCCAGCAGTACGAGATGGCCTTCCGGATGCAGTCGAGCGTTCCGGAGCTGACCCGTGTGGCCAATGAGCCGGCCTCCACCTACGAGCTCTACGGCGAATCAGCCCGCAAGCCGGGCAGCTTCGGCTACACGGCGCTTCTGGCCCGACGCCTCGTCGAGCGGGGCGTCCGCTTCGTCCAGGTCTACCTCAACAACTGGGATCACCACGGCAACATCGCAGGTCGGCTTCCGATGCAGTGCCAGGACATCGACCGTCCCATCTACGGCCTGATCACCGATCTCAAGGCGCGGGGCCTGTTCGACGACACCCTCATCATCTGGGGTGGCGAGTTTGGCCGCACCATCTACAGCCAGGGCGGACTCTCGAAGGACAACTATGGCCGCGACCATCATCCGCGCTGCTTCTCGATGTGGATGGCCGGCGGCGGGGCGAAAGGCGGAACGGTCTACGGCGAGACGGACGACTTCTCGTACAACATCGTCGACAACCCGGTGCACATCCGGGATCTGCACGCCACCGTGCTGCACCTGCTGGGGATCCGGCATGACCGGTTCACGTACAAGTACCAGGGGCTCGACCAGCGGTTGACCGGTGTCGAGGAAAGCCGCGTGGTGAAGGAACTCCTCGCCTAGCGGCGGCCTCTGCCGCCCGCGGTTCCGGAGCAGACCGCGATGTGTGGGGTAAAAAAAAGGGACGAGGGTCGGGCTTGAACCGGTCCGACGCGAGGCCTAGCGTCAGCCTGTCGGTTGTTCCTTTTCAGTTTTTCCCTGCCCGGTGCGTGAATCGAGACAGCGTCCTTCGACCTTATCTCAACCTCGGGAACATCAAAGCGGTTACCTAAGCAGTCCCACGCCAGGCCTCCTATATAGGAAGGCGGCAGGCTGCCCGCTGTTCCCACCTGGTCTCTTCGGTAGAAGGGACCTGTCTCATACGGCCAGGGCGGGGTTTTTTGTGCCCGGATGGCCCGCGCACCCGGGAGATGGAGAGAAGCCCGGCGTCTCCACGCCGCGCCCGATCAGGGTTTGGGCTGGAAGGAGAGATCCCGGAGGATGGTGTCCCGGACCGCCCCGAGGGGTGCACCGGTGCGGTCGGCATAGCCGGCCGCCATCCCGGCGGTCAGGGCGGTGGCGGGCGAGGTTCCGCGGACGACCCAGGTCTGGCCTTGGAATGGGATGTAGGTGACGCCCGGGGCACCGACGTCGACATAGTTTCCCCGGTTCGCCCAGGGCATGGGGCCGCCCTCCCGGTTGACGGCGGTCACCGCGATCACTCTGGGATCGGCGGCGGGATAGAACGGGGCCTCGCTGCCTTGGTTGCCGGCGGCGACGAAGACGAGTCCACCCTGTTCGGCAAACGAGGCCAGCGCCTCCTGGAGCATCGGGCTGGGTTCCGGACCCCCGAGGCTCAGGCTCAGGATGCGTACGCCATCGTCCGCCGCCTGGAGCACGCCCCGGGTTACATCGAAGCTGGTGGCCGTCTCGTTCGCCCCATAGGCGTTGTACAGACGCAGGCGCACGGCGGAGCCGCCGGCGGCCGTATCGGTCATGGAAACTCCCCTGAGGAATTCCTCCGCCATCGCGGTCCCGTGCCATATGCCCGGATCCGACGAACGGCCCTCAACCAGGTCGGTCCGCGACAGCACGAACGCCTCCTTGTCCGCACCCATCGGCTGCGCGGCGGTGTCGATGATGCCCACCACGGTGTCCTTGCCGTCCGGAGCCAATCGCGGCTTCAGGGTGGGACTGCTGGCGGCGGGGGCCGCGGCGCTTCCGGTGGGGGATCCTTCGGGCGCATCCGGGGCCTCCCAGCGATAGTTGTTCTCGGTGGCGGCGACCTCGGTCATCTCCGTGATCTTCCTCCGGGCCGCCTCGGCCGCCTCAGCGGTGTCGAACTGCAACCGATACGCCCGCAGGGCCGGGGCCTTGCCGATGAGACGTCCGCCCACCGCCGACGCGATCTCCTCGATCGTCAGGGTGGAATTGGGTTTGAGCCGGACGATGACCTCGTTCGGGATCCGACCGGGTTTCTGATCGTCAGCCACGATGCGTTGGACTGCCCGATCCCGGTCCGAGGCGTAGATGTAGAGTCGGGAGGGCCCCTTGGGCTGGGGCTGCAGCGAGAAGTTGAGTCCGCCGAGCAGTCGGCGCAGGGCCTCGGCCGGCGGCAGGTTGGTGAAGGTCGCGCGGACCGGATGGTCCGACCCGGGTTCGAGGAACACCTCCCATCCCGTCGCGGCGGAGATCCGTGCCGCCACCCGGGTCAGTGGCCATCCGGGAATCCGGGCGTCGATCGAACGCGCCCCCTTGGGCCAGGTCAGCCCCACCCGGACAGGACCCGCGGCTTCATTGGCCCCGAGTGTCAGCATCAGGAGCCACCCGAGCAGGAAGGAGATCGTGAGGTGTCGCCGCATGCCGTGTCCGGATCGTAGGCTGCAGGAGCCCGGAGCAAAGGGCAAAGGACGGTGGGGGAGGGTCGAGGAGGGGACTTGCACGGTGACGCAGAGACGCGGGCCGACGGGACGTTGAGTGTTGAGAGTTGAGTGTCGAGAGTCTGAAACCGCAGACCGCAGGTCTGCAGGTCTGCAGGGGCAAGTGATGCAGTGCCCTGCATCACTGGGCGCGGGAGCGCCCACCCCGGACGCGCTCCGTTGCGTCCCATCTTCCCCGCGAGGGTCTGGCGGACCGGTCGGCCTAGCCGGGTTCCTCTGACGCGTGAGAGGACCCCATCCCGCTTCACGGGTGCACGACGCGTATCGGATCGAGATGGGGCCGTGGCGGAGCACAGCCCTACCGTTGCTGTTGTCCGCGTCCTCGTGTGAGTCCCCTCACTTCTGAGGCTCAGCGTTTGAGGTCGTCGAAGTAGTCCCGGACGGCGTTGCGATAGGCCTTGGGGATCGACTCCTCGCTCAGGGCCGACTGCGCCTCGGACTGGGCGGCCTCGACGGCTTCGGAGTAGCCCACCCGGCTCTCGCCCCGGAGATTCAATCCCTTGACCGTGATGCTGGGCATGGCCTTGCCGGGTTGGAACTGGCCTCGGGCACGGGTGGGAGTCAGCGACTCGGGAAGGGATGTCGTGCGTTCCGATCGTCCACGGGCGGTCTTGTCGCCTCGGGAGAGCCCAGAGCTGTCCCACGACTCCGCGATCTCCTCGGGCATCCGCCAGGGATCGTCCTCGGCCCAGTCCCCGAAGCCTCCGCGTCCGCGTCCCCGACTGCGCCCGCCCGCACCCTTGCCGCCCCCTTCGGCCGACGCTCCCGAGAGCCCCTGTCGGGCCTTGCCGAGGGCGGTCATAGCCGACCGAAGGGACTCGAGGTCCTGGAGATCGGCCCTGAGGGCCTCGAGTGCCTTGCGGGCGTCCGCCAGTTCTTTCCCCGCTGCCGCGGGGTTCCGTCCGTTGGACTGATCGAGAGCCCGCTGAAGATGTTGGGCGACCTCGCCGTAACCCTCTGCCGAAGGGAGGGCGCTCCGGAGTTCCTCCGTCCCTTCGCGTCGGCCGGAGTCTCCCGGCCGGGTCTCCTGCATCAGCCTCTCGAGGCGCTCGAGCGAGGCGATGGCCGCATCGATCTGGCCGCGTTGAAGCTGTTGTCCCAGGTCCCTGCCGGCCTGGCCTGCCTCGGCACCCTCCTGGCGTCGGGCCCGTTCGGCCAGCTCCCCGAGGTCACGCGAGGCGGTTTCGAGGTCCTTCAGGAACCGGTCCACCTGGAGGTCCCGGAGATTCTCGAGCGCCTTTCCAAGGGAGGGCAGGTCGAGTCCGAGGTCCCGGGCCGTTTCCAGAAGCTGTTCGGTGGCGGTGGTAAGACCCGGCTGGCGATCCGCTGCTGTGCCCGACTTCATCCCGTTGGCCGCCTCTCGGGCCGCCTTCTGGAGTGCATCGAGCTTCTGCTGGAGCGACTCCACATCGGTGGCGCCCGGGTTGGGGCCGGACTCCTGACCGTCGCTGCGGGGCCGTCCGGTGTCGGGGCCTCCTGCCCGGGCGGCTTTCCCGAGGCGCTGGATCATCGGATTCTGGGCGAGGTTGAGTCCCTGCTCTCGGAGCCGGTCGGCCGCCCGGGACACCTCCTTGAGGGCTTCGTCCCGGGTGAGCAACGCCTGCTGCAGCCGATCTCCCAGCGCCTCCAGCTGTTCGAGCTCCTTCCGGACTGGTTCCGCGAGTTTCCGGGGTTCCTCGAGGGTCTTCCGAGTGACCTCGCTGAGGTGGCGTCCTGCTGATCGCATCGCCTCGGCCTCCTGCCGGGCCTGGACCCGAGCGGGGGGGCGGTGCTCCGGGACCAGAATCAGGGCGCCGAGAATTGCGGCGAGCACTGCGGTCCATCGGGCGATGTGGGGGAGGCGGAGCGGGATGAGGTGTCGGACCTCCACGTCACGGCATCGGACCGCCGCGTCGCGGACCACCAGGAGGTGCCACGCCTCGACGGGTCCCAGCGAGGGGATCTCGAGCGCGGTCGCAATCCGTTCGTGGAGGCCGAGTCGGGCATCCAGCCATCGGGCTGCGGCATCGGTGCCGATGGCCTTGGATCCCCCGAGGAGAAATCCGACCCCCGCGCCGATCCCGGGCAATGACGCGATCCCGACCAGGACGGGCTGGGACAGGGGGAGGAACTTGTGGATCCCAACCCCGGCGATTAGGAGGGCCAGGCCCCAGGTCGAACCTGTCCAGCCGGTCTCCCAGCCTCTTCGGAGACGGAGTCGCCGGGCGGTCTCCCGGACCCGCTGCGTCACCGTATCCAGGGGGGGCTCCATGGGGTCGGGGCCGGCGGCCTCACTGGCGCTCGTATTCGCCCTTGCCGACGCGTTTGAGGACGGTGAACCCGGCCTTCTTGGCATCGGAGTGGGAGACCGGCTTGGTGATGGAGGGGGTGTTGAAGGCGGAGAGGAGCTTCCGGATGGGGCGCTTGCAGGCAGGGCATCCGGTCAGCTCCGGGGCGCTGAGGGGACGCCGGAGGGTGAATCGTCCCCCACAGGCGGCGCAGTTGCCCTCGCAGAGCTCGTACTCATACAGCGGCATGGGGTGACCGTAGCGGGTTCGGACTCCTTGGAAACCCCGAAGCAGTCCCGAAGCGGTCCGGGTGTCGGGGCACTTCACAGAAGGGGCTTGGCGTAGCCCGTCACGGGTCGCCATGTTGGGGAACGGTGGTTGGGCTCCGGGTGGAACCTTGCACCGGATGTCGCGTCTCCCATGGCCGAACCGCTCGAGCTCCGGATCCGGAACCGCCCCGAGGATCTCTCCCCGGCGATGGAGGCGATCTCCCGTTGGCTCGAGTCGCGGGGCGCCTTCGCCGGGGCGGAATATCTGGCGCTGCTCGCGGTGGAGGAGTTGGTCACCAACTGCATCAAGTACGCCTACGACGACGCCCTCGAGCACTGGATCCGCGTCGGCATCCGCCTGTCCGGGGACGAGCTGGTGGTGTCAATCCAGGATGACGGCCAACCGTTCGATCCCCGGTCGTTGCCGGAGCCCGATACCGATCTGCCCGTGGAGGACCGTCCGATCGGGGGTCTTGGAATCCATCTCCTCCGCAACCTATTCGATGCGCTGGATTATTCCCGGGTCGACGGACACAATCGGGTCGTCCTCCGGAAACGGGCCGCCGCCGAGCCGTCCGTCTGAGGATCCTCTCTCGTTTTCGACAGCCCCATCTCTCCTCCCGCCCATGAGCCAACTCCAGGTCACCGTCCAACACCACCCCGCCGCCGGCGGGGGCGATCGCGTCACGATCCAGCTCGCAGGCTCCCTCGATAGCACCACGGTCCACCTTCTGGAGTCGCGACTTACGCCGGCCGTGGCGTCGCGTCCGGTCCAGGTGGTCTTCGATCTCGGGGGACTGAACCTGGTGACCAGTGCCGGCATCCGACTGTTCCTCCTGACGAGCAAGCAGCAGAAACAGCAGGGCGGGCAGGTGACCTTCGTCCATCTGCAGCCCCAGATCCGGGAGGTGTTCCAGATCATTGGGTCCGTTCCCGGCACGAAGATCTTCTCCAACACGGCGGAGCTCGACGCCTATCTGATCGCCCGCCAGAAGGCCCATGGGTCCGGGGAGTAGGCCCTTCGTCATCCCCACCACCCGATGATCGAAGCCATCCGTCGCCTCTCGCTGGGTCTCCTGCTGATCGCCCTGTCCGGCGCTGTGCTGTTGTATTCCGACCGCGGCTCGCGTCGCTCGGCGCAGGGGAACCGCAAGGCGGGCCAGCCGATCCGGGTCGCCCTCGTCCAGCATGCCTCCCTGGTCGTCTTAGAGGATGGTGCCGACGGGGTCGTCGAGGCCCTCGCGGCCCGCGGATACGAGGAGGGGGGCCGGATCCGGCTGAAGCGGTTCAATGCCGAGGGGGATCTGGGCACGGCCAATACCATCGCCCGCGAAGTGACCGGGGGCGGTTACGACCTGGTCATCTCCCTCAGCACGCCATCGCTGCAGACGGTCGCCAACGCGAACAAGAACGGGAGCCGGACCCGTCATGTGTTTGGTCTGGTCACCGATCCCTATGGCCTCGGGGTCGGCATCAGTGCGACCAACCACCTGCAGCATCCGCCCTACATGACCGGCTACGGGAGCATGCAGCCGGTCGAGAACACGCTGCGGATCGCGAAGGCCATGCGGCCGGAGCTCCGGCGGGTGGGACTTGTGTGGAACGCGGCCGAGGCGAACTCCGTGGCCCAGACGATGATCGCCCGCAGGGTCTGCAGGGATCTGGGGATTGAGCTGGTCGAGGCCAACGCCGACAGCAGCACCGCCGCCATCGAAGCTGCGGCATCGCTGTTCTCGCGTGGCATCGAGGCGCTGTGGATGAGTGGCGACATCACGGTGTCGACCGCCTCCGAGGCGCTGCTGATGAGCGCCCGTCGGGCCGGCATCCCGGCCTTCACCTGCCTGCCACCGAATGTGCAGCTCGGGGCCCTGTTCGACCTGGGCGCCAACTACCGTGAGGTCGGACGCTCGGTGGGACAGCTGGCGGCTGACGTGTTGGATGGCCGCGATCCGGCGACGATTCCGGTCGAGAACTTCGTGCCCGAGACGTTCCTGGTGAACGAGACCGTGCTGCCGTTGCTGAAGAATCGGTGGTCGTTCCCGGCCGACATCCGAGCGAAGGCCACGGGCTGGATCACGGCAACGGCCACCAACCTGCCCGTGCCCCGCATGATGCGGCGTGGGGTGCCCCAGGAGGTATCCCCGAAGGCGGTGCCCGGACGCCAGTACCGGATCGGACTTGCCTATTTTGCACCCGAAGCCGGGGCGGAACTCTGCATGAAAGGGCTTTTCGATGGGCTCAGGGCCCTCGGCTACGAGGAGGGACGCAACCTCACCGTCCAGCGCACCCACGCGCAGGGGGAGATCGCCAACATCCCGGCCATCCTCCAGACCCTCGATGCTGCCGAGGTGGACCTGATCGTCCCGATGACGACACCGGTCATCTCAGGCGCCTGCTCGATGGTGAAGCACAGACCCGTTGTGCTCACCTACTGCTTCGATCCGCTGGCCGCCGGGGTAGGGACCACGTTCACGAACCATCTGCCGTTTATCACGGGGGTCGGTTCGTTCCCGCCGGTGCCCGAGATGGTCGATGCCATCCGGCGCACGCTTCCCGACGCCTCGTTGATCGGCACCTTGTACAACGCGTCCGAGGCCAACTCGACGAAGGTGGTGAACCTCGCCCGTGGCCTGTTCAAGGCGAAGGGGATCGAGCTGGCCGAGGTGACGGTCGGCACCTCGGCCGATGTCTTCCAGGCCACTCAGGCGCTGGCGGCACGTGGGGTGAAGGCGATCTACGTGCCGGGAGACAACACGGTGCTCCAGGCATTCGAGGCTGTGGCAACGGTCGCCCACGAGGCCCGGTTGCCGGTGTTTGTCGACGATCCCGACACGGCGCAGCGCGGTGCGACGGCCTGTGTGGGACTCGGCTTCTATGCCCCGGGTTTCGCCGCCGCCACGCCGATCGGCCGGGTCCTGAACGGCGAGAAGCCCGCAGGGATTCCGCTGGTGAATGTGTCGGATCCCGTCGTCTGGCTGGACATCGCACGGGCCCAGAGGCTAGGGATCCGGTTTCCCGACGATCTGCTCAAGGCCTACGGCGAGTTCGAGGCAAAGACCCGATCCGCATCGCCCCCAGCCAACCCGGGGGTCTCCACCCCTTCCAAATGACCCCATGGAAATCACCGCCCATTCTCTGAGCGACGGCCACGAACTGAGGCTGAACGGCCGTCTCGACGCCAACTGGGCCGACCTCGTCGACCAGACGATCGAATCCGCGATCCGCTCCGGACACCATCGCGTGACTCTGGAGTTTTCCCAGGTCAGCTATGTCAGCTCGGCCGGCATCCGTGTCCTGCTCAAGCACTACAAGCAGCTCAAGGCGGCGAAGGGACACCTCCGCGTAGTGCGTCCGACCGACTCCGTGTTCTCCGTGCTGAAGCTGTCCGGGATCGCCTCGATGCTGGTGCAGGGACTTCAGAACGCCGTGGCTCCCGTGGTCGCGGCCGTCGCCACGGCCTGCACCCCGGAGCCCGCGGTGACTCGCTGGACCAGGGAAGGCGTCGAGTTCGAGTCGCATGACCTTGGACCGGTCACCTCCCTAGAGGCGATCCTCCTGGGCAACCCGGCAGGCCTCGCCTCCGGACTCCTTCGGCCTTCCGACATCCAGTCGGTCCGATGCGGGATCGACACCCTGCTCGTGGGTCTGGGCGGGTTTGGGACCCAGGCGGCGGACGTGGTGGGGCGGCTGGGAGAATCGCTCGCGGTGGCGGGGACGGCGATCTCGCTGCCGACCGATGGCAGCAGTGTCCCGGACTACCAGACGTCCGAGGGTCAGCTGGTCCCGGAGATCCAGCTGCAGTACGGCATCGGTGTGCGCGGCACCCCGTCCCGGCTCTTCCGCTTCGAGGCTGCGAAATCCGGTCGTGGGGTGGTCGGCCTCTCCGAGGCGGTCGAGGCGATACTGGACCACACCGGATGGGCGGCGGCCGGCTTCGCGTTCCTCGCCGAGGGCGCCTGCGTCATCGGGGCCTCGCTTCAACGATCGCCCTCTGCGGATCAGGATCCCTTCGCGTTCCCCGGGGTCCGCGACTGGATCAGTTTCACGACCGAGCGCAGCGACGAGCGGCATGGACTGCTGATCGTCGGCGTAGCGACCCGGAATCCCTCGCAGGACGGAGCCGCGTGGTTCCGTCCGATCGGTTCGGGTACCACCGCCCAGGGCCATTTTCATGCCGCCGTGTTTCCCTATCGTCCCTTGCCCAAGGGCCGCTTGGACCTTGTCGACACCGTCCAGGGCTGGGTCTCCGGTTCCGCCGCCGAGACGGTCCTGCATCTCATCGCGGACGAACGTCCGTTCGAGGGGGTGGGTCAGACAGATCTGATGCGCGGGGCCTGTTGGGCGGGCCCCATCGAGTCGATGGGACGCAGTCCACGGAATTCCTGAACACACGCCATGAGCCTACTGATCGGCGCCTCCACCATCGGCCTCATCCTCGCCCTCCTGGCGCTGGGGGTGTACCTGAGCTTCCGGATCTTCAACTTCCCCGACATCACCGTCGACGGCTCGCTGACGTTCGGTGCCTCCGTGACGGCGATCCTGCTGGTCCGCCACGTTCCTCCGGTCCTCGCGACCCTGGCGGGATTCGGCGCCGGCTTCCTGGCCGGGGCCCTCACCGGGATCCTGCACACGAAGTTCAAGATCCATGGGCTTCTGAGCGGCATCCTTGTGATGACGGCGCTCTACTCGGTGAATCTCCACGTGATGGGGAAGAGCAACCTGCCACTCCTGAACGAGAAGACCCTCGCGACCGCGGCCGAGCACCTGGCCATGCGTCTCCGGGGCGGGGAACAGGATGTCGGTATCCTCGGCTGGTCCGTGGGCCTTCGTGACCTGTCGATGCTTCTTGGGGCCGTGGGTCTGGTCGGCGCCGTCGGCGGGATCCTCTACGCATTCTTCTGCACGGATCTCGGAACTGCGATGCGGGCGACTGGGGACAATCCCCAGATGATCCGGGCGCTTGGGGTGAGCGTGGACTTTATCCTCATCCTCGGACTCGCCCTCTCGAATGGTCTCGTGGCCCTCGCCGGATCCCTCCTCGCCCAGTACCAGGGCTTCGCCGACGTCCAGATGGGCATCGGCATGGTGGTCTGGGGACTGGCGAGCGTGATCATCGGCGAGGCGCTGGTCGGGACCCAGCGGTTCGGGTTCCTCATCACCGGGGCCGTCATGGGATCGGTGCTGTTCCGGCTGCTCGTCGCGATCGCCCTCCGCTGGGGTCTCAATCCCAACGACCTCAAGCTCATCACCGCGGTCTTCGTGTTCGTGGCCCTCGTCGCCCCCAACCTCGTGCGGCGCCTGAGATCCCCGGTCCCCAAGCCCAACCCCGCCTGACATGCTCGACCTGGACCAGATCCTGAAGACGTTCAACCCGGGCACCCCCAACGAGGTCCGGGCCCTGCGTGGGGTTTCGCTGCGGCTCGAGCGCGGCTCATTCCTGATCATCATCGGCACCAACGGTTCGGGGAAATCGACCCTCCTGAACGCGGTGGCCGGGACCTTCCTGGTCGACACCGGACGCATCACCCTCGCGGGCCAGGACATCACCCGGTGGTCCGAACACCAACGCGCGCGCCTCGTGGGACGGGTGTTCCAGAACCCCTTCAGCGGCACCGCCCCGACGATGAGCATCGCCGAGAACCTCGCCATGGCGGCGCTGCGGGGACGTCCGCGAGGCTTCGGCTGGGCCCTCAATGCCCGGCTCAAGGGGGAGATCCGGGACCGGATCCGGACCCTCAACATGGGACTCGAGGATCGGGTCGACAACGCGATCGGAAGTCTCTCCGGCGGGCAGCGTCAGGCGCTGACGCTCCTCATGGCCACCTGGCTCAAGCCTGAGCTGCTGCTGCTCGACGAGCATACGGCGGCCTTGGATCCGAAGAGCGCCGACCAGGTCATCCGGCTCACGCACGAGATCATCCAGAAGGATCGGCTCACCACGCTGATGGTCACCCACTCGATGCAGCAGGCCGTCAACCTGGGAGATCGCATCGTCATGATGCACCGCGGCCAGGTTCTCCATGACCTCCAGGGGGCGGAGCGGGCCCGCGTGCGTCCCGAGGACCTCCTCGCCCGGTTTGATCAGGTCCGACGTCGTGAACAGCTCGATCCGGCCGTCGCCGAGCTCCTGCAGCGCAGCTACGTGTGAGGTTCTCCGGAGGGTCGCTGCGGGTGGAGGGCGAAGGGCGGGGTTGAGAGTGGGTGGCGGATGGTGTCTCATTCGCCCGTCACCCATGAACTTCATTCCCCCCATCTCCCGACTCCTCGGAGTCGTCTCGCTCGTTGCCCTGGCCGGATCCCTGTGGGCGGACCCCATTGCCTCCGAGTACCGCATCGGTGGCTTCGCGATCGGATGCCAGGCCTACACCTTCAACCGGTTCACCGCCTTTGAGGCGATCGAGAAGACCGAGGCGGCCGGTGGCAAGGTCATCGAGTTCTATCCTGGCCAGGCCCTGAGTCCGGAGGATCGCGGCACCAAGGTGGGTCACGAGATGCCCGCCGCCGCGCTGGACAAGCTCAAGGAGAAGCTCAGGAAGCATGGGCTCAAGGCGGTCAACTATGGCGTCGTGGACATCCCGAAGGACTCCGCGGCGGCCCGGAAGCTCTTCCAGTTCGCCAAGGGACTCGGCCTCTACGCGATCACCACGGAGTCGACCGATTCGATCGACACCTTCGAGCCGCTCGTGAAGGAGTTCGACATCCGGGTCGCCTTCCACAACCACGCCCAGCAGCCCAAGAACCCGGCGTACAAGATCTGGGATCCGAAGTGGGTCGCCGAGCTGGTCCGCAACCGGGATTCCCGCATCGGAGCCTGCGCCGACATCGGCCACTGGCAGACCAGCGGCATCCGGGCGGTCGACGGACTCAAGGCCCTGAAGGGGCGGGTGATCTCGATGCATGCCAAGGAGCGCGAGAAGCTCGGTCCGGGACAGCATGACCTGATCTTTGGCACGGGATCGACCGACATGGCCGGAGTGCTCGCGGAACTGCGGCGTCAGAAGTTCGACGGCAACATCAGCTGCGAATACGAGTTCAACTGGGACCACTCCGTTCCGGATGTGGCCCAGTGCATCGGATTCGTCCGGGGCTGGACGGCGGCAAACCCGGCGAAGTGATCCGGGGGACGCGATCCGGTCTGTCCGACTGGGCGGCTTGCCCGGGGGCTCCCGGAGTGCTGTATTGGCGACGATGAAACTGGGGCGGCAACGGGTCTGGTGGGTGGTCCTCGCCTCCCTCGCCGCGATCGTGCTCCTCGTCTGGTGGTCCCGGTGGATGGGCGGTCCGGAAATCCCTCCGGTTCCGCCCCAGGTGGTGGGCCCTCCTCCCGCGCCACCACGGCCGCCGGAGCCCGAGCCGGTCGTCGAGCCCCCGACCTATCTGACGTATGACACCGAGACCTGGCGTCGGATCCTCCCTGAGCCGACGCGTCGACCGGACGAGGCCCGCAAGGCGTTCGACGATCTCCTGCTCGCCATCGCGTTCGATCGCTCGGATGCCGACCGCAGAGCCAGTGCGGGGGTTCCGGGTGCTCCCCAAACCCGTCCCATCGATCTCCAGAGCGAATGGCGATCGGCAGACCAGCAGCGGTTCGAGGACAACTGGAACCATTTCCTGAGGACCCGGGTGGATCCGCTCGTGGTGGAGTCGGATGGCCTCGGGTTTTTCGATCCAAGCCAGGTTCCGGTGAACTCGCCGATGCCGATCCGGTTGCCCAAGGCCTTCGGATTCGGACTCCGCTTCCGGATGTCGTTCTGAAGCGGTGTGGTGGTGTTCCGGCCCGGTGATCGCAGGCGGCCGGTCGACCTTCCGGGCAAACCCTTTCCTTTTCCCGCCCCGGCTCCATCATGGTGGGGCACCTCCGGAAGCCTCCTGTGTCGAACCCCCGTCTTCCCAACGCCATCACCCAGCTGTCGACCGCGCTCGGCCAGCTGCCCGGAATCGGTCCCCGCTCCGCCGAGCGGCTCGCCCTTCATGTGGTCCAGTCCGATCCGGAGACGGTGCGACATCTCGCCGCGGCCCTGGTCGAGGCCCGTGAGCGGGTCGGGTTCTGCCAGGAGTGCGGGGCACTCACCGAGACCCAGCCGTGTCCCGTCTGTGCCGATCCCCGACGCGAGCCGACGCTGTTGTGTGTGGTGGAGCGGGCCCTCGACGTGCTGAGTCTCGAGAAGTCGGGAACCTTCCGTGGGCGCTATCACGTCCTGGGCGGCAAGCTCAGTCCGCTCAACGGGGTCGGACCGGAGGACCTTCGGATCGCCGAACTGGAGAAGCGTCTGGGAGCAGGGGAGGTTTCCGAGGTGATCCTCGCGTTGGGCAGTGATGTGGAAGGCGATGCGACGGCGCACTATCTCGCGCGACGTTTGGCATCCATCGGCGTGCGACTCACCCGGCTGGCCCAAGGTCTGCCGGCGGGAAGCGGTCTTGAATTCGCGGATGAACTCACGCTGAGCCGCGCCCTCGAGGGGCGACGGGATCTGAAGGCGGACGGCTGAGGAGCGGCAAAGGGGAGGGGACTCACGCGGTGACGCTGAGACGCGGAGGAGAGACGGTTTGGGAGACCTCCTTCTGGAATCTTGGGCGAGGACCTGCCGGAGGGAGCCCTGGTACGCCTCACAGGAGAAGCCTCCTGGCATGGCTTCCCCGCATCGAAGCGCTGCCACTCAACCGATCCACGGGATCCATGACGAAGCCGGGTCCACCTCCTTCCTGTCTTCCGACACTTGCTCCATGCCTCCGCGTCGCCGTGTGAGTCTCCGTCCCCTCCCCGGATTCGACTCCGACCTTGCATCGCCAGCTACCTTGCATAAAAATGTAGCCCATGGAGGGCGATGGCAACGGGAGAGATCGGTGGAGTCCCGGTCGATGGCTGTGCCTGGTCGGTGTGCTTTCGGGGCTCGTCGGATGCTCCGGCAGTCCCGAGGTGGAGCTGCGGAACGACTCGCCCCAGACGGTCAGCAATCTGGTGGTGTCGGGCACCGGGTTCACGGAGCGGATCGGAACGGTGCGAGCGGGGGAGGGACGACGGATCGTGGTGCGGCCGATCAGTGAATCCGGGGTGAGGATCGAATTCGAGGCGGGGGGCCGGAGGATGGACTCCGGATCCCAGGGATACGTGGAACCCCGGGGTGGCTATCGGATCCGGGCGGTGATCGGCACGGACCTCGAGATCCAAGTCTCGGACCGGGTCTCGGGGCATTGAGACAATGCATACCCGTCTCCTCCCCGTGGTGCTGGTCGTTTCCAGCCTCGTTGTCACGCTGCTGGTGGTCGCCCTGGATGCGGGGATGACCAACACGCCCTGGGAGACGGTCGACAGTGCGGGGCATGCCATGGGGTTCAATGACCGTCTGTCGGGGGAACACTACCGGATTGCGTTGTCAAACTTCCGGTTCTCCACCCTGGGGACGTGGCCCTACGCCTACAGTGATCTGCTGATCGTGGCGCAGGCGGTGGCCTTGGTCGGGCTCCTCCGAACTCCGGGATCCGAGCGCCCGGGACTCCGATGGTTCCTCGGCCTCCAGGGGCTCCTCTTTCCGCTGGGGTGGCTGACACTCGTCTCTCTGCCGCGCCAGATCCGGGACATCCTGGGTGGGGCGGAGACCCGGGAGGGGTTCATCGACGTGCCCTTCGTGGTGGTGACCGCCCAGCCCGTCTGGGTCGCGGTCTCGGCTGGACTCTGCCTTTGGAGTCTCCTCCGGGTGAGGCGAGTTCAGCGGTCCGCTGTGGCTGCGGCGGACCACCTTGGTGAAGGGAAGGGGACTCCGTGACAGACTTCTTCGACAACTGGGTGGTGCAGGTCCGCAAGGGCGTGATCGAGCTGTGCATCCTCCGGACCCTCGCCGTCCGCGAGCGCTACGGGTACGAGCTGGTCAAGGAGCTGTCCGAGGTGCCCGGTCTGGGCCTCACCGAGGGCACGTTGTATCCGCTGCTGTCGAGGCTCCGCGTCGCCGGACTGGTCAGCACCCGACTCGAGGAGTCGGCCAGCGGTCCGGCCCGCAAATACTACGCCCTCACCCCCGAGGGACGTCGGACACTCAAGACCATGAACGCCTACATCGAGACGATGCATGACAGCGCACAGAAGGTGGGAGGTGCCGAGTGAGCTCCTGGACGACCCCGGCGCGGGAATTCCTCGAAGAGCGTCTCCGTGCCCATCGCCGTCGATTCGAGGCCGATGGTGCGGAGGCGGACGAGGTGATGTCGGACCTCCGGGAGCATGTGATGCAGGAGGCGGCGGCCCAGGGATTGACCGTGGTGACCGAGGTGGATGTCCGACGTCTTCTGGCCCGCGTGGATCCGATGCTGCTGGAGGAGCCGGCGGTGGGGGAATCGGGTGACGGGACAGGTGCGATCGCCGACCCGGCACCGCCGACCCTCCCCGGGGTGCCTCCGGATCCTCCCCGATCCAGGCTCCGCAGAATCTCGGTGGAGGTCCTGCTCGGCCTGTTCGGCGTGCTGCTGCCGCTGGGCACGATCGGCCTCGAGTGGACCCAGCGTCTCTCGGCGCTGGAGCTGATCGATCCGATTCCCACGCCCGTCCACGGAATCCTCCTGCTTCTGGTGCCTGCGGTGTATGCACTCGGCCTGTGGTTCCGGTCCCGTCGGCCAGGCTCCGCACCCGGACTCTATCCGTGGCTCCTGGCCATGGCCCTTGGGGTTTCTGGAGCGTACGCGGCCGCCTTTGCGCCGACCTATCCCTTCGCGTTGCTGGGACTCCTGTTCTTCGGTCTCGGGTTGATTCCGCTGACGCCGCTCATCGCGTGGATCGTGGGGTGGATCCTCTGGCGCCGTGCCCGGATTGAGGCGAGGGAGAACGGCCACCCATGGCCCCGTTGGGCGTGGGTGCTGTCGTGGGGGGTGGTGGCGGCTCTGGGCCTGGCGGCGTTGCCGGGGTTCCTGACCGAGGAGCTGATTCGGACCGCGGTTCATGGCGACTCACAAGGCGAGCGATTCCAGGCCGTCCAGCGCCTCCGGGGGTGGGGGAATCCCGACGTCCTTCTGAGGGCGTGCTACGGTCGCCGGGTCGCGATCTGGGACAATCTCCTGAACCGATGCCCGCCGGAGGCCGAGGCCGTCCATCAGGTCTATTTTCAGGTGACGGGTCAGCCGTTCAATGCGGTTCGCCCTCCCCTCAACCATCAATGGGGCGTAGGACGACAGGTGCTGTCGGATTTCGAGTGGGACCGGTCCCTTGGAGGCGAGACGGTGGCAGGGCAGGTGTCCGGGCTTTCCTTGCGATCCTCCCGGTTGGATGGCCAGGTGTCCGTGCCCGACGGGTGGGAGTACGTGGAGTGGACCCTGGAGTTCCAGAACGACAACGACAGCCGCCAGCGGGAGGCTCGGGCGGAGATCCAGTTGCCGTCCGGCGGTGTCGTCTCGCGGGTCACCCTGTGGGTGCACGGCGAGGAACGGGAGGCAGCCTTCGCCGGACGGGGCGAGACCCGGGCGGCGTACCAGCAGGTGGCGGTGGCGCAGCGACGGGATCCGATCCTGGTCACGACCTCTGGACCCGACCGCGTCTTGATGCAGTGTTTCCCGATCGAGCCGCGGGGCGGGACCATGAAGGTGCGTCTGGGCATCACCGCGTTGCTCCTGCCGATCGGCACCGGGGAGCTTCAGTGCACCTGGCCCCGGTTCACGGAACGGAACTTCCGGATCGATCCCGCGCTCGAGCATCACCTCTGGCTGGAAGGTGGCCAGGCGCCTGCGCGCGTTCCCAGTGGCTGGCGCGCCGAGGCCTCGAAACCCGAGGTCCTGAGGAGCGGCCTGAAGCAGTCCCGCGTGTCCGACGGATTCGATCCGATCCCGTTTGTCGTGGACTCCTCCCCGCGTCCCAGCGCGTGGGCGGTGGATGACCGGTCCACCCCGACGGGTTGGGTGCGGCAGACCCTGGTCGACCTGCCCGCCTCGCCTCCGGGGCGTCTCGCGATCGTGGTGGACGGAGGCGTCGACGGGCGGGAGGCCTGGGAGGCGATACGGAAGGGGCTCGGTGCCTCCACGGCTCGTGGCGACCTCCGGATCTATGTGGCGTCCGATGGGGTCCATCGGGTGGCGGAGGTGTTGGAAGGCCCCTTCCGGGCGGCCACGAACCAGATGGACCGCTTCGTCTGGAACTCCCCGCCCTTTGTGGGTGGCCAGGATCCGATCCCGGCGCTGGAGGCAGCCTGGGACTGGGTCACGGGATCCCCGGAGGGACAGGTCCTCTGGATCCATGGGCCTGTGCCCGTCCTGCTCGGCGACACGGCCGCGTGGCTTCAGTCGATGGACCGGGTCGGGGATCGCCGCGTCACCATGGTCGATTTCGAGATCCGTCCGGGACCCAATCTCGTGACGAAGGCCCCGGGGGCGCGACCCCATCTCCGGGTCTGGCCCCGGATCGACGGTCTTGAGGCGGATCTGACGCGGTGTCTCGACCAGCTGGGAGGAGTGCAGGGGGGGCGCGAGTGGCGTCGTGAACGGGTGGTTGTCGCCCCCGGTGTCGAGACCCGCGGCTCCCGGCATCTCGTGCGGCTCTGGGCCCGGGACCACATCCTGGACCTGACGGGTCAGCGCAGGGTGGGTGAGGCGGTCGAGTGGGCAGGGCTCTGGCAGCTTGTCACCCCGGTCAGCGGGGCGGTGGTGTTGGAGACCCGGGCCCAGTATGCCGCGGCCGGGCTGAAGCCGGTGGATCCGTTGACGACGCCGCAGGTGGTGCCGGAACCGCAGTCCTGGCTGCTGCTGGCCGCGGGTCTGGTGCTGCTGGTGTGGGGCAGGCGGCGTTGGACGTAGCGGACGGCGTGGACGATTCCGGCTGAACGGAAATTTGCCCAGGGTCCCTCCCTCATGGAGAGTCACCGAGTGACCCCGACCGATCTCATGCCTGTCTCGATCCCTGCGCGGACCGAGCGTCAGGCCCTGGACTGGTCATTGGTGCTGGCGAGTCAGGGGATCGAGGTGTTCCTGGATCGCGACCCGACGACGGCCCGGTGGCAGCTGCGGCTGGCGGATTCGGATGCCGGTCGGGCGCGGGATGTCCTGAGGGAGTATCTCCGGGAGAACCGCGGGTTCGAGTGGCGGCACGAGGTGCCGGGTTCGGACTACTGGTTTGATGGCCGGGTGGTCTTCTGGGCGCTGGCGGTTGCGTTCGTCTTTGCCTGGACGGGTGGCCCTGTCGGGTCCGCCGCGTTCGATACGGAACGGTTCCGTGCGGGCGAATGGTGGCGGATGTTCACCGCGGAATGGCTCCATCGGGATGTGGCCCATCTGGTCTCGAATCTCGTCATGGGCCTGGTGTTCCTCGGGTTGGCGACGGCCCGGTTTGGTCTGGGCGTGACGCTCTCCGGCTGTTTCCTCGCGGGGGCTGCGGCGAACGTGTTCGCGATGACCCTCCGATCCGATCCCTACCGCGGGCTGGGCGCCTCAGGGCTTGTGCTGGCCGCTCTCGGGATGCTGGCGGCCCAGGCCATCCCGTTGTGGCGTCGGGGTCGGCGGGGCAACCGCCGGGTGGTTTCCTCGTTGGGCACCGGCGCCCTGCTGTTCATCCTGCTGGGGACCGATCCCGACTCGGACCGGTTGGCGCATCTGGGTGGGTTTCTGGGCGGTGTGCTGGTGGGTGGGGTGGCGGTGTGCCTTCCTGATCGATTCGAGCCGGGCCTGCGGAGGCTGGCCTGGGGTGTGTTTGGGGTCCTGGTGGCGACCACGACGGTGTTGGCACTCCGGGGCTGAGGCCTTGTTGGGTTCCAACAACCGAGCACCCTCGTCTTCCGTTAGGGTTGGGCCGACGCCGTGTTCCGGTTCAGGCACCCGAGAACGACCAGTGGAGGCTTGCTTTGGGATTTCCGGCCCAAACAGTCTGATCCGGTTGGATCCAGCTTCCTCCGTGCATCGCCCAGACCCCATCCCGTCCGCAGGCCCTGTCCCCAGCGACCGGCCCCTCCGTGTGTTGCACCTTTGCGCGGGGAACCTTTACGGCGGCATCGAGACCATGCTGATGACACTGGTCCGGAACCGGGATCGGTGCCCCGGGATGGACTCGGAGTTCCTGCTCTGTTTCCCGGGGCGGTTCGAGGACGAGCTTCGGGCCGCCGGAGGCCGGGTGCATCGGGTCCCGGAGGTCCGGATCCGGCATCCCTGGACGGTGCTGAAGGCCCGGCGGGAGCTGGATCGGATCCTGACGCGGGAGGAATTCGATGTGGCGGTGGCCCATGGCAACTGGCAGCAGGCGATGTTTGGACCGGGGGTCCGACGCCGCATCCCGAGGTTCGTCCACTTCCTGCACAATCCGCTCGAGCCGGGGTCGTGGTTGGCGCTTTGGGCGCGGAGGACGCCGGTCGACCTGCTGGTCGCCAACAGCCGCTTCGTGGCGGCGAGTGCCGACCGGTTGTATCCGGGGGTCCCGGTCGGGATCTGTCATTGTCCGGTGGAGGCCGTGCAACCGACCGGGGCCGGGACCGTGCGGCGCGACACCCGGGTGGAACTCCGCACGGCCGAGGATGACGTGGTGATCCTCCAGGCGAGTCGGATGGAGGAGTGGAAGGGATTGCGGGTCCATGTGGAGGCGCTGGGGCGTCTCCGGGATCTCCCCGGCTGGGTGGCGTGGATCGCCGGCGGAGCCCAGCTGGATCGGGAACGCCAGTTCCTCCAGGAGATGCAGGAGCGAGCCCTGGCGCTGGGCATCGCGGACCGCATCCGTTTCCTGGGCCAGCGCCGCGATGTGGACCGGTTGTTCGCCTCGGCCGACATCCACTGTCAGCCCAACACTGGACCCGAGCCCTTCGGCATCGCCTTTGTCGAGGCCCTCCACGCCGGCCGGCCGGTCGTCACGTCCAACTGTGGCGGCGGCGCCGAGATCGTCGACGCCTCCTGCGGGATCCTAACCCCGCCCGGCGACGTCGAAGCGGTGGCGGCGGCGCTCCGGCGATTGGTCACCGACCCGACCCTCCGGCGGAGTCTGGGGCAACGCGGACCCTCCCGCGCCACCGAGGTCAGCGATCCGGAGCGGCAGCTCCGGATCCTTCATCGATTGCTGTCCTGCGGGGATTCGTGAGCCACGACCGATTCCCCACCGCTCCGGCGGTCAGCGATCCTGATTCCGACGCCGTCGAAGCCGAAGGACTCCAAAGGTGGCGAGGCCGAAGCCGAGGCCCGGCAGGACGCCCGCGGTGGTCTCAGGGACCGCGTAGAGCCGGAAGGCGTTGTCGGTGGGTTTCGCCGTCCAAACCCTCCCTGCCCCCACCAGGTCATAGCCGTAGGCGTCGGATCCAAGGCCCGAGTAGCCGTTAGACGCGAGCGGTGGCCAAAGCGAGGGCGATGCGGTGTTCGACCACTTCACGTCCGTGTTGACAGAGGCTCCGATGGCCTCGAATCCAAACGCATAGGCAGTGGATGGAGTGAGGGAGTAGGAAATCGGAAGGGAATACCACGCCGAGATGGATGTGATGCTGGGGGTGAACGAGGCTGTGTATAACAGCGTCTGGGGAACTCCGGTGGCCGACGCCGAATACAGGTTGAAATTGACCTGGTAGGTTCCCGCCGTTGCGGCCGAGGATGTCACAAGACCAAGTTCCACCAATGTCAGATCGAGGGCACCGGTGCCGGAAGTGAACGGTAGGGCTTTGATGTCTCCGTCCCCGATCGGCGAGCCCCCATTCCTGAGGCTGCCTGGCGTGGAGGACTGGTTGCTTTCCAGAACGATGGAACCCGTGGCTGCCAGTGCCGAGGAGGTGCACCAAAACGTCAGGATGGGAATCAGCAGTAGAGTGGGATCGTGTCTCAGGATGGGCTTCATGGAATGATGGGATCGGAGGATGGGAAGGATTGGTTTCACTGAGAGCCCAGGCGGGAGGGTTTCTCGGAACTGAGAGCCGTTTGGCATTAAATCCGCGCACACCTCCCGTGCCTCTCAAGGATGAGAAACCGCGGTGCCGTTGGAACCGACTCGTCCTGACCGAAAGCCCCGACGGAATCCCGCCAGCGCTCCGCGAAAACGCGTTGCCCGACACCCGTTTGTTGGTGGACAGTCCCGGTTCGGAACGGGCCTGAATCCTGATTCCTCCAGTAGAGATTTACCTCCGAACATGTCCGAGACCGCATCCACTTCCGCGGCGGCCAAGCCGCTGACCAAGAACGAGCAGCTCAAGATCGCGATCCCCACCCTGGCGGGGAACATCGCGGCGACGCTGTCGAATCCCGAGCTCGACGCCTTCTCGGCGGACGACGAGCAGTTCCTGAAATTCCACGGCATCTACCAGCAGGACGACCGCGACAAGCGCAAGCAGGGCAAGGTCCACATCATGATGATCCGGGGACGCATCCCGGGCGGCGTGCTCAGCGCGGCGCAGTGGATCACCTTCGACGACCTCTCCACCCGGTACGGCAACGACACGCTCCGCATCACCACACGCCAGAGCGTGCAGTTCCATGGCGTGGCCAAGTCGGGCCTCGGGGCGCTCATGAAGGGCCTCAACCAGGCGATGGTCGACACCCTCGCGGCGTGCGGTGATGTGAACCGCAATGTGATGGCCTCGCCGACGCCCGCCACGACCCAGGCCCGGGAGCAGCTGTATGAGGATTCCAAGCGAGTCTCCGAGGCGCTTCTGCCCAGGACTCCCGCGTACCACGCGATCTGGCTCGACGGCGTCCAGCTCAACCTCGAGTCCGCCGAGAACAAGGACTTCGTCGACCCGCTCTACGGCCGTCAGTACCTGCCTCGGAAGTTCAAGGCCGCCTTCGTGCTGCCGCCGGTGAACGACATGGACGTTCTCACCAACTGCCTCGGCTTCATCGCGGTCGTGGAGGATGGCAACATTGTCGGCTACAACCTCGCCGTCGGCGGTGGCATGGGTCGCAGCCATGGCAATGCGGCCACCTATCCGCGCCTCGCCAGCGTCATCGGCTACTTCCCGCGCACCCACCTCATTGAGGTCTCCAAGGCCGTCCTGCTGGTGCATCGTGACTTCGGCGACCGCACCGACCGGAAGCACGCACGGCTGAAGTACGTCGTCCAGGAACTGGGCGTCGACGCCGTCCGGGCCGAGATCGAGAAGCGGGCCGGCATCACGCTGGGACCTGTCCGTCCGTACTCGCTCACGACCACGCGCGACACCTACGGCTGGGCGGAGTCGGTCGACGGCACCCATCACATCTGCCTGCACGTCTCCATGGGACGTGTGAAGGACAGCGAGGGCCAGCGGATGAAGACGGCCCTGCGCCGGATCGCCGAGCGGTTCCCGACCGCGGAGTTCCGACTCAGCGCGAACCAGAATCTCATCCTCGCCGCAATCGCTTCGGCCGAGAAATCCCAGATCAATGCGATCCTGTCCGAGCACGGGATTCCATTCGAGAACCAGGCCGGGGTGCTGCACCTGGGCGCCATTGCCTGTCCGGCGCTGCCCACCTGTGGCCTCTCGCTGGCCGAGTCGGAACGCTACCTCCCCAACCTCCTGACCCAGATCGAGGGCCTCTGCAACGAGGTCGGTGTTCCGGGCAAGGAGATCGTCATCCGCATGACCGGCTGTCCCAACGGCTGTGCGCGTCCCTACATGGCCGAGATCGGCTTCGTCGGGAAGGCGCCCGGACGCTATCAGCTCTGGCTGGGCGGCAACTCCAACGGCACCCGCATCGCCAAGGCCTGGAAGGAGATGGTCAAGGATTCGGAGATCCTCGACACGCTCCGTCCGGTGCTCAGCCGCTATGCGGCGGAGCGGAAGGCCGACGAATCGTTCGGCGACTGGGTTGATCGCGCGTTCTGGACCTCCGAGCTGGCCGCCTGATTCCCGGTGTCGTCCTGGGATGACGGCCCGGGCCGCGCGTCCCGTCGTCTCCCGACCTCCTCTCCTGACATGACCGCCCAAGACATCGTCCAGGCCAACGCACTGCTCCGCTGCCGGGATCCCCTCGACATCCTCCGTTGGGGATTCGAGCAGGCCGGGGACCGCGCCGTGGTCTCCACAAACTTCCGACCCTACGAGGCCGTCATCCTCCACGCTGTGACGCAGGTCCGTCCGGGCGTGCCGGTGCTGTGGGTGGACCACGGCTACAACCGGCCGGCGACCTACCGTCATGCCGAGGAGCTCCGGAAGAGACTGGGACTGGATATCCGGCCCTATCTGCCGCGCATGACTCCGGCCCATCGGGATGCGATCCACGGACCGATCCCGACGCCCGAGCAGGAGGAGGCGCTGAAGGAGTTCAGTGCCGTGATGAAGCTTGAGCCCTTCCTGCGGGGCATGAAGGAGCTGGCGCCGAAGGTCTGGATCACCGCCCTGCGTAAGGTGCAGAACCCGAACCGCGCGGAGCTCGACATCGTGTCGGAGGACCGGAACTTCGGATCCATCAAGCTCAGCCCGTTCTTCCACTGGACCGACGCCCAGATGGACGACTACCTGGCGCGTCATGCTCTGCCCAACGAGTGGGACTACTTCGATCCGGCGAAGGCCGACGAGAAGCGCGAGTGCGGTCTGCATGCCGCCTGGGGTGGCAAGGCGGCCCAGAAGCCCGGTGCCCACTGAAATTCCCTGACGTCACGGATCCGATGAGCTCCTACCACCTCGACCATCTGCAGTATCTCGAGACCGAGGCCATCCACGTCATGCGTGAGGTGGCCGCGGAATTCGAGCGGCCGGCCCTGATGTTCTCGGGCGGCAAGGACTCCATCTGCCTGCTCCGACTCGCCGAGAAGGCCTTCCGGCCTTCGGACATCCCGATGCCGTTCCTCAATGTCGACACCGGACACCACTTCCCGGAGCTGAACGAGTTCCGGGACCGCCGTGCGGCGGAGCTCGGGGGCCGGTTGATCGTCCGGAAGGTGGAGGACGCCATCAAGGCAGGCATCGCAGTGCCCTCGCCCGGTGAGGTCAGCCGGAACCGGCTGCAGATCCCGACCCTCCTGGCCGCCATCGAGGAGTTCCAGTTCGACTGCGCCATCGGCGGCGCCCGTCGCGACGAGGAGAAGGCGCGGGCTAAGGAGCGGTTCTTCAGCTTCCGCGACGCCTTCGGTCAGTGGGATCCCAAGAACCAGCGTCCCGAGATCTGGAACCTCTACAACGCCAAGGTGAACACCGGGGAGCACATGCGCGTATTCCCGCTGTCGAACTGGACCGAG
>SYEM01000120.1 GCA_005801385.1 Verrucomicrobiales bacterium | reverse complement strand
TCGGGTCCTCCACTCACGCCGGATGACCTACCCCGCCAAACCTAACCCAACCTGTAACCCCCAACCCCAAAAGTGTTACCTATGTTCTGAACCAGAAGTGTTACCGATGTATTGACCGGGCCACCTCACCGCTTGCCTGAACCCTCGACTCTCAGCTCACTCCCGACCTGCTCAGGTCCCCATCCAACCCCGCTGCGTCATTGCAAACCCTCAACGGCAGCCTGCCCACTCTCCACCCCCAGCAAAACCTCCCCAGAAAGCCTCTTCCTCCTCCGTGTCCCCGCACCTCCGTGTGGGTCTCTTTCTTTTCAGAGGGACCCAAAATTCCCCGTGCGGTTCGGGCCCAACCCCGGTCCAATCCAACCTGAACACACCATGAGTGCCGTCGCCGTCTTCGCCCCCATCGTCATCGCCTCCTGGCCCGCCCTAGGGGCCGCTGTCGCCTCCGCCGCCACCTCGCTCGGCTTTTCCATGGTCGATCAGGCTGTCGCCAACGCGAACCAAACCCAAAACACGGACAGCGTCCAACGGGTCGATCTGGAGATCCCCGGAAGCGAGGTCGTCCTCGAGACGCTTGGACGCGACCAGCGGATCCGACTGGTACGGGATGGGGTCGAGGCCCTTTTTGCCCGCGACGCGCGCGGTCGTGCCTCGGTCTGCGTCACGGGTGAGGGCTATTCGGAGGACGTTCTGCGCCAGGTCGGCGAGGAGCTCAGCGGACGCATGGTCCAGCACTACGTCCTCCAGAAACTGAAGTCGGAACTCGATTCACGAGGCATGAACCTCGTCGAGGAGACGGTCGGTGAAGACCAGTCGATCCGGCTCCGTGTGCGCCACTGGCAGAATTGATCCACCTCCATTCAGCCCCAGGTTCCCACACCATGAACGTCCGCGAATACGAGATCACGATCGGCCCCACCGGCGAGGTGGAACTCCACATCGACGGAATCAAGGGCAAGGGATGCCTCGAAGTGGTGAAGCTGTTCGAATCGCTCGTGGGAGAGGTTCGGGAGGTCCGGCACACGTCTTCGTTCTACGAACCGGATGACGACGTGGTGATCCGGAACCAGCAGCATCACTGAACGCCAGCTGGGTTCCCATGGACTCCAGCGACTCCAGCTACTATCCGCCCCGGGCCAGTCGGGGACGGATGTCGGCGGCATCGGGGGTCCGCTTCGAGCGGCTGAAAAACCGCTTCGCACACGTCATGCGGCGGCTGCCAAGCACGCCTTCCTTCGGTATCCTGTCGTTCCGGGACGGGGTTCTTTCCGTCTTTCTGCCGGGATATGCCTACGTGGCGATGGGCCGATGGCAGATCGGGCTGATCATGGCCGCGGTCTGGATCCTTGCCCTGGTGCTGCTCCTGGTCTTCCTCGCGAATCCCACCCTCCGGGCGTGGTGTCTCGGCACCCTGGCATCCACTCATACCAGCGGTCTGGCGCTGGCCATTCTCCGAACGCGGGAACTCGATCCGGACCTTCCGTCCCCGACACTGGCTCATCGGATCGGATTCCCCCTCGCCCTCTGGGCGATCGCCGCTGCGGTCGTGTATTGGCCTCTGGATGTACTCCTCAACGATACCTTCGCCCGGGTCGTGCTGGTCGACGGGCGGAACATCATCGTGAACCCGAGGGTCGAACCCGAGGATCTTGTGCGCGGAGACACCATTCTCTATCGCTCGGAGGGCACCCGCCGGGGGGGAGGGGAGATGCAGGTCCTGATGCGGGGCGGGCTGTACTGGGGGGTCGTGATCGGTCTCCCCGGGGATCGGATCCAATTCACGACCAACGGCGTGGTGGTGGCAGGGCGATCTAGACCTCTGGAAGCGTACATGCCCATGACGGGGGCGGTTGCCATTCCGAGGGACACCTGGTTCGCATGGCCTCGGATGCTCCAGCGAGCGGCGGGGGCAGCCTCACCCGACGTGATTACCCAAGCGTTTCTCGACCAGGCCCAGATCACCCGGGCAGAGTTCGTGGGTCGCCCCTATCGGAGGTGGTTTTTTCGGCGTCAGGAAACCGAATGAGTCGTTTCGGCAATCTCGAGTTCGAATCACACGAACAGCCCCGGCACGGGGCCGAGTCAGAATCCCGGGATGGTGCCTATTGGATGGCCTCGGCCGAGGCGGCCTACCAGGCGATGGATTTCGAACTCGCCCTGCGGCACTACTCAAGGGTCCTCGAGTTTGAGCCTGGATCCATCCCGGCCTGGACCGGTCAGGTCCGGGTCCTGATCGAACTGGGGGAGTATCGCGAGGCCCGGGTCTGGGCCGACAAGGCCCTCGAACGCTTTCCCACCGCTCCGGAACTGCTGGCAGCGAAGGCAGTGGCCTTGGGACGCCTCGGGGATCTTGATCCTGCGTTGGCGTTTTCGGATGCGAGCCTGGAGGAGCGGGGTGACACCGCCTACATCTGGCTGGCGCGTGGGGACGTCCTCCTCGCCCGCAGGGAACGCCGGGCGGACTACTGCTTCGAGAAGGCCTGCGCCCTCGAACCCACCGGCTGGTGGGTGCACTGGCTTGCCGCGCGGATCCGGCACCACTACGGACAGTTCGCCGCCGCCCTCAAGCTCGCCCAGCAGGCCGCTGCCGCAGACCCCGGAAACTGGGTCGTCTGGCTGCTCTGCGGGGATTGCGAGGCCTCCCTCGGTTTTGCCGGCAATGCCCGCCGGTCCTACCAACAGGTCGCCGACCTCAACCCGGAATACCGTGCAATCGGAGAACGGATCCATCAGCTGGACCGACGCGGGATCTTAGCTCGCATGACCGGATGGTTCCGACAGGGACTCCACTCCTGATTCCAGAAGGCACTGCCAAAGACTTCCTTCCCATGGATATCCATCCGTACCTCGACCGGCTGCTCAACCGGGCCTACGAACAGCGGGCATCCGACCTCCACCTGGTAGTCGGGGTCCCACCCGCCTTCCGCATTACCGGTGAGATCGTGCTCGCAGACGCGGATGCCTTGTCGGAGGAGGACAGCCAGGCGATGGCGGATTCCCTCCTGAATGAGCTCCAGCGTCGGAAGCTGGATCACGACTGGGAGCTCTGCATCTCGGTCCGTCATCCGGTGGCTGGCAGGATCCGTGTCACATTCTATCGCCGGAACGGTGTCACGGAGATCAGCGCCCGCTTCTGTGGCGATCGGATCGCGAGCCGCGAGGAGCTGATGCTGCCGGCACGGATCGACGACTTTGCGCGGCGTCCGAACGGACTATTTCTCGTGACCGGTCCGACCGGTGCCGGAAAGACGACGACGCTCAACTACATGATCGACCTGATCAACCGGGAGCGCCGATGCAAGATACTGACCATCGAGGATCCGATCGAGTTCGTTCACCCGAACGACCGGGCGATCATCGTGCAGCAGGAGGTCCTGACCGACGTGCGTTCCTTCAACCGGGCGCTGATCCACGCGTTGCGTCAGGATCCCGACGTCATCTGCGTCGGCGAGATGCGGGATCACGAGGCCATCGCGACGGCCCTGACCGCGGCGGAGACGGGACATCTGGTTCTGGCGACGCTCCACGCCCCCAGTGTGGGCCACGCCATCGAGCGCATCGTGGGCATCTTCGAGGGCAACGCCCAGAAGCAGGTGATCCTTCAACTCTCGAACAGTCTCCAGGGCATCATCGCCCAGGAACTCCTTCCGAGTCTGGACCGGACCCGTCGAGTGCTCGCCTACGAGCTGTTGCTGGCGACCAACGCCGTCCGAACCGTGATCCGTGAAAACCAGATCCACCAGCTCAACAACATCATGCAAACCGGGGCCCGGGACGGCATGGTGCTCATGGATAACTGTCTCCATGACCTCTACTCGAAGTGCCTCATCAGCTACGACACCGCGGTGAGCCGGGCCCGGAACACCGAGCGGTTCCGGAAGGACGGGGAGTAGGAGTCCTCGGTCCAGTTTCTACCACTCGATCAATGCGGCACCCCAGGTGAGTCCGGCACCGAAGACGACGAGCAGAACGAGGTCGCCCGACTTGATCCGGCCTTGGGACAGGGCTTCGTCCAGTGCGATCGCCACACTGGCGGCGGAGGTGTTGCCGTAGCGATCGACGTTGACGTAGAGCTGGTCCTCGCGAGCGTTCAGCCGGTCGGCAACGGCCGACATGATACGCTGGTTGGCCTGGTGCGGGATGATGCAGGCGAGTTGATCCACCGTGACCCCGCAGCGTCCCAGCACCTCCTGAGCAGCGGACACCATGGCGTTGACCGCATTCTTGAAGGTTTCCTTCCCATCCATCCGGAGGAAATGGAGCTTCTTAGAGACGGAATCGAGTGTTGCAGGACAAGCACTGCCGCCTCCGGGCACCTGAAGCAGCTCCGACTTTCCACCATCGGAGCCCAGACAGGTCATCAATAGCCCATAGGACCCCGGCCGGTGCTGAAGCACTGCCGCCCCAGCGCCATCACCAAACAACACGCACGTGTTGCGGTCGGTCCAGTCGACGAAGGCCGACATCTTCTCGGCACCGATGATCAGGACGGTGTTGTAGGTGTGAGAGGCGACGAATTGGCTGCCGACCTCGAGCGCATAGACGAATCCGCTGCAGGCTGCCTCGAGATCGAATGCAGCAGCTCGTGTTGCACCGATGCGGTCCTGGACGATGCAGGCGGTGCTGGGGAAGAGACGATCGGGGGTGATCGTGGCGACGATAATCAGGTCAATCTGATCCGCGGTGACGCCTGCATTGGCCATTGCCTTCTTGGCGGCTTCGACCGCCATGTCGGACGTCGCCTCATTCTCTGCAGCCAAGTGACGTTCCCGGATTCCAGTCCGGGTCGTGATCCAGTCATCCGAGGTCTCGACCATCCGTTCAAGGTCGGCATTGCTGAGGATCCGTTGCGGAACGTAGGCGCCGACTCCGGTAATCGAGACCGTCCTGGGTAGAGGACGCTGTGGAAGCGAGGGGCGGGAGGTCGGCATGAAACGGCAGGGACGCCGGGCGGGATGTAACCACCAATTCCCCGGTGACGACAACCTGTACGCTTGGGATTCTAGAATTCCGCCCCGGCTGCGGTCATGGCCGCAGCCACCTCGCGTTCAATCTCCCCGCTAAGGTTGCCCAACACGGCTTTCGACCCCTGCAGGATGGAGTGCTTGAGCGCCTCACGACGCGCCGAACCGTGGATCTTGATGACCGTGCGATGCAGTCCAAGGATCGGGGCTCCCCCATAGGTCTCGGGATTCAACCGGGCCTTGATCCGTCGCAGGCCGCCCGAGGCGAGCAGAGCACCCAGCTTCCGCAGCAGGCTCGGGTGCTCGAGCAGTTCGGCCCGCATCAGATGGCCCACGGTCTTCCCGAGGCCCTCGGAAGTCTTCAGGACGAGATTGCCAACAAAGCCATCACAGACCGCCACGTCCACGCCATCGGTGAAAAGGTCGAACCCCTCGCAATACCCGATCGAATTGAGGGAGGTCTTGCGGATGAGGTCGACCGCGTTCCGGGTGAGATCGGTCCCCTTCGACAACTCTGATCCATTGCTCAGGACCCCGACGCGGGGCTTCTGGATCCCCAGCATGGCCTTGGAATAGACCGAGCCCATGACCGCGAACTGCAGGAGGATCTCCGGCGTGCACTCCGGGTTCGCACCACCATCCAGGAGCACGAAGGCCCCCGTCCGGGACGGCATGATGCAGGCGAGGGAGGGGCGCTTGATCCCATCCAGCCGGCCAAGCCGGAATGAGGCTCCGGCAACGAGGGCACCGGTATTGCCGGATGAGATGGCGGCATCGGCCTTGCCGTCGCTGACCAGGGTCAGGGCCTGGTTCAGGGAGGAGTTCTTCTTGCGACGGACGGCAGAGGCCGGGTCGTCCTCCATGGTGAGAACCTCGGAGGCATCAAAGAATTCAACCCGGGGGTCCTTCAGGCCGACCTGTTCGGCGAGCGGACGCACCTCTGACTCCCGACCCACGACATAGATGGTCTTGAGGGTGGGTTCCGCAGCGAGGCCGAGTCGGATGCCGTGCAGGAGTTCGCCCGGCCCATGGTCGCCGCCCATGACGTCGACGGCAAGACGCATAAAAGCAGTCAGGCGCCGGACCCCTCTCGGGACTCCGGCGCCTGGGACTCAGACATCAGGCCGCGGCCTTGACGGTCACCACCTGGCGACCGTTGTAGTAGCCGCAGGAGGGGCAGACCCGGTGGGTGATGTGGGGGGCGGCGCACTGGGCGCAGGGGGTGAGCTGCGGCAGCTTGAGCACGGAATTGTAGGCCCGGCGCATGCGCTGGCGGCTTCGGGACGGTTTGCGTTTAGGGACGCCCATGGTGGATTGTGGTTACAGTTTCAACTTGTCCAGCGCGGCCCAAGGTGACGGGCCATCAGATGGCGACCCCTCGAGATGCGAATCGCGAGCCGACGCCGTTTGCGACAGCCCGCGACAGTCTGGTCTGCACAGCGGATTTGCTGGCAGGGCAAGATAGAAGTCCTCGCGCAGTATGGGAGTCAAGTCTGCAAAGTCGCCCTCGATCGGCACCGCCTCCTCACCCTCGAGCGGTGCAAGGGTGGCCAGTTCCGGGATTTCAACAGGGAGACGGAAGGGTTTAAGGCATCGGGAGCACTCACAGGCAACTGAGGTAGCCAGGGATCCCGTGACCAAAAGTCCGTCGGGCTGACGCTCGACATCCAGCTCATACCGAAGCGGCTCATCGAACCGGATCAGCTCGTCCCGATACTCCGTTCCGTAGGCCGCCACCGGAAGTTCCCCCTCCAAGTGGGCCGGCTCCTCGGCAAGCAGACGCAGGTTCACCAAGACTGGCATGCACGGAGTATCTGTCCGACCTCCGATCTCCGCAATGGCGCACCGATTGATGACCCAGGGATGGATTCCCCGCAAGAGGTAGTTCCGATCTGTCAGGACCCCTTCGATCGTCTCGCCAGTGGGTGGACTCCCCTCCGGCAAGCATCGGAGCAGTAGAGGACCCGATCCCAGTCCCGCTCCCATTTCTTGCGCCAGACGAACAGACGACCGCAGGCGGAGCAGATCTTGGAGGGGAGCTGGGACTTCTTCATGGATTCAGGACCCTTCCTGCAGGAAGGCGATCAGATCCCGAAGCTGATCCGGGGTTCGCCCCGCCTCCAGACCCTCCGGCATCAACGACAGACCGCTGGTGGACATCTTAGCAATGTCCTTGCGGGGAACAACGATCCTCATTCCCCCGGCCTGCAACAAGGTGACCGCCTCGGACGTCTCACCGCCCAGGAGTCCTACCTGGCTTTCCCCATCCCGGGTCTCGATCTCCACCGCAACAAACCCCGGGTTGATGGCCATGTTGGGGTCCAGGATGTTTGATAGCAGATCCTCGACGCTCCGATGCGCAACCCCGGTGAGGTCGGGTCCGACACGGTGCCCGATTCCGCCCGCCACATGACACCGGGAGCAGGATTCCTCGAAGACCGCACGCCCGCGCTTGGGATCACCGACGGTCGGGAGCTTGGCCATCCAATCCGTCACGAGGGCTTTCCGGTTGCTGTATTCCTCATCCCCCATGAAGGCGGCTGCCCTCCGGCGGATGTCCGGCGTCCCTCCCCGCAAAAGGCGTCGTCGTTGCTCGAGGTCGAGGTTCAGCTCACCGATTCCGATCTCGCCGGCCTCAAGGGCCGATAGAAGAGCGTCATGGTGGGCTCGACGTCCGAGCAGGAGCTCCAATACCGCAGTGCGGAGGCCAGGGCTCACACTCCGCCAGCGGGACACGAGGACGGCTCCGAGGTCGAAGTCCCTGAACTTGCCCAGTACGACCAGGGCTCCCCGCTGGAGTTCCACGGGCTCGCGGGCATCAAGGAGTCGCACCAGCGCGTTCGTGACCGTTCCCGGTTTGCCGAGTCCCAGCAAGGGCAGCAACGCCTCGCGGGCCGCGAGCGGCTGTTCGGGATCGGTCACGGTCTGGATGGCCCGGGTCAACGCTGAGCGTTGGGAGTCGTTCTCTGGGAGTCCGAGGGCCCGGGTGAGACGCCAGAGCGCATCCATCTCGATGGGATCCGCCAAGGCACTCCGTTCGTTGATCTCAAGCCGGAGGGACTCCGGCACCGTCACCTTGGAACCGCTGCGCGCGAGGCCTTCAGCCAGACCCTGCCACGCTGCGAGCCGAACTGGGACAGGCGTCAGATCCACGGCCGCACGAATCCACCACACAACGTCTTCGTCTCTATCTCGGGATCCGGTGCGTGCTCCTAGAAGGGCGGAGAGTTCCCGGAGGACCTCCTGGACTCCCCGGTCACCTCCCGTCGCAGCCTTCAAACCCAGGAACTCCTTGAGGACCCCGACACCTTGGGATGGCGGGATGGATGCGATCACCGCAAGACGCGACCACCGGTGGTTCCGGTCCTCGGCAAGAATCCGGGCGAGCACTTCCGTCGCCCTGGCCTCATCGACACGGCCCAGAACCTGGGCCAGCACAAACCGGACGCGCGGGGAGGGATCCAGGACCCAGGACCTTGCCTCAGCGGACCAGAACTTCCTTTGAATCGTTTTCCAAAGCTCCGAACTGCCGAGGTGGTCCCCTGCCAGTAGCAGCGCCTGCTCACGAACCCCCGGCGACGCATCATCGAGTGCATCCCGGATCTCGGCCTCGCGAAGCCCTCCCAATCCCTCCAGGGTCCTCAAGGCCTGGGCCCTCGACTCCGGAATCGCTGCACGATGGGCCAACTCCCGGAGCCGGGGGATTGCAGTCGTCGCACGACGCTCCACCAGGAGCCGCTGTGCTGTGGAGCGCTGCCAACCGTTGGCCCGCTCAAGCCAGCCTAGGCACTCTTCGTCACGAGGCGGCTTCATGGCCACGGGTTGCGCTGGCAGTCCCGACTTCGGGAATACCCGATAGATCCGACCCCGATTCTCTCCGGCACGGATGTCGAGGGTCTTCCGGAGCTTCTCCGGAATGTAGTCCGGGTGCTCGATCACATCCCGCTGCATATCCAGAATGTAGAGAGCTCCATCGGGGCCGATCTCGAAGGCAACGGGGCGGAATGCCGGATCCCGGCTGGCGAGGAACTCCCGTGCCTGCTCGTCCGGCGCCCGGCTCGCCTTGAAGACCGGCCCATCCGGATGGATCACGTCACGGTGAACAAGGTTTCCTACGACGTCTCCGACCAGAATGGATCCCCGGAGGTCGGCCGGAAACACCCCGGAGTCGATGTAACCCATGCCACCCGCCGCGCTGAAATGACCTGCCTGTTCCGGATGATTCGGCCGGGTCATCGCAGTAGAGATGGGATAGATCCGGCTCATCTCCTCGTGGTCCGAGATCGAGGCCGTGATGGATACCGGTGGGAAGCCAGGATGGCGCCGCGTGACATCGAGGGGGAGGAACCGGTGCTGGATATGGCTGATGTTGTAGGGAGTGAACGCTCGGCCGAACCCGTCGAACACGAGTCCGAATCCGCCCCCAGTGTCCCCGGTAAGAGCCACCTGCCCCGTCCATGGATCGAAGGTGAAGTCATGATTCCCCAGCGGCGTCACCACGTCCGGCATCCGAGGCGAACGGACTGACCCACTGCTGCCTCCATTGGCGACATGGAAACGGTTGTCGAGACCGTACCGGAGCCCACTGGCGAGGCTGTCCGAGATGCCTCTCTTCAACCCGGTCAGAACCACCTCCCGTCGATCCGCGACGCCGTCCCCATCCGAATCCCGCAGCCAGAGGATGTCCGGAGGCGCGACAACAAGAAGACCTCCCCGCCATGGGGCCACGCTGGTGACGTAGCTCAGGTCCCCGGCGAAGACCGTCGAACGATCCGCCTTGCCGTCCCCATCGGTGTCGACCAGGCGTCGGACCGCACTTCCGGTCCTTCCATTCGGACCTGCTCCATAGGGATAGTCGCGACACTCCCCAACATACGCGGCTCCCGTCTCGTCCCAGGCGATCGCAACAGGGTCGAGGACGTCCGGTTCCGCCGCCCAGAGTCGAACCTCGAGCCGGGGATCCACAATGATCTGTCCCAGGGAGTCCTCGGGCGAAAGTGCGGCCTCAACGGGAAGGAAGGCCAGCAGGATGAGGAGGCACGCCAGACGCATGAGGAGACCGTACCATCGGTCTCCAAATAGGGAAGGGTCTGAACCCGGATAGGCCCGGATCCCATGATCAGCAGTCCAAGTCGGGCCGATTGCTGCGCCCTTACTGCCCGGTGGTTCCGCCACCGATACCGGAGAAGGCCACGAACAGAAGAGCGAGGATCACGATGACTAGGACAGCGCCGACCGCGAGGAAGATCTTGTTGGTGTTGTTCGTCTTCTTCCCGAAGGCGGCACCTTTGGAGGACGGAGCAGCGGCGGATTCGGCGCCGATCTTGACCGCCGGCCGGGGCTGATCGGTCTGCTTCTTGCCGGTCTCGTAGCGCAACTCGACCTGGCCAAGACGCAGGGTCTGCCCCGGACGGAGCGTCGCCTCCTTCTCCGCCGCCAGCTGCGCATCGTTGATGAACGATCCGTTCGTGGATCCGAGGTCCTTGATGACGATCTCGTCGCCCTTGGCCCACAGCTCGCAGTGCCGGCTCGAGACGCTCGGCTCCGGAATGCAGAAGGTATTCTCCTCGAGACGCCCCAGCGTTCCCTTCTCGGTCTTCACGTCGAAGACCCGATCCGTGAAGCCAGCGGTGATGCAAACCAGTTTCGGCATAAGCGAGGTCGTCTACGTGTGTACCGGTTGACGGAACCACCCGTCAAACGCTTTCCCCCTGTATGGATGGAGTCATACGGCGGACATCGGAGGGGCTGGCTGAACGCCAACCCCGCTCAGCCGTGGCGGACAACCATGGCGCGAAACTCATCGAAGAGAGGGGTGGAATCATGTGGCCCAGGTGCGGCCTCAGGATGGTACTGGACGCAGAAGATCGGGCGCTTCTTGTGACGCAGCCCCTCGACGGTTCGATCGTTGAGGTTGATGCGATTGACCGCGACATCGCCCGGCAACGATTCCGCATCGACGGCAAAGCCATGGTTCTGGGAGGTGATCTCAACCCGGCCGGTCTCAAGATCCTTGACCGGCTGATTGCCGCCACGGTGGCCGAACTTCAGCTTGAACGTCCGCCCGCCGAGGGCCTGTCCCAGGATCTGGTGGCCCAGGCAGATCCCGAAGATGGGGATCCCGTGATCGACCAGCTCCTTGACCTCCCGGACGATGCCATCCAGAGCTGCAGGATCCCCGGGGCCGTTCGAAAGGAAGATTCCGCGCGGCTTATGCTTCAGCGCCTCGCGAGCCGTCGTATGGGCCGGCACGACCTGGATCCGAAACCCCTTCTGCCGCAGGCGCCGGAGGATGTTGTATTTCATCCCAAAGTCGTAGGCGACGATCGGGACATCGGCGGGGGGCAGCGGTTTCCGCAGACTCCGGGGATTGGGGGTCGTGTTGTTCTGGGTCAGTTCGAAGGCTCCTGAATCGCGGTCCTCAGGATCCCAGAGGAACGGTTCCTTGTGGGTCACCTCGGACACGTAGTCACGTCCTGCCATGCCGCCCCAGGAACGGGCCCGCGAGAGTGCATCCTCGACCGCAAGACCCTCGGTCGAAAGACAGCCGGAAAGCGCGCCGCGAACCCTCAGCTTTTTGGTGAGTGCCCGGGTATCGATACCCTGGATTCCAGGGATGCCGTGCCGTTCCAGATAGTCCGCCAGAGACCAGTCCGCGCGCCAGTTGCTGACGACAGGCGACAGTTCCCGAATGACAAACCCAGAGGCATGGGGCGCCCAGGATTCCACATCCTGCTGGTTGACCCCGTAGTTCCCGATCAAGGGGTACGTCATTGTGACGATCTGCCCCTTGTAGGAGGGATCGGTGAGGATTTCCTGATAGCCGGTCATCGAGGTGTTGAAGCACACCTCACCGGCCACCGTGGTGCGGCTGCCGAATGCCTGACCTTCAAAAACAGATCCGTCTTCCAGAGCGAGGATGGCCTTCATTCGCGGTCGCGCGGCGGGCATCTTGCCTTCGGCGCGGGCGCAGTGTGCTCACGCCGCCGGGCGGTGCAACAGGAACCTCAGACAGGAACCACCGGCCCGGAATCTCCCGGACGGGCAGGAGGATATCAGTGACCCGACTTCAGCCCCTCGACCACGAAGAGGTCGGTCAGGATCCGCCAGTTGAAATAGACGTATCCCTCGCCCCCGTGGGTCATGGCCACCGCAGGCTCACCGCCCAGGCTTCCCGACAGGTCTGTCGGATAGATCTCCCTCATGGGTTCGAGTCTCTCCGTCGCAAGGTCATATCGGAAGACCTTCACCGGAGAGGTACCATCATAGACATACAAGTCCTTGCTGTCGGGGGACCAGCCCGCGACCTGGTAGTCACGGATGGCGGGCAACGGACGCGACTGCCCCTCGTCAAGCGGCCAGACGCGACGTTCGCCACGCAGCACCCCGACGACCAGACGGCCATCCGGGGACACCGGAACACCAAAATAGGTCGGTGGACTCACACCCTCAGGGGTGATGGCCACAGGATCCTTGGCTCCTTCGGTATCGAGGAGGTAATAGCGCAGCCCGTTGGTGCCGACGCGTCCATGCACGACGAGGTTCCTGCTGTCGGGAAGCCACGACGCGGCCGAGAGATCGAGGTTCGTCACGGAGAGGGTCCGCCCCGTCCCGGCCCCGGTGGGCATCAGGATCAGCCGGGACGGATCATAGGCGCTGGCGAACACCCAGTTCCCGTCCGGAGAGATGGCGTGGCCGAATCCTGGCCCGAGGCGAACAGACTGACTGCCGTCGGAACGGATCAGATACGTGGAGTAGCTGTTTCCGGCGCCTTCGCCGAAGAAGATCACCAGGAAGCGGCTGCCATCCTCGGAGACTCCCCGCAGCATGCAGCGGCCCATGGTGGTAAGGTTCCGCTCGTGGGTCTCCGGCGGGACCAGCCCGATAATCTCCTGCAGCTCGAACTGCCGCGTCATGAGCAGACGCCCGTCCTTGAAGATGTCATGAAGGGTCATGTTGACCGACGTGTTCAGGATGGCCCTCTCCTCCCCGTTCACCGTCACTGCCCGCAGACTCTGGATCTCGCCGTGGCTGATCGCGGTGAACCAGATTTCCTTCCCGTCCGGATGCCAGGCCAACCCGTCGATCTGGGCGTACTCGCCGGTCAGATTCCGGAACTCGCCCTGACGATTTACGAGCCGGATCCTTCCTCGGCTGTCCTTGGGAACCGGATGGTCCGAAAAGGCGATCCAGTCACCCTTGGGGGAGACGCGCGGATGCCCGAACGTTCCCGAGGTCTCCGCTAACTGGAGCCCTCCTCCCTGGGTGGGATGCTGCTCGAGTCGCCATCTCCCCCCGGCCTTGCGCACCACAACGTACTGTTCGCCATCGGGATACCAGTCGGCGTCCTTGACCTCCGTGAGCACCTCGCGCGGAGTCCCGCCGGAAAGCGAAACACGGGCCAGGGTGCCCAGACCCGAGAACCATCCGACCCCGACCCGATTGAGAAGGATGGCCATCTCCCCCTTCGAGGAGACCGCCAGGATGTCGGCATTCGTATAGCCGAGGGTCCGAGCCTCCGGTGTGCCCGGTCTGGATGAGAACACCTCGATGGGCTTCATGTTCCACCGAGCACCGTAGACGACATTCTCGCCGTCGGGAGCAAACCGGGCATTCATGACGGTGCCCCGACCAAAGGTCACCTGGCGGAACTCCGGCTGTGGATCCACCGAATCCACCATCAACAGCCGGGCCATCAGGAGAATCAGCAGCGAGGCCGCAAACGGGATCCACCATTTGGGCAACAGCGACTTGGGTTCGGTGATAATCCGTCGATAGCCACTCTGCTGGGACAACCCCTCGAGGGCGAAGGCGAGATCGCTGGCCGATTGGAATCGATGCTCGGGACGTTTCTCGAGGCAGCGGTTGACCACACGGTCCAGCCCAGGGGGCAGGTTCGGGGTCAGCTCGATCAGGTCGGGTGGCTCCTCCCGCAGCACTGCCGTCATGGTCTCGGCACTGGTGGGCCGGCGGAATGCCCGCTGTCCCGAGATCATCTCATAGAGGATAGCGCCGAACGCGAAGAGATCGGACCGGTGGTCCGCCTCACGTCCTGTCACCTGCTCGGGTGACATATAGCAGGGGGTGCCGAGCACCATGCCGCTCTCCGTAGGCGACTGGATCGCCGCTCGTGAGCCGGAATCGGTTAGGAAATCAACCCCACCGTCGGGCCGGCGCGGCCGGAACCCGCGGCCGGTCACCTGACGCAGCTTGGCGAGACCGAAGTCGAGGATCTTCACCCGGCCATCCTCGGTGATGTAGATATTCTCGGGCTTCAGGTCGCGATGCACCACCCCCCGGGAATGGGCCTCCGCGAGACCCGAGGCGATCTGGAGTGCGTATTCCAGGGCACGTCGCATCGGCAGGTTTCCCTGGTGAAGCTCCTCCCGCAGTGTGCGGCCCTCGAGAAGTTCGGAAACGATGTAGGGAGCACCCTCATGGGTGCCCGTATCGAAGATCATCAAGAGACCCGGATGGTTCAGACCCGCAAGGGTCTGGGCCTCCTGTTCAAACCGCTGGAGTCGATCGATGTCCTTCGCAAACTCCGGACGCAGAACCTTGATCGCGACATCCCGCCCCAGCCGATGGTCCTGGGCCCGGAACACCTCCCCCATGCCACCGGTCCCGATCACCGAGATCAGTTCATAGGGGCCCAATTTATCGCCGGCGCGCATCAGGTTCTCAGCAAGGTCGTTGGTGACTGGACCCCAAACCCTGCGACCTTTCAAGTCGTGGACCCAAACCCACCCACTTGTTTTCGGAACCGATCGATTCCACTTCAGAGTTCCGAATCCGGATGCTTGCGGTCCATCTGCCGGGGACGGCGGTCCACCGTATCCCTCGGCAACTCCTTGGTGAACTGACCGGTGTCGCCCAGTTCGAACTGGAGTTTCCGCAGCCGCTGCCTCAGATCGGCCACCCGGTCTGCCTGGTCAGCATCCCCGAATCGGTTCCGGAGTTCATCGGGGTCTTGGACGAGGTCGAACAGCTCCCACTGGTCCGCCTTCCAATAGTGGATCAGTTTGTGTGTTGCGGTCCGGATGCCGTAGTGGGCCCTGGTGTTGTGGTGTCCAGGATCGTGGTAATAGCGGTAGTAGATCTCCGTGCGCCACTCTGCCGGCCTCTTTCCTTGGAACAACGGAACCAGACTGCGGCCCTGCATTTCGTCCGGGATCCGGGCACCAGCAAGGTCCAAGAAGGTTGGGGCGAAGTCGCAGTTGATGGCCAGGGCCTCGCTCGTTGATCCGGGTCGGATCCCTGCCGGCCACCGGGCCAGGAAGGGCATCCGGCTCGAGGGCTCATACATGAACCGCTTGTCGTACATCCCGTGCTCCCCAAGGAAGAATCCCTGGTCGCTCGTATAGATCACGAGCGTGTTTTCCCTCAGCCCGTTGGCATCGAGCCACTCCATCAGCTCGCCCACACTGTCGTCGACGCTCTGAACGCAGCCGAGGTAGTCCTGCATGTAGCGCTGGTACTTCCACCGGTCGAGATCACGGCCCCTCAATACCGTGGGTTGCCCATCGATCATCCAGGAAACCTCGGTGGGCACCTCGTTCAGCCAGCGCTGGCGATCTGTCGGGGACAGGTCCTCGGGCGGCGTCAGTTTCAGATCATATCGGGACAGGTTCTTGAAGATCGACTGCCGCTGCTCGCGCAACGCGTCAGCCCGACCGACATGGTCGTCCCAAAGCGTCGGGGGCTCCGGAACCGTCTTCAGTGCAAACTCCCGGCGATACCGGTCGCTCGGCGTCCATTCACGGTGTGGCGCCTTGTGATGACACATCACGAAGAAGGGCCGGTCCTTCGGACGCTTTTCAAGGACGTCCCGCGTCAGCCGCGTGATGATGTCGGTGACATAGCCCTTGTAGACCCGATGGCCGTCGCGGTCATAGAGGACCGGATCGTTGTATCGGCCCTGTCCTGGCAGGATTTCCCAATGGTCGAAACCCTGGGGGTCGGATCCGAGGTGCCACTTCCCGATCATAGCTGTGTAGTAACCGGCATCCCGCATCCGGTGCGCCACGGTGGTCCGTGCAGGGTCGATGTCGTTGAAGACGGGGACCCCGTTGCGATGGCTGTACTGGCCCGTGAGGAGCGTCGCCCGGCTCGGCGTACAGATCGAATTCACCGCATAGCAGCGGTCCAACCGCAGACCCTGGGCCCCAAGACGGTCCAGGTTCGGGGTCTGGTTGACACGGCTTCCATAGGCCCCGATCGCCTGGGTCGCATGATCATCCGTCATGATGAACAGGATGTTCGGACGGGTTGGTGTCGCAGCCCTGCAGGTGTTCGACGAGACAACGGCGGCCATCACCACCCAGGCCAGCGTGAGCGCCAGGACTGCCCTGCCCGGGAGGCAACCGTATGGAAGGGTCGGGGCACCGGCGGAAATGGGCATGCCTCGTTTTCCTCGATCGACGGGATTTCGCGAGCGGGAAATCAGGACCTGAGCGGGTCCGCAGCAACGCCAGTCATTTGGGCGCGAGGGAGAGCTTCAGGGCAGGCACCCCAGCCGGGCGGATCACAGCCGGTAGAAAGGCACCATTGTTGACCCCGACCTCCTTCGACAACAGCTCGTTCATCAGGAGGTTCATGCGCTCCAACGTCCCCCGGTGCTTCATACGGTCCAGGGCGAGGTTCACGACCTCGTTGGGATCGGTCTTGAGATCGAAGAGCTGCACATCGTTGTGGGCGAACAGCTCATCGAGGGTCACCGGGGTGTTGAAGTTGTCCGGTGAGTAGAACCGGGCCAGCTTGTAGCGGCCATCCGACACGAAGGACAGGAACCCCCTCTTGCCAAGCTTTCCCTTGAGCTGCGCGGGGTCGGTGGCCTTCTCGGCGTCCGGTCCCGCACCTCCGGTCAGGGTCTGGGTGCAGTGGGCGGCATCAAGGGTGAGCAGGCCCACATAATGGAAGAGGGCCCCCTTGCGGATGGCGTTCGGGTTCGAACGGTTCTCGCGACGAAGGCCCGGCGTAAAATCCTTGCCGGGAAGACCTTTGAGGAGCTGACGTCGCCGGCTATCCGGGGCGCCGCTGAACGACACCAGGGTCGGCAGAAGATCGAGATGACTGGTGAGGACCTCGCTGATGCCAGCCTGAAAATCGGGGTGCACCACGATGAAGGGCACCTTGGCATTCTGTTCGTAGGCAAAAGGTCCCTTGCCCCGGAGGCCGCCATGCGCGCCGCCCATCTCTCCATGATCCGCGGTGAGGATCACGATCGTGTTCCGCCAGAGGTCTTGTTCGTCCATGATGTCCACGATCTGCTGCAGGGCCGTATCGTTGTCCCGGATCATGTTCAGGTACTGGCTGTAGAACCGGCTCCACATGACGGGCCGATCGGACGGAATCCAACCCAGGGCGTCCGACCACCCCTTGTTGTACTCGGCGAGGGCCCCAGGCATGCCGGGGGCCGACAGATTCTCCTGAAGGCTTGGAGGCAGTGGGAACTCCCACTCCTTCTGGTAGAGCAGGTTGGCTGGAGTTGCACTCAGCGTGAGCGGAGCCCTCGGTTTCTGGATCTGCTCCCCGGGCGGATTGACGTCCGCGAACATGATGTCGTGGGGATTGAGGAAGCTCGCCACCATGAAGAACGGCTTCTTCTTGTCTGGACCGCCATCGACCGCTCCCCGACGCAGCCACTGGACCGCCTCGGCGGCGATCATGGCATCGTTCTGGTAGCCGGAGTTGGGACGGCTCCCGACATCGCCCGTGGCGGCAAAGTGGTCGAATCCGTAAGGCCGCAGTTTGCGACTGTAGTTGACGGTGTCCTTGGTGTGGATGAGGTCCCGGGCCATCTCGAACTTTCCGAAGTAGGCGGTCGAGTAGCCCAGCTGTTTCAGGACCGAACCCATGTTGGGGAGGCGTGGGTTCAGATTTGGAACATACGGGTACTCCATCTGATCGAAAACCCCGGTGCGCTGGGGCGGGAGCCCCGTCAGGAAGGCAGCCCTCGAGGGGGAGCACATGGCCGCGGCGGTGTAGTGGTTTCGGAACACAACACCCCGACGAGCCAATGCCTGACGGGCGGGCGTTCTATACCCTGCGGCCGGGATCAGGTTTCCCTGCTCCTGGTCGCAGATGATGAAGAGGATGTTGTAAGGCGGTGCGGCATGGAGAGCTTTGATCCCGAAGACGAGTGCGATGAGGACACCGAGAAGACCGATCAGGGGACGACGCAAGGGGAGCCGCATTAGTGGGTAAGAATGGGGACCTCGGGATCGGATTCGCTGGGGATGCTCGGATCCACAGAAGGAGACCGATGGTCGGGGCGGTGAGATTTGAACTCACGACCTTCTGAACCCCATTCAGACGCGCTACCAAGCTACGCTACGCCCCGACCAAAGTGCCCCGAAGGGCGGCGGGATACTAGGCGTGGCCGACCCCGGTTCAACGGTTTTCTTCCTCCAACAAGTCCCACGAACACCGGACCCTATCGACAACACTTCGGCCCCGATCCGCCGGTGTTGACCCAACCGGCAGGGGGAAACCCTTCAAGGCGATGACCCCATTTGTTCTCATAGCTTGAGCCGCCCTGTTCATCGCCGGGTTTGTGATAGCCGCACGGTCCGCCCGCCGGATCTGGGATTGCCTGAGGGCATCCCGCTGGCCCACCGCCAAGGCAACACTCCTCTCGGTCGCCGATCCGGACGTCTCCGGTCCCGAGGACACGAACCACCGAATCCGGGTGTGTTATACCTTTGAAGTGGACGGGAAACGCCACGAGGGGAACCTCATCCATCCCTGCCACGCTGGCGGATCGCGTTTTGGGCCGGCGCATGCGGAGCTGCTGATGTTGCTGCAACCAGGCCGGCGTGTCCCGGTCCACTACAATCCGGATCACCCAGACCAATCCATGCTGTCGGCAGGGCTTCGTTAGTATGACCATCGGGTCGGGTCATGAGTTCCCAACAAGATCATCCGTCCGGTGCCCGGAGTCTCCTTCGGTTCCTGACGGGCCGTCATGCCCTCGGTAGGACTGGTTTTCTGTCGTCTGCCCTGACACTCATTCTTCTCCGACTGAATCTCGAGCGCCTCGTCTACGCTCAGCAGGGATACAATCCACCCGACTCGATCGCGGTCATCCTCAATTGTTTTGCCTTTGGCATCATCCCTGTCCCTCACCCTGACCCCCTGGGCGCAGGCCAGAATTGGAGCGGGTGGGTGAGCTTGGTTCCGTTTGTTTGGGTGGGGGCCTGTCTTGCGTTGGGTCGACTTCTCGACGCTCGGGTGTCGCGCCGTTGGGCTCTGCTGTTCCTGATTCCAGGCGTCCGGGTTCTTTTTCTCCTGATCCTTTCCACCGTACCCGGATCCAGAGCGGCGAACGGCCCCCAACCACAAGCGGGAGATCGACAGTCGCTCTGGGACCGATGGCTTCCATCCACCCGCTGGGGCTGTGCTCTGGCGTCGGCAATCTATGCCGGAGCAACTGGGGTGGGTCTGACACTCCTCAGCACGTGGGTGGTTGGGGAATACGGTTGGGCTTTGTTTGTGGTGATGCCCTTCGTGCTCGGGGCGCTTTCCACCTGGCTCTATCTCCGACGTCATCCCGCAACGCTGAAGGAGGTCCAGTGGGTGAGTTGTCTCGCAGTCCTGTGTGTCGGCGGATTGTTGTTCGGACTGGCGATCGAGGGGTTGGTGTGTCTCTTCATGGCCACACCCATTGCCCTCCTGCTGGCCCTGATGGGAGGTTCTGTCGTCTGGGAAATCCACCGCGCCAATTCCCGGAAAACCAACACGTCCCTGATGGGAGTGGTCTTCCTTTCCCTGCCGGCCCTGCTGGTGGGGGAACCCTTGGGAAGGCCTGCACCTCCGACGTTCACGGTCCGATCCGAAATCTTCGTGGCCGTTTCCCCAGAGCGGCTCTGGCCCTTGGTTGTGGATGTCAGCGAGATTCCGCCGGATGGACAGGTCTGGTCCCGATTGGGTATGGCCACCTTCCGCCGCGCCTGGACCGAAGGGCAGGGAATCGGGGCCATCCGTTATTGCGAATTCGACACCGGATTGGCCCGCGAACCGGTGGAGGTCTGGGAACCGCCGCACCGTCTCAGACTCCGGGTGGAGACAACCCCGACCCCACTGAGGGAGCTCTCGATCTACGAGCACCTCCATGCGCCCCACCTGAAGGGATACTACGAGGTCAGGTCCGCAGAATTTGAACTGGCATCGGTCTCCGGAGGCACCCGCCTGATCGGGACAACGTGCTACCAGCATGGGTTATGGCCTGCGGAATACTGGGCCTGGTGGTGCGGGCTCGTGGTGAAAGATCTCCAGTACCGGGTCCTCTCCCAGGCCAAACACCGGGCTGAGGCCCGCCAGTGATGGTAGCCGACAATGGTCCTGACCGGGCTCCCAGCTACTGCGGTGAGGAATTTGCCAAACTGTTGACCTGTCCCCCTATGCTCCTGTCCCCCTATGTTCCGACCCGGAAGGGCTCCCGATAGATGGCCCCAGTTTCCCCGGCCAGTTCCGACAGATGATCCGACCTCGGTTCCCCAACACAGTCTTTTCCTCAAAACCGGTGGTCTAAACCCAGATCTTCCATCAATCCTAGGATGAGGTTAACGTTATTCTAGAAACTCCACGGTCCAGTCTGAAGCCTGTTTCCTGCAGCATCCCCTGTCTCTGGGGTCAGGTCACGGGTCGGGGGTGGGCCCCACCGCATCGCGCAACCTTTTCAGGCAGACCTGGGACCTGTCTCTCTTCCTGCTCCATCCCCAACCCAGGCAGCGCTCGTAGGTGACCTGTCCCCAAACCCGTTTCTCCCGCGACCTGCGCCTCAGATATGCCTACGGGGTAGGATACGCCTCTGGGGTCAGGTCATGGGGTGAGGGGGCCCACCGCCAACCGCTTCGCGGTACAGACCCGGTTCAGGTCGATTGACGCCGATGCGGGACCGCCGGAGGGTCGGGGATGCGCAGCTCCAAGGACCTGACCCCGTGGCTTCAAGACCGCCTCCCTGAAGCCATGGGCCTGCTCCGGCGCATGGTGGAGACCAATAGCTGGACCCAGAATCCAGACGGAGTCCGCAAGGTGGGCGACCTCACCGCCGAGACCTTCCGCGGACTGGGGTTCGAGGCTGAACGGGTGCCATCCAGCAATCCGGAATGGGGTCCACACCTCGTGCTCACCCGGGCCGGCACCGGGTGGGGCACCGTCGCCTGCGTTTCCCATCTCGACACCGTGTTCCCGCCCGAGGAGGAGGAACGCAACCAGTTCCACTGGCAGCCGGAGGGCGACCGGATCTACGGACCCGGCACCCACGATATCAAGGGCGGCACCATCGTGCTCTGGCTCACCCTCATGGCCTTGAGGGAGTTCGAGCCCGAGGCCTTTGGGAGAGTCACCTGGAAGCTGTTCTGGAACTCCTCCGAAGAGATGCTGTCGCCCGACTTCGAGACGGTCTGCACCCAACGCCTCGGCCCCGACACCCGCGGCGTCCTCGTATTCGAGGCGGAAGGCAAGGGTCCGCAAGGCCCCCGAATCGTCGTTGCCCGGAAGGGTCGGGGAACCTGGCGGCTCCGGGTAACCGGACGGAGCGCCCACGCCGGGGTGCGACCCACCGCGGGTGCCAACGCGATCGTCCAGCTCGGGCGTCTCCTGGACCGAATCCACACCATCAACGACGACTCTCGCCAACTCACCGTGAATGTGGGTCTCGTCCGCGGCGGGACAGGCCTGAACCGGGTCCCCCAGTCCGCCGAAGCCGAGGGTGAATTCCGGGCGTTCACCCAGGAGGCCTACCAGCACGGACGCAACGCCCTCCTGGCAATGTCCGGTCCAGGTGATGTCCACAGCCCCGTTGATGGGTTCCGCTGCCAGGTCGAGATGGAGATCCTGACCGAGACCGCCCCCTGGCCACGGAATCCCGGAACCGACGGACTCTTCGCCCACTGGGAGGCGGCCGGACGCGACCTCGGGATCGAGGTGGGGTCGGAATCCCGGGGCGGGTTGAGCGATGGCAACCATCTCTGCGCGCATTTCCCCACCCTCGACGGACTGGGACCCTCCGGGGACAACGACCACTGTTCAGAACGCAGCACCGATGGGACGAAGCTCCCGGAGTACGTCGACCGAGGCTCCTTCGTGCCCAAGGCCGCCCTGAATGTGGTGGCTCTCACACGGTGGATCCGATCCATGGCGTCTTGATCCCGGGCTGGAAACGGAAAGTCCGCCCCTGCTTGCGCCAGGACGGACCATCCAACCCAGAACCAGATCGGGATACCACCCAGCATCCCTACTGGCCCCAGAAGGTGTGCAACTCGGATGCCAATCCTGTCCCTCTGTTGCGGAAAGGACCGTGGCGTCCGGTGAGTGTCCAAAAAGAGAACCCTCGCCAGAACCTCAGGGGGCGACGTTGATGGCATTCGTTCGCCACCGCTCGGTCACAGCCCACAGATTGACGGGCACAAGGGAACGTCCGTGCTTGAGGTAGCGGACGCTGCCATCGGTGAACGCAAAATTGGATCCTCCGCCCCGCCCCCCCTGGGCACCCCGGACAGTGCTGCCGTGGACGCTGTGGTTCAGGGTCTCGACGTCGTTGCCCAGCTTGCCCTCGAGGAAATCCATGAAGAAATGCCCACTCGAGTGGAGTTTTTCGCCAAACAGGACGGTCTCGCTTGGTTCACGGATGACACCCTCACGGATGGTCCGGTTGAGGATCGATCCCATGTTGAACGCATCTCCCATCTCGAGGGCAAACTGGTCGTTCCAGCCATTGATGATGAAGGACCGCGGCGCGGAATCAGCGACGGCGGTGGGATCCTGGATCGCAGTGGCTGGACGGTTTCCTGATTTGCCGGTCGTAGGATCCGTCCCGATGTCGGAGGGGCACACCAGGATCTTCACCGAGCGGAAGATCGGGAACAGGCGCTCCGGCCAGCGATTCGTGATCGAACGCTCCGGAAACTGCCCGGAATTCTCACCGGCATAGAGGGTGGCGGAGAGGCCGAGTTGGCGGACCTGGTTGACACATGCGATCCGCTGGGCTGCGGACTTCGCCTTTCCAAGCGAAGGAAGCAGCATCCCGGCAAGGATCGCGATGATGGCAATCACCACGAGCAGCTCGATGAGCGTGAAGGCTCCGTGCTGTCGCGGTGGATGGTATCTCGTCGGACGCATGATTCAGCGGTTGGACCGGGAGATTCATCGAATCGATTCCCGACCTCCGACGTCCCGGAAGGGCGTCGGTCTGGATTTGGATATGACGAGAAACTCCTGGGTCCTGGTGGTGGTGGCGGTGCTGCTCGGCATCGCCTACCTGTTCGGCTTCACGGACTTGGGACGGAACCAACAAATTCAAATCAATGTGACCTCCCGACCCTTCGCGCCAGGACTCGCTCCCGGGGAAGCCCTTCCCATCATCTTCGGACTGGATCGGGAATGGTCGCTCACCAGGGTCCGGGTCGCACCCGTCGCCGAGATCACAAACGCGAGGCCCCGATGGGTCTGGAGCCTCGCGTCGGACAAGGGATCGGCCCCGACCCGAGGATTTGCCTATGGCGATGAGGTCGAGGGACTGCGACGTATCGGTGGATCGACCGCCTCGGCGCTCGTCCCGGGCACGGTGTATCGGCTCGAGGTCGAGGCCGCTGGCGCCCGGGGGTCTGTCGATTTCACGCCCCAGGCTGCGTCCGGGGCAGCCCCGTAGGATACCCGTTCCGGACTCCTCGTCGCCTCCCTAAATCTGGCGATGGTGGAGGCCCTTCGAAATGGTGCAGCGTGTTCATGTGACGCCGCATTTTACGCGGTGGCACCCCAAAACAACATGAACACATCACTGCTGATGCTCGTGGCGCTGCTCCTGGCGGCGATCACGACCCAACCCAACGTCCGCGCCGCCGGCGCGGAGAAACCCGCCGCCTCCTCCACCACCGCGAAGGAGGCGGGAACCCGTAAGTTCAACCGCACCGTCCCGTTCCGGGGGAAGGTCGCCGCCATGGATGCCCAGAAGAAGACGTTCACCCTCAGTGGACCGAAGCAACGGGTCTTCCAGCTCTCGGCCGACACCCAGATCGAGAAGGCGGGACAACCCGCAGCGATTGAGGACATCGCCACCGGCGACGAGGCCCGCGGCCTGTGTCAGATCGACGAGGACGGACAACGGATCGTCATCAAGGCGAGCTTCGGCCCCAAGGTGGCCAAGACCGGTCCCGGCAAGGACAAGGCGGACCCGGCCGAGGTTGCCGCTGGCACCTGATCCCACCCAGCGCTCGGATCCAACCCAACCCAACAACACGGGTGGCCATCCCCAGGGTGGCCACCCTTTTTGTTCCCGTCGCCAGGGATCAGGGCTCTGCCCGACCCGGCTCACGGGTGCCGCAACCCGATCGACCCGCCAGCGAATCCCCAAGTTCCTGTCGTGCCAGCTCGACCTCCCGCAACATGCGCCGGAGCACCCGGGGATTCAGTTTCGATCGATCCCGCGTCTCACCCGGATCGGATTCAAGATCATAGAGCGCGAGCCCCGTCCTGGTCTGGGTATAGGCCACGGGCCGGCCGTCCCTCCCGCCAGGACGTCCCTCCAGCACACCGACAGCATGGGGGAGGATCAGCTTCCATCTGCCCTTCCGGACCGCCTGAAGCTGGTTCTGGAGGTAATAGAACCAATAGGTGCGTTCCGGACCGAGACCGGTCCCTGTCACCACCGGCCAGACGTCATGTCCATCGATCCGTCTCCCCGGCAATGCTGCGCCCACCCGATGGGCGATGGTCGGGAGCAGGTCGATGGTCATGAGCGGTGCCGTGCACGACCGTCCGGCTGGAATGTGGCCAGGCCACCGCATGATGCAGGGCACTCGGATCCCACCCTCATAGACCGTGCCCTTGCCCTCCCGGAAGGGCCCCGCCAATCCGGCGTGGTTGCCGTAGCTCAGCCAAGGGCCGTTGTCCGAGGTGACCACCACCCAGGTGTTGTCCTCGAGACCATTCCGCTGAAGAGCCTCCATCAACACGCCGACGGATTCGTCGAGTTCCTCGATCACATCGCCATAGACCCCGGCGGCGGACCGGTTCTGTCGACGTGGACTCACGTGCAGAGGCACGTGAGGCATGGAATGCGCGACATAGAGGAAGAAGGGGGAGTCCCGATGGCGATCGATGAAGTCCACCGCGCGCCGGGTATACCGCTCCGTGAGGAACCGCTGATCGGGCTGGGTCTCCACCACGCGGTCCCCATCGAACAACGGCAACGGCGGATAGCTGCCCGGCTTGGCTGTGGGATGGTTGGACCACATGTCGTTCGAGTACGGCAGCCCGAGGTAGTCGTCGAAGCCATGTCGGACAGGAAGGAACTGCGGCTGACTTCCCAAATGCCATTTACCGACCATCCCGGTGGTGTAGCCCCGCGCCTTGAGGACCTCAGCCAGCGTCGTCTCGCCGGCGTGGATGCCCGTAGGCGCCCCGGGGAACAGGGCACCATGGATCCCAATCCGATTGGCATAGCATCCGGTGAGGAGGGAAGCCCGGGATGCAGAGCAGACGGGCTGGGCGACATAGAAGCTCGTGAATCGGGTCCCCTCGGCTGCAAGACGGTCCAAATGGGGTGTGCGGATCCGGGTCGCACCGAAGGCACCAAGATCACCCCAGCCCAGGTCGTCGAAGAAGACCACGACAATGTTGGGCGGACGATCGGCTGCGCTGGATCGGACCACAGCCCAAAAGAAGGCGAGGAGAAGAGCGGCGCGGTATCTCATGGATGGACCCAGAGTGTCCGAAACGGTCCCGACGAAACCAAGGCCCAAGTCCCTTGCTGCCAGGCGCCCGTGCCTCCCCGGATCACTACCTCCGACCCTGCTACTCCAGGGTGCGTCGCGGCATCAGCAGCTTGGTGATGAGGCCGGTCCACCCCGTCTGATGACTGGCCCCACATCCTCGACCCGTGTCTCCGTGGAAGTACTCGTGGAACAGGAGGTAATCCGAGAAATGGGGATCCCTCGAAAGCTTCGGGTGGGCCGCCAGCACGGGACGATGCCCTTCGGAATCACGAAGGAAGAGTCGCGACAGCCGGCGGCCCAGATCGGTCGCTATCTGATCCAGGGTGGCGTGGTGGCCACTGCCGGTCGGATACTCCACCTTGAAGTCGTCGCCGTAGTAGTGGTGGAACCTCTGGAGGGATTCGATGATGAGGAAGTTCACCGGCATCCAGATCGGACCGCGCCAGTTGGAATTGCCCCCGAACAGATGGCCTCGGGATTCCCCGGGCACGTATCCGATCTCGAAGGACTCGCCATTGGACTCGAACCGGTAGGGGGCCTTTTCATGGACCTTCGACAGTGAACGGATGCCGAAGTCCGACAGGAATTCCTCGGGGTCGAGGAGCCGGCGCAGGAGGCATTTCATGCGGTGCCCCCGCAGGAGCGAGAGGAGGTGACGATCGCCACGGCCCGTCTCGTGCCAGCGCGAGACGAGTGCGGCGAGGTCGGGTCGATGCTCGAGGAACCACAGCATGCGCTCCTTGAAGTGCGGCAGCGTGTCGAGCAGCTCCTCCCCCAGCGTCTCAACGGCGAAGAGAGGGATGAGACCCACCATGGACCGGACCTTGAGCGGGATTGCCGGCTGGTCCGGCAGCTGGATCTGGTCGTAGTAGAACTCGTCCTGCTCGTCCCAGAGTCCCATCGCCTCCTCACCCACACCGTTGATGGCGGCCGCGATGCCAAGGAAATGCTCGAAAAACTTGGAAGCGATGTCCCCGTAGGCGCGGTTGTGGCACGCCAGCTCCAATGCGATGCGCATCAGGTTCAGCGAGTACATCGCCATCCAGCTGGTAGCGTCGGCTTGGTTGATGTGGACACCCGGCGGCAGCTTGGCGCTGCGATCGAAGACACCGATGTTGTCGAGACCCAGGAATCCGCCCTGAAAGATGTTCTTCCCCTGGGTGTCCTTGCGGTTGACCCACCAGGTGAAGTTCAGCAGCAGCTTGTGGAAGACCCGTTCGAGGAAGGCGAGGTCGCCCGGGTCCTTGGGATCGAGGAGCCTGCGGGCCTTCCGATCCATCTGGAACACCCTCCACGTCGCCCACGCATGCACCGGAGGATTGGCGTCGCTGAAGCTCCACTCATAGGCCGGAAGCTCGCCGTTCGGATGCATGTACCACTCACGGGTCAGCAGCACGAGCTGAGCCTTGGCGAACTCGGGGTCGATGATGGCCTGTGGGATGCAGTGGAAGGCGAGGTCCCACGAGGCAAACCAGGGAAACTCCCACTTGTCGGGCATCGACAGGACATCGCCCGCATTGAGATGGGTCCAGTCCCGGTTTCGTCCCTGTCGACGCACCTCGGGCGGCGCCGGCTGGTCCGGATCCCCCGTGAGCCAGCGGTGGACGTGGTACCGGTAGAACTGACGGGACCAGACCATTCCCGCAAACGCCTGGCGTTGGATCCGTCGTGCATCCGGATCGGCCATGCCTTCTTGAAGCCCGTCATAGAACTCATCCGCCTCGGCCCGACGCCGGGTCAGGATCTCCTCGAAATCCGCAAACCCGTCACCTGCCGGCTTCGATTTTCCGCCTCGCGCTGTGCGACCTGCCCCGGCGGATTTCGCAACCGCCTTGAGGCGCAGTCGGACCTCAGCGGAACCCGACGGTCCGAGGGTCAGGACATAGTGGGCGGCAGCCTTGGTGCCAGTATGGGCGGGATTGACGGTGTGGACCCGCCCCCCGACGACCGCGTCGTTGATGCCATCCTTGAAGAAGCCGGATGCGAGGGCCTCGCCATAGAGTCGGCGGCGATTGGTCTCGTTCTCGGTGAAGAGCAGGGCGGGCGCGTTTTCGCAGACCAGTTCATAGTCGGACTGATAGACACCACTCGCGTGGATCCGGCCAGGTCCGGTCTGACGGAGCTCCGGCTTAGCGATGCCCTTGCGCCATGACCAGATGTTCCGACACCAGAGATGTGGCAGGACATGCAGCGTCGCGGGCTCGGCCCCCCTGTTGTGAACCGTGATCCGCATCAGAATGTCGTCGACGGATGCCTTCGCATACTCGACGAACACATCGAAGTAGCGGTCCTCGTCGAAGATCCCGGTGTCGAGGAGTTCGTATTCCGGGGACTCCTTGGCCCGTCTGCGGTTCTCGTCGACAAGTTGGGCGTAGGGGAACGCCCGTTGGGGATATTTGTAGAGATATTTGAGATAGGAATGGGTCGGCGTGGCGTCGAGATAGTAGTAGAGCTCCTTGACGTCCTCTCCGTGGTTGCCTTCGGCGTTGGTGAGTCCGAAGAGGCGTTCCTTGAGGATCGGATCCTTGCCATTCCATAGGGCGAGTCCCAGACACAGGCGTGAGCGGATGTCGCTGAGCCCTGCGAGACCCTCTTCACCCCACCGGTAGGCCTTCGACCGGGCATGGTCATGGGACACGGAGGCCCAGGCATCTCCATTGGCGGAATAGTCCTCCCGGACCGTCCCCCATTGTCGTTCCGCGAGGTAGGGCCCCCAGAGCCGCCACGAAGCGCGGACATTGGCGTCCGCGACCAGTCGCTGGACCTCCTTGGAGGTGGGGTTCATGGATGGCGTCGAGAGGAGGACACTGGAGTGGGCCCGCAGGGGGACTGGAAAGGGATCGGCCTGTGGTGACTAGGGCTTTGTCGCCGCACCGTGAGGCATGCCCAGTTCGTGGAGGCGAAGGTTGCGAAACCGGTAGACCTGACCCTTCTCGCCGTGGTGCTGGAGACCGATGACGCCTCTGGCATCCTGGCCATCCTCGACATCGGTGGTCACGACTCCGTTGACCTCGATCCGCAGTCGACGACCGATGCAGGTGATCCGGTACCGGTTCCAGTCGTGACGCCTGAACGCCTTCCCCGCACGGGCCCGGAATGCCGCGATGCTTTCGGCGTTCCCACTGATGGGAGAGATGAACCACATCCGACGATCCTCATCATAGAGGCCGCCCGACCATTTGCGTTTCTCATCACCGTCAACCTCGGCCTGGTAGCCCCAGACGCGGTTCCTTGCCACGTTGGCGCGGAACATGAAGCCGCTGTTGGAATTCCCGGGTGGCAGGAAGACCTCACCTTCGAAGATGAAATCTCCGTGGGTCTTTTCGGTCACGAGGAAGAACTTGCGGTCCCCGAGGAGATGGATTTCCCCGTCCACCACCTTGGCCTCACCCCAGGCGAAGGGATTGCGCCACCCGGAAAGGTCTCGGCCATTGGTCATGGGACCCCATCCATCAGCCCTCACGGTGACGCCCGGCTCGATCTCGGCCGCACGGGTTGCAAGGTGGGCGACACCTGTCTCCAGCATCAGGGTGGCAGCCAAGGCGGATCGCCAGAGCCAATGGGGAGAGGTGGCTGAAACGGGAAGGATCATGATCGGAGCCAGGTTGATTCTCGGGGCGTGGGGCTCCTCGACAGTCTGCCGGGCTAGCGGCGAGCCCGGTTGAGCGGATCCCAGAATTCTGAGTTCTGGAGTGCTTTGGCGTTGCCCGACGAGGGATCCATGGGTGGGTTGATCCGGGCACTCTTGCGGGACTCGGCATGGCCATCGTTGAAGACAGCCACCCCCTGGTCCTTGTGCCGGCTGTTGTCGACCCCCTCCAACCCTTGACCCTTCTCCATGCCGCTGAATGGCCACCAGAGACTGCTGCTCCAGTAGCCATCGGCCTTCGGCATTCCATCCCCGATCACTAGATTCTGCGAGGGGTTCACGATGGCGGTTCTCTTGAACCAGGGTGCCACATCGAAGCGGACACCACCGACGGTCAGCGAATCCGGTCCGTAGGGATGACGCCCCAGGAAGAAGCCGTTGTAGCCATAGCCCACTTTGTGCGCATCGAACTTCCATTCCCAGCGCACACCCTTGTCGAGCCGCTTGCCCTTGATGCTGGGGCAGCGGAACAGGTTCGAGTTGTTGTTGCCGTAGCCGACGATCGAGGTGCCCCACCAGTTGGTGAGGGCGCGGTTCGGGTCATCCCCCTGACCGAGGTTGCGGTGCGCGACGAACGTGTCGCGGTACTCGTCAGTGTAGAACTGCATGAACAGGGCGATCTGCCGCAGATTGTTCATGCACGCGGTCCGGTTCGCCTTCTCCTTCGCATTGGCCAACGCCGGGAGGAGCATGCCAGCCAGGATCGCGATGATGGCGATCACCACCAGGAGTTCGATCAGCGTAAAGGCAGCGCGGTTGGGTCGGATCCGGAACGGCATGGAAAGGTTCAGCGGAGGAACAGGCCTAGGGTTCGGTCGGGAGATCCCAGCCAATAGACCCGGGTGCCTGTGCGCTGTCGAGCGGCAAGCCCGCGGCTACTGTGGCGCGACCGGGGGTCGGCCCAGGGTGATCGGTGCGGACACGCCATTCGTGCTGCCGCGTCGATAGCCGGCCGCGTCCACCGTGACGTGGAGGTACCCCAGTGTCTGGAGATGTTCGGCGATGGATCGGAGCCGATCGGCAGCACAGAGACGCGGCATCTCCTCGAGACCGACCTCGATGCGGGCGAGGGAACCCTGCTTCAGTTCGTGGTGTCGGACACGGACATCCCAGAATCCCAGGTCCCGGAGATGACGTTCTGCAGCCTCGATCTGGGCCAGCTTGGCGGGGGTGACAGCCTCACCGGTTGGAATCCTCGAACTCAGACAGGCCATCTGAGGCTTGTCGGCCGTGGGAAGTCCGAATCGCGCACTCAGTCCGCGGATTTCGGCCTTGGTAAGTCCGACGTCCTTCAATGGAGCCCGGACCTCGAACTCCGCCGCCGCCTGGGCTCCGGGACGATGGTCCCCGACATCACTGGCGTTCTCCCCGTACACGACCGCCTGGAAGCCCTCCTTCCGGGCAATTGGGACCAGCTCCGAGAACAGGGCATGCTTGCAGAAATAGCAGCGGTTGACGGGATTGGAGAGGTATCGGGAATCCGAGAACTCGGCGGTCCGGACAATCCGCAGGGGGAACCCGAAGCGTTCCGCGAGCGCCCGCGCCTCCTCGAGTTCTTGTCGGGGCAAACTGGGCGAATCGGCGATGACGGCCAAGGCCCGGGGTCCGAGGACCGCATGGGCAACGTGGGCGAGAAAGACGGAGTCCACCCCGCCGGAGTAGGCGACGAGACAGGAGCCCAGCCCGCGGAGGGATTCCCTCAGCTGTTCGAGCTTCGACTCCGTCTCCGTCTCCACGGTGCAGTCTCCCGTGACGGTCTGGGTACGCCGCAGATCAGGCAGCCGCCTGCGCCGCAGCGGGGAGCAGGGAGGCGACATCCGCCACCACGATGCTATCGATCCGGACCCTGCGTTTACCGGCTTCGCCCGGCAGCTCCGACTCTGCGCCGACGCCCTTGTTGAGGAGCGCCTGGGCGAACGGGGTGAGATAGCTGACGATGTTCCGGTCGGCATCTCCATCCCATGCCCCGAGGATATGGACGCCCTCGGTCTTGCCTGAGTCGAGATCGGCGAGGGTTACCGTGGTTCCCGGCGTCACGACGTCGGTCCGGGCATGCGAGAAGTCTGTCCCACGAGCCTTGCCCATCTGGGCCTCGAGTTCGTGTTTGCGGCGGTTCAGGATCTTCTGCTGCTCCTTGGCGAACTTGTATTCGGCGTTCTCGCGAAGGTCGCCATAGCTGCGGGCGAGGGCGATGTCGCGGACATTTGCAGGGATCTGCTTCTGGACAAGGTCCTCGTACTCGGTCTTCCGACGCTCGATGCTCGACCAGCTCACCAGGAAGGTCTTGTCCTCCTTGGTCTGCTCCCCGGTGATCATCTCCTGGATCGCCGGGTACATCTTGACGATCCGTGCCAGCAGGGAGCGCTTGCTCATGTCGTCGAAGCTCGGGCTCAGCTGGAGGGTCCGGGTCAGATCACGGATGATTTCGACATCGGCCGACTCGATGAGAGCCGGAATGAGGGTCTGATCCTCGAGGACGTAGTCGCGGAGCCGGTTGCCCTTCTTCTCCATGAACTGGTCCCGCTCGATGGCGGACAGCATCGCACGGAACACCTCGGGATTGAGGAGTTCGGCGAAGAAGTCGCTACGGTCCTTGCCGAACCAGAGCAACAGCTCGCTGCTGGCCCCATGCTGGGAGAAAAGACGCGCCAGGGTGTCCTTCAGCAGCGGGCCACGGTTCTCCTGGAGGAGGATCCGGGCGCACTCGCCCGCCAGCTTGGCCGGGACGTCGTTGATGAGGAGCACGATCTGGGCTGCCCAGTCCGGAACGTTGTCCCGGAACGACTCGAGGGCCCGGCGATGCTTGGCCACGGGAATCTCCTCGAACAGATCCCGGATACGGAGGCGCTGGTTCCAGATGTCCTTGGCGACGACCTCGCCCTCGGGGGCAGGAATCGAGGTGGCCTGACGCAGCTCTTCCCGGACGAAGATGCCCTCGAGCGCCTCACTGGGCCGAGTGGTCAGATGAGTTTTAATCTCCGTGTTGAGCTGGTCGAGAACCTCCGACAGCATCGCTTTGTCGGGCAGGTCCGCGAGGTTCTTCTGGATCTCATGGGCCACCACCACGCGGGCCTTGAGACCCTTGGCCGCCCGGAAATCCCGGAGGAGCCGGTCCGTCAGATGCTGTTCCTCGGCCTGGTAGACGATAGGCTCAGCCTTCTTGATCGGGACCAGGAAGTGACCGTCCTTCTTCAGCTCGGTCTTGGCCGCTTCCCACCACTTCTTCCAGTCGCTCTGGATGACATCCGGCACGAGGACGGACTCGACCTGGTCGACCGTCGCCTTCCCGCCGAAGCTGTCGATGACCAGCTTGACGACATCCAGATGATGCAGGGCCGCCATCTGCTGGAGTCCTTTCAGATCCGAGTGCTTCCTCGCGAGGATGTGGTCCTTGGGGATCGGCTTGAGCGTCTCCGTGGCAAAGGCCAGGTCGAGGGCGTGGCCGGGCTTGTTGGCGAAATCGATCACAAGCCGCCCGGCGATTCCATCCAGGGTCCGGATCTTTCCGAAGCCCCAGCTGCGGTGTTGTCCAAACCCTGCCTCGAGCAGCGCCGTCAGCGGGGCGACGTGCTTCGGCTGGATTTTTCCGGCGGCAACCAACTGGTCCATTTCCTCTTTCATGAGCTAAAAACTGGCTCCTCAACGGAGGACGGTCAGTATGCCTTCCCGATGGTTTCCGAACCAAGAGAATTTGCCGTCCTGTTTCTTGTCCGACAGGAGGAACCCGGGGATTTCGCGGAGCGTCGACTCGAGAAAGACCGCGTGTTCATCGGCCTCAAATCGGCCGATCGCCGCCTCGCGCAGGAACTCATCCTCGGGGTGCTCCGATGGCGTGGAACCCTCGACGATCTCATTGCCGCTCGCACCGATCGGCGTCCGATTCCGGTGGTTCCACGGACCCTGCTCCGTCTCGGGATCTACCAGCTGCTCTGGCTCGACCGGATACCCGACCACGCAGCTGTCCATGACTCCGTTGAGCTGGCACGGCGCCTCGGGTTTCCCAGCCAGGCCGGCTTCGTGAATGCGGTCCTGAGGAACGTTATCCGGGATCGCGAAGCCACCCGACACCGCCTCAAGGAGCTGCAGCGCTCCGAGCCGGCGAGGGGATGGTCGCTCCCGCCCTGGCTCGTCGAGCGGTGGTCGACTCGATACGACTCGGCAGAACTGCAGACGCTCTGTCGATGGGTCAATACACCTCCCCCGCTCTTCGCCCGCGTGAACCGTCTGAAGACCAATCCCGAGGAACTCCTGCTCCGCTGGGACGCCGAAGGGGTCGTCCACGCCGAGCGGGTCCTCGAATGGGCGGACCCCGGCACCCTGCACGAGCTGTCCGGCATTCCAGCAGTTGCCGGTCTGGGCAGCTTCCGGGAGGGAGGATTCTACCTCCAGGATCCAAGCACCCTTCTGGCCATCCGTGAACTCGACCCGCGTCCCGGTGAAACCCTGCTGGACCTCTGTGCCGCGCCAGGCGGCAAGACCCTGTACATGGCCGAGCGGATGGCGAATGCGGGACGGATTGTGGCCCATGACACCTCGGAAGGACGTCTGGATCTCCTTCGGGACAATGCAGGGCGTATCGGGGCGACCTGTGTGAACACCGTCTCCGCCCTTCCCCCGGCAACGCCGGAGTTTGACGGCATCCTTTTGGATGCGCCCTGCTCGAACACCGGCGTTCTGCGCCGGCGGGTGGAGCTCCGGTGGCGGCTGGATCCCGCCGAGTTCCAGCGGATGGCCACCGTGCAGGCCGACCTGCTGGCGGACGCCGCCCGGCGCATCCGGCCCGGGGGACGGATCGTCTATTCGACCTGCAGCCTCGAGCCCGAGGAAAACCTGGAGGTGGTGACTCGGTTCCTCGTCTCGCATCCAGGGTTCATGGTCGAGACCCAGCGGACGCTCGATCCTGTCCGGGACGGGGTGGATGGAGCTTTCGTTGCGCGTCTCAGAGCCCCGGGCTCGTCAGGGCGCGGTGGATCGGCTACTCCGACTGTCGTCTGATGCCCCGGTTTTCCGACAACTTCCGAGAGCGCGTGCGAGCCGCGAATGACATCGTGGATCTCATCGGCGCATCCATCCCGCTCAAGCGCAACGGCGCAAACTTCGTGTGCCTCTGCCCGTTCCACCGGGAGAAGTCCCCCAGCTTCAACGTCAACCCGGCCCGGCAGATCTTCCACTGCTTCGGCTGCCAAGCGGGCGGGGACGTCTTCAAGTTTGTCCAGCTCTACGAGAACATCTCATTCCCAGAGGCGATCGAGCGCCTCGCCGAACGGGCCCGGATCCCGCTCGAATACGAGGCGGGTACAGGCGCCCCGGAGAATCGGGGTCTCAAGGACTCACTCCTGAAGCTGCACGAGGCGATCTGTCTGCGATGGCAGCAGTGCCTCGCCAACGAGGCGGCCGGGGAGCTGGCCCGCGACTACCTCGCCAGGCGCGGTGTCGCACCGGAAACCGTGAAGGAGTTCCGCCTCGGCGCGGCCCCCGAGGCGTGGGACGACACCGTGAACTGGGCGAAATCGAAGGGCTTCGACGAAGCGCTTTGCGAACAGGCCGGCCTGATCGTCCGCAAGGCGGAGACGGGCAGGGTGTACGACCGATTCCGGGGTCGCCTGATGTTCCCGATCTGCGATGAGCAGGGGCGGGTGATCGCGTTCAGCGGCCGGGTGCTCCAGGGCGACGAGAAGACCGCGAAGTACGTCAACTCGCCAGAGACCCCGATCTTCACCAAGGGCAAGGTCTTGTTCGCTCTCGACAAGGCCCGCAGGGCAATTCTCGACGCCGGGCATGCCATCGTCTGCGAGGGCCAGCTCGACACCATCGCCTGTCACGCGGCGGGCATCCGGAACGTGGTAGCCCCTCAGGGCACAGCCATAACCCCGGACCACGCACGGGTCCTCCGACGCTATGTTGAGGAGGTCGTTCTGTGCTTCGACGGCGACAAGGCCGGCCGCAATGCCAGTGTCCGATCCTTCGATGGTCTCCTCGGCTCGGGCCTGTCCGTCCGGGTCGCCTCGATTCCCCCTCCGGATGATCCCGACAGCTTCATCAAGAGTCATGGAGCCGAGGCGTTCCGAGGCATCCTGACGCGGGCAGAGGGGTACTTCGACTTCTACCTCCGACACCTCCTCGAGGAGAACGACGCCTCCACCGACCGGGGTCGCGCCGTGGTGGTTCGATCCGTCGGTGAAGCGGTGCAGAAGACAGGCAATGCGGTGGTCATCGACACTTATGCCCAGCGGGTGGCTCAACGCCTCGGTGTGGATCCATCAGCGGTCCGGCAGGAGTTCCGAAAGGTACGGCCGAGTCTTCTTGAATCCACCCGACAGGAGATCCAAGCCACGGCATCGCCACAGGTGCAGTCACCACCTTCGGAACTCGAGGTGTGGTTGGTGAGGTATCTTCTTGCGAACCCTCCCCTCGCTCATTTTGTAGCGCACCACCTTGACCCGGACTGGATTCGTCATGACGGCGTGAGGCGGATTATCGGCCTCCACTTTGCGCTTCAGGGTGATGTCGCTGGGATGATGAGCCAGCTCGAGGACGACGAGGCCATGCGGTCCCTGGTTTCCGGCGCCGCTAGCGAGAGGCGGGCAGTGTCCAATCCTGAGGTGGCTCTCTCCGATACACTAGTCCGTCTCCGAAACCTTCGGATTGATGACCGTTTGGGTCACGTGACCCGGACCCTTGCGGACCCGGCGCTTGAGGATTCAGAACGGGTCGCCCTGATCCAGGAACTGCAGGACCTGAGACACGCCAAGCGCGGCCCACTCCAACCGCTGGTCTCCCAGGAAACCGGCACCGATGGGACCTCGTCCAGCGCCGCGGCGCCGTGAAGGTCACGGAGTCGGTCCAGGTTTGCCATCCAGACCGAGCACCCGAGTCAGTGGCCGCCACCAAATGAGGTCCGGGAAGGCATGGCGGCGCCACGCTTCCTCCGGATAGCATTCATAAAGGGAGAGACCGGTGAACCGATTCTGACGCTCTGTACTCGGGCTGGGAGGAACGCCGAACATCACCCTCACCAGAGTCCAATGTCCGGGAAGCTGACCATAGCGTGGATGATACCACATCTCCTCCAGATCCATCGTTTTCCTCCTGTTGCGGCTAAGGACCGCGGGCCTCTCAGGCTCGACCTCGTGGAGCATGACCACATATTCCAGCGGCGCGACGAGGACTGCGAGAAGCTGCACGGCGACGCCGATCGCCAATACTGTTCCAACCCAGAGACGCCGATCTAGCATCTCCACCACCGGAAGGGTCATGAATATCACCCCAGATATTAGGAATCGCACGCCCCAGGCATCGTCACTCCCCCAGTCCCACCACCGCGAATAGAGTGCAACACTGAGACCGAAGAGTGCTGCAAAGAACCAGGCATCTGAACGCGTTGCCTCGCGATTTCTCATCCGATTCCAGCCGAGAACACCCAGCAAAAGGGGCGGTGAAAACCAGAATAGACCTTTGCCGGGCGAAAAGATGAGACCGAAGAAGCCAGCCAGGGCTGGATAATCAAAGCCTGCCTGTGAATAGCCTCCCGCGTAACCGGAACTGCTCCAGGAACCCCAACGGATCCAGTTCGCATAGAGGTTTACTGCTGCCGCCGGAATGAGCCCCAACCCCATCAACGCAACTTGGTCCAGCCGCCGGGTTCGCATCAGGTGCCAGAGACCCAGAAGACCCGCGAACAGGATCGCCTCCGGGCGGAGAGTCCATCCCACTCCAGCCGCCAGCATGCCCAGGAAAGGCCTGTCCGCACGAAGCAGGAGGAACGCCCCGAAAATCACGGTGGCAACGAGCGGCTCCGTGAAGTCCACCTTGGTGTAGGGCCACCAGAGGGTTCCAAGACCCAGGACCAGGACCGTGATCCAGCTCCGTCGAGGTCCATAGATCGGCCAGAGATATCGTGCCATGAGATACAGCAACAGCGCCCCGTTGGCCACGAAGAGCAACGTGTAGAGTGCTGCCTCACAGCTGACTCCCATAAACTTCCGGGTCAGGTGGGACATCACCAGGGCGGGCATAGCCAAGACGGTATGGCCTATGGGATAGAAACTGTACTCTTCCGGTCCACCGATTGCGGGATCGAGTCGGGAACTGCCGCGGAAAAGGAGTCCGCGCGCCCAGTCCACCTTGATAGCCCCATCACCCGAGGTGTAGTGCCCAGCCCAGGTGGAAAGGTAGATCGCGAGCAACACCCAGAAGACCCCAGCAGGGCGGGAAAGTAGCCGCCTCAACGGGGACGTGAGGGATTCCGGATTCTCTGAGTGAACAGGCATAGAATGAGGGTCGGTCAGGGAGGCTGAGGATTGATCGAAACATCTCTCGATGGACGGGCCAAAAGCGCTATTCCGCCCAGGGCAACAATCCCTATCGGAATACTCCCGATCCCTAGGGATGGATTGCGGACACGACGTCTCTGGCGTCTTGCCCGCACCGCCCAGGATTCCTAGTCTCCCCTTTATGCAGTTGACCACCGAACAGCAGCAGGTCGCCCGTCAGTGGCTTGCCGATGGGATGAAATTGTCCGAGTTCCAGCGCCGGCTGGAGACGGATTTCGGGATCCGCCTGACCTACATGGATGTCCGGATGCTGGTCACCGATCTTCAAGTGATGCCCAAGGACCCCGAACCGCCCAAGGCGGCTCCGGTCCCGGAAACCCCAGCCCCATCGCCACTCGAGCCGACCGAACCTGCGCCCCCCGGTGGGGTTAAGGTGACCGTCGACGCCGTCACCCGTCCCGGTGCCATGGTCAGCGGAAAGGTCACGTTCAGCGATGGCCAGAAGGCCACCTGGCTGCTCGACACCACGGGTCGTCTCGGTCTGATGCCCGAGACTAAGGGCTATCGCCCCAGTGCCGCCGATGGCCAGGAGTTCCAGATGGCTCTCGAGCAGGAACTGATGCGCATGGGCATGTAGGCCCAGCCCCAGCTCTCCCTCCACCCTGCTGGAGCCGACAACCCCAGGTCGGCATCCGGATCAGGCCTCCAGACTTTTCGGACGCCCTAGGACGAGGCTTGCCAGCATGGCCTGCCGGGCTGTCACGGGGCTCCTCAGACTGCCAGTCCATGCCTCGTGGACCCGGGATGACTTGCCCTTCGAGGAGGTCGCCGCCGTTGCGGTAACCGGGATCACGTGTCGCAGCTGCCCGCCGACCCGCTCCATCATCCGGCGGACGCGTTCCTCGAGATCAACAGTCGACACCCTCCGTTCCCCGGACTCCACCGCCGTACTGAGCGGCATGGAGGCCGCCGGAGCCGACTCAAGGTCACGGGCGGACAAATCCTCGACCGAGGTTACAGGATCGATGGGATGCTCCAGCGTGTTCCGGACGGTTTCCCAAGAGGGACCATGTTCCGGCATCGTAACCGTCTCGGCTGTCGGCAGCACTGGGGGCGAGGGTTGCGCGGCCTGGGAAGCGCGCCGTTGGAGGATTCGTTCCAGCTCCTGTTCCCAGGGACTGGACGCGGTTGGCAACGGTGGGGGAGCCAAGGTCGACCCTCCAGGTCGCACATAGCGCCGGAGTACCCGTCCACCGGACTCCACCTCGGACCCTTCCTCGAGAACCTCGGGGCTCTGCTCCCATCCACCCGGCTCGGATCGGTCGGACCGACGGCTTCGCTGGAAGGCGCGTTGGATCAGGGAAAAGAGCACGCCGATGGCGACGACAGCCACCGGAATCAGCGAATCCCAGGAATCGGCCAGGAGAAGGTGCATGGCTGGATCCCCGATGCCCCTCACTTCGAGTCCGGGGTGCCTGCGATGTTCTCCCGCATCGAGGTGTCCGCCTGGAGATTCTTCATCCGATAGTAGTCCATGACCCCGAGATTCCCGGTGCGGAACGCCTCGGACAGCGCCAGCGGCACCTGCGCCTCCGCCTCGACAACCCGGGCCCGCATGTCGGCCACCTTGGCGATCATCTCCTGCTCAAGGGCCACGGCGTTGGCCCGGCGGACCTCCGCCTCGGCCTGCGCCTTGAGCTTGTTCGCCTCGGCCTGCTCCGCCTGCAGCTTCGCGCCCACGTTTTCGCCGATGTCCACGTCCGCGATGTCGATCGAGAGGATTTCAAAGGCGGTATTCGCATCGAGACCCTTTTCAAGAACCGTCTTCGAGATGCGGTCTGGGTTCTCGAGCACTTGCTTATAAGTCTCAACCGATCCGATCGTCGACACGATGCCTTCGCCGACCCGCGCGATGATGGTTTCCTCGGTGGCGCCGCCGACGAAGCGGTCAAGGTTGGTACGAACGGTAACGCGGGCCCGGGCCTTGATGACGATGCCGTCCTTCGCCACCGCGTCGATCGTGACCTTGCCGGAGGCGGGATTCGGACAGTCGATCACCCGCGGATTGACCGAGGTCTTCACTGCGTCGACGACATTCTTGCCGGTGCCCTTGGTGGCGAGGTCGATCGCGCAGGCGCGGTTAAAATCGAGATGGATGCCCGCCCGTTGGGCTGCGATGAGTGCCTGGACAATCATGTCGACGTTGCCACCCGCGAGGAAGTGGGTGGACAGATCGTCGATGGTGAGGGGCAGGCCCGATTTCACGGCGGTGATCCGGTTGTCGACAATGAACCCGACCGGTATGCCACGGAGTCGGAGGGCTATCAGTTCGACGAGGCCAACGGGCGCTCCAGAGGCCATAGCCCGGAGCCAGATGGATCCGAAGCTGGCCATGAGGAACAGGAACGAAAGTCCGGCGACACCGAGGATGGCGACGATGACGACGGAACCGATATCGAGCTGGGCAGCAAGCAGGCTGTGCATGGATGGGGAATTGTGGGCGGGGTGAAGACGGGAAGGAGGTTCAGGCGGATCGGACCAGGACACGCGGGCCATCGACGCTCAGGACCCGGATCCGTTCCCCCTTGTCGAGGGGTTCCCCCGAGGTCACGACGTCGACCCGTTCAGCCCCGAACTGGGCAAGTCCACCCGGACGCAGCGGAGTCAGAGCGACACCATCGACGCCCACCAGATGGGTCTTGGCAGCGGTCTCGGGAGGGATCACGCGATCGGATCGGACGCTGCGACCAAACCGGGTCTCGGGGAGTTTCCTGAGGTACCACCATGATCCGACCAGCGCCACGGATAGCAGGACGGCGAGACTCAGGTGTCCAACGCTGGACCCGTAGCGTCCATAGATGAGGACCACGGCGATGGCCCAGAACACGAGCCCAACTGATCCGGAAACCAGGTGGGGGAGGATCGGCTCCACCAGCAGAAGGACGGCACCAGCCACCAACAGGAAAATGATGGGCTCCATCGCACGCAAGGTTAGGACGGCTTTCCTGTCCAACAAGGGCAAAGAACGGGCGCTGGTTATTCGATCACCCGAAAAATCCTCACTTGGCCGTCCGCCCACCCGATGAAACGCTTTGTGTTGCTCCCTTTTAGATCCGGTCCTCAAACCCATGCATGATTCCACCCACCCCTGCAGGATCCGGGGCTTCACGCTGATCGAACTTCTGGTGGTCATCGCGATCATCGCCATTCTTGCCGGCATGCTTCTCCCGGCCCTCGCAAAGGCCAAGGAGCAGGGACGTCGGGCGAGATGCCTCAGCAACCTCCGCCAGATCGGGATCGGCATGACCCTCTATGCCAATGATAACCGGGACGTCCTCCTGAAGGCGCGGTTCGATGGTGGATTATGGGTCCAGATCTCCATCAACGAACCCGAAGCCGCCTCGGCGAAGCAGCTGGGACTGCCCGTTGAGACCAACGGGATGGTCGCCAAGATGTGGACCTGCCCCAATCGCCCCGATTTCCCGACCTACGAACGCGAGTACAAGCAGTTCAACATCGGGTACCAGTACTACGGGGGCATCGATCGTTGGAACAACCCTGCGGGGTCATTCGCCTCACGGAGTCCGGTCAAGACGTCGTCGGCCCAGCCCGGCTGGGTCCTCGCGGCGGACGCGACCCTGAAGGTTGACGGCAAGTGGGGTGGAGGACGCGATTCGGCCTTCAAGGGCATGCCCGCCCACAAAGGGATCGGCAACAAGCCGGTCGGAGCGAACCATCTGACCACGGACGGGGCGGCCCGCTGGGTGTCGGCCCAGAAACTTCTGTTCCTCCACAGCTGGAACACCGGCGGCGCCCGCGACGCCTACATGTTCCAGGAGGACATCGGCGAGGACCTGGAGAAGAAGCTGCCGCAGCTCCGCCTCAAACTCTGAGGGGCGACGACCGGATGCCCCCTTACCGGGTGACAATCGAGATCGTCGTGGCCGTAGACCACGTCACCGATTTGTTCGGCGCCACACGGCGGGCGATCACCGTCACGACCGGCTGACGGGGCACATCCGCTCCCCAGCGGAGAGGGAACTGATAGCCGACACCGAGGGACGATGTCCCGGCGAAGGCTCCCAGCTGACTGGCCGTGAACGACCACGTCTTGAGTGGTTTCTCCGACCGCGCATAGGCCTCCCCGACGGTTCCGTCGAACATCAGGATTTCCAGGACACCGTCCCGGATCGGGATCCCCTTGGCCACGTCGGCCGTGCTGGCATAGAGACGAAGCCCGATGCCGTCGGGTCCGGATTTCGACCCCAGATTCAGCGCCACCGGCACGCCAAAGAGATGCAGCTCGGTCAATCGTCCACCGGTCGAGAGGCCAGCACATCCGGTCAGCACGGCCAGTCCCGACAGGACCACGATCCAAATCACTGTCCGCCGCCTGCGTTCCCTCATAGCGCCGGTGCCGGGTTGGTCCTGATCTGGTTCTCCCGCCAGGAGGGGCGATTGGTCCGATAATACGGCTCCAGGATGCGGCGCTGCATGTCGCCCTCCCGCATGATCTGCTTGATGTCCGCGTTGTCCAGGTTGTCCCGGAGCACCCGATCCGGATCGGTCAGCTTCACCGGGACCTGGGAGTTGTCCAAGACGATCGGGGTCATGAGGATCAACAGCTCCTTCCGCTCCTTCTTTGTGCTAGTGGTCCGGAAGAGGACGCCCAGGTAGGGAATGTCCCCAAGGACCGGCACCTTCCGCATGTTGGTCTCGTTGATGGTGTCGATGAGACCCCCGATGACGATGGTCTGGCCGCTCTGGGCACTCACCGTGGTGTTGGCCTTCCGCTGGTCGACCACAGGGGCCTGGGCCGACTTGTTGATGTCGATGATCTGTGCCGACAGCGTGCTGTTGGTCGTACTGATCTCCATCTTCACGAAGCCATCCCGGCTGATCTTCGGTGTGACGGTCAGGTTCACACCGACGTCCTCGTAGCGGTATTGGGTGGTCAGATTGTTCTGGGCGTCCAGGCGGGTCTGCTCCACGAGGGGCACCTTCTTGCCGACGTTGATGGTGGCTGGCTTGTTGTCGGCCGTGACAATCTGGGGGCGGCTCAGGACGTGCAGCTTGCCCTGGGTCTTGAGCGCCCGGAGGAGGAAGGAGAAGTCCCCGCCCTGCATGCCGCCGACGAGGCCGCTCATCTTGGCCATGTCGATGTCCGGCGAGAAATCCGTCCCGATCCCGTAGGTGCTGCTTCCTGCCGTGCCGCGGTAGGTCCACTCGAACCCGAGGTCGGTCTGGTTGTCGAGACGCACCTCGGCCAGCAGCACCTGGATCAACACCTGGGGCTGCGCGGAGTCCAGCTCGTCGATCATCGACCGGATCTGCTCGAAATAGCGGTTATTCGCCGAGAGGAGGATCGTGTTGCTGGTGGGTTCGGCGACGATCGCGACTTCCTGGTCAAAGAGACGGGCCGTGGCGGAGACCGCATCGACCCCCAGCGACTGGATGAGCTTCTGGCGTTCCTGGTCGAGGAAGTTGCGGATCGCAGTCGCGATCTCCGGGGACTGCGAGTTCTTCAGCCGGATGACTTCGGACGCCCGTTCATGGGCCGCACTGGAGTCGAGGGTGTCGATCAGCTGCGACACCAGGTTCATGTAGTGCTCCGTGCCACCCACCAGAAGGCTGTTGGTCCGGGGATCGACCGTCACCGTGAGGGCGGTCTGCTCCGCTGTCCCCAGCGTCGCCGAGGCCAGCGGCTCCTCCGAAGGCGTCCCGTTCTCGGCCTTGCCCCGTACCAGAGTATACTGGACCGATCGGGTGGATCCGGTCCCGGCCGTCGGGGTCATGCGGAACATCTGGGTGATCACCTCCGCCATCTGTCGGGCATCGGCATTCTGGAGGGCGAAGACCTTGATCTTGGCCAGCTGGGGTGAGCTGGCATCCATGCGCTGGATGATCTGCTCGATCAGCCCCATGTAGTCGACTGGCCCGGAGACGACGAGGGAGTTCATCCGCTGGTCCGGTGTGATCAGCACCGATTCCTTGAGCGCCGCCGTGACAAGCTCCTGTCCCTCGGTCGTCCGGGTGATGAACTGGAGAACGGACTGCGCATTGGGCGCCTGGTCGTTGAGCGGGGCGGGTTTGGTGTTCAGCGCCGTGTTCAGGATACCCGCCAGGGACTCGGCCCTGGCAAACTGGAGCGGGAACACCTTGATCTCACTGACCTTGGCCACCTGGTCGGTATCCAGCTTCTGCACCAGCTGACCGATCCGCTGGGCATCGGTCTCGCCGCAGGACACCACGATCGCGTTGATGCGCTCATCCGCAGTGACCGTGATCGGAACGACCTGGTTCGGGAGGTTGTCGCGGAACAGTCCCCGGACCGTGGCGACTACCTTCGTGGCGTCGGCCTTCTGGAGCGGGAAGACGTGGATGGCGATGCCGGTCTCCGCGGGGTCGCTGTCGAGCTTCTCGATCAGGCCGGCAACGGTGCTGAGATCCTCGACCGTCGCACCGACGAGGAGGGCATTGATCCATTGGTCGGCGATGATGGTGATTGGGTCAACCGGCTCACCCCGAACCTTGGGCGGGCGATTCGCGAAGATCGGCTGGAGCGTGGCCTGCAGCTTGAGGGCCGTGGCCTTCTTCAGGGGGAACACCCGGAAGTTCAGCTTCGAGAAAACGCTTTCACCGTCCATCTGCGGGAGCATCCGATCCATGAGGTCGAACGCCTCCTTCCCACCGGTGACGATCAGGGAGTTGATCCGATCGTCGGCGAGGACCGTGGTGGCGATGGTCCGCTCGTTGGCGTTGACCGCGACGGCATCGGCGGTGCGTTTGGCCTGGAAGAACTGCTGGAGGGTGGCCGCCAGGGTGCTGGCGCGGGCGTTCTTGAGCGGGTAGAGGCGGACGTCCGCGTTGGCGGCGAGATCCTTGGTGTCGAGACGCTTCACCACCTCACGGACGATGCTGAGGTTCTCGGGACTCGCACTGACGATCAGCGTGTTGGACCGGGGATCGACGCTGACGGAGAGGACGTCGCGGCTCGAATTGCCGGCCCTCGCCGCGGCATTGGCTGGGCGACCCGGACGATAGAGGCCCTGGTCGACGAGGGACTTCAGGAGGGTCGACACCCGGGTGGCGTCGGCGAACTCGAGCGTGAACATCTCGAACACGCCTCCGGCAATGGTGGGTTCCTGGTCGACCTTGGCGACGAGTTCCCGGACGAGTTCGAGGTTCTCCTTGCTGGCGGAGATGATGAGCGCGTTGTTGAGGGCATCGGTCTCGACCTTGATCTGGTCGCTCGGAAGTGGAGTGCCTCCGGGGAGAAGCTGGGCCTTCTGGCGAGCTGCGAAGAGGCTTTCGAGCATGGTGGCCACCCGGGCGGAGTCGTTGAACCGCATCGGAATCACCGTGAGGGTGAGAGCCGGGTTGTCCTGCTTGGCGTCGAGGCGCTTCAGGAGATCGTCCAGCGTCCGGTTGTCCTCCTGGCTGGCGGCCACGAGGAGGGAGTTGCTCCGGGTGTCGGCAAGGATGATCGGTTTGTTGCGCTGCATGTCCGCGGTGCGGATCGCGGCGTAGCGCTGCTCGAAGAGGGTCGCGAGGGTGCTGGCCACAACGCGGGCATCGGCAAACTCGAGTGGGATGAGGCGGACCCGCCCGCTCAGTGCCGGTGCCGCCTGGTCGAGCTGCTTGGCCAGGGTCTGCACCAGTTCAAATCCCTCGCGGGCACCGCCGACGAGGAGCGCATTGCTGCGCTGGTCGGCCATGATGATGACCTTGAGGGCCTCGGCCTGCCCTTGGTTGAGGCTCGCCCGCTGGGTCACCCGGGCGTCCATGAGCTTCTGGAGGGTCGGGGCGACGACGTTGGCGTCGGCATGTTCCAACGGGATGAGCGCGATGTCGCGAAGATCGAAGGGCAGCTTCTGGTCGAGACTCTTGAGCAGCCCTTCGATGATCGCAAAGGCCTTGCTGTTGCCGGCGACGATGAGCGAGCCCGTCCGGGCATCGACCGTGATTACCGGACGGTCTTCGTTGCGGAGCGTGGTCGACCGCGGTCCGGTGAAGAGATCCGAGAGGACCTTCTGAACGGCGGCGGGATCCGAGTGCTCCAGCGGGTAGACCCGGACGGTCTCCAGTCCCGAGGCGGCCGGGATGTCGAGCTGCTCGATGATGTCGGCGATGAGGGGCAGATTGTCGCTGCGCGCGGCGACGACGAGGATGTTGGCTTGGTCGTCGGCCTGGATGGTGAGCGCCGGCCGGTTCTTCGGAGTCTGGTTGGACTGGGCCTTGGTGCCATCCCGAAGGGTCCTGAGCCGGGTGATCTGGGTCGAGAGACCCTCGGTTCCAGGGACCGCGGTACCCTCGGTGAAGACCGACTGCAGGAGGGGCAGAAGCCGGGCAGCGGACGCGTGCTTCAGACGGAACAGCCGGACGTCGGTCGTGTAGAGGAAGACCTCCTTGTCCATGTCGGCCACGATCTTCTGGGCGAGGTCGAGACTCTCGGGATGGCCGCTCAGGATGAGGGTGTTGCTGCGGGCATCGATGGCGACGTTTAGGGGCTGGACGAGCGCCTTGCCCTGGTCGGCCGGCTGACCGCCGGGACCGCCGGGGCCGATGGCGAGGTTCTTCGCCTGCGAGAACACGTTGTTCAGCGTCTGGGACACCGCGGCGGCATCGGCATTCTCGAGCTGGATGAACCGGACCTTCACTCCTTCGAGGACGGCAACGGAGTCCATCTGCTCCACCACGGCCTTGAGGGCCCGGAGGTTGTCGGTGGTGGAGGTCAGGATGATGCGGTTGCCGCCCCCGGTGCCGGCGACGGGATCCGTGGCGATGCGGATCGGCTTGGAGAGATCGAGCAGCACGGTGTCGCCCCTGGCATTGCGGACCTTAAGGCGGCGGATGTGTTCCTGGAGTTCTCGCGCCTCGGGGGAGGAATCCCCAGCGGCCCCAGGCCGGAGCATGCCCTGGAGGACAGCAGCCAGCTGACCCGCGTTGGCCTTCTTGAGGGACACGATCTCGACCTCGGCCTCGACATTGGCGGTGGGCTTGTCGAGGGACTGGATGAGTTTCTCAACCTGGGCCGCGGTGATGCCGCGGGCGATGACCAGCATGCCGCGTCCGCGGGAATCGACCGCGACGGTGACTGGATCGCCGGGGCGCGAGGCGGTCAGCTGCGTCACCATCTGCTGGACGAGCGGCAGGATCTTCTCGGGGGCCGCATGGGTGAGAGGCACGACCTTGAACTCCAGCTGGGCGACCTGGCCGGCCGTATCGAGCTGCTTGATGAGCGATTCCATCAGCGCGAAGTCGGTCGGACGTGCCCGGACAATCAGGCTCCGGGTGCGGGGTTCCGCCACGACCGTGATCTTGTTCTGCGGCGTGATGATCTTGGGTTGTCCACGGGCGTCCTCGATCTGTACCGGATCCATCTTGAGGAGTTCCTGCAGGGTCCGGGCGACCACCACCGGATCGGCATCCTTGATCGCGAAGACGCGGAACTCGGCCTCGTTGCCGTAGAAGTTCAGGGACAGCTCGCCGATGAGGCGCTCGACTGCGTCGAGTTCCTGGGCGGGGCCGGACAGGATCAGGGCGTTGGCAGGCTTGTCGACCGCGATGACCACCTCAGGGCTGGTCGTCTGGGTGCTCGGGTCGGCGTTCTTCGGAGGCTCGACCTTGTCGGTCACTCGGAGCGGGGTCCCGGAAACCTGCGGATAGATGTTCTGGAGCATCGTCGCCATCTGATCGGCGGTGACCCGCTCGAGCGGACGCACCCGGACCAGCACCGCCGAATCACGCCCCTGATCGTCGAGCCGCGAGACGAGGTCCTGGATCTGCGGGATGTCGCCACGCTTGGCGATGATGGTGAGCGAGTTCGACGCGGAGTCGGGTTCGATCACCGGACGATCGGCACGGGGGCGATCCTCGAAAAGGCTTTCGAGCTTCATGGCGAGGTCGAAGGCCTTGGCCTTCTTCAGCCAGACGAACTGGACGTCACGATCGGAACGCTCCGGGGCCTTGTCGAGGGTCGGCAGGACCTTGTCGACCATCCGGAAGTGGGACTCGGTTGCCGAGATGATGAGGCTGTTGGAGCGCTCGTCGATCGACACGCTGACGGAGGCGTTCCTGCGACCGCCGTCGCCCTCTCCACCGCCGGACCGCCGGTAGAGATTTCGGGAGACCGACTGGAGGAGCTGCTGGATGACGGTGGAGACCTCGCGGGCGTTGCCGTTCTCGAGCTTGTAGATCCGAACCTCGATGTCGCCGCTGCCGGGTCCGTCCTGGTCGAGTTCCTCGACGATCCGGAGGACCTCCTGGACGGCATTGGTGGGGCCATTGAGGAGGAGGCTGTTGGCTCCGGCGACGGAGGTGACACTGACGCGTCGGATCATCCCGGGCAGGGCGCGGTTGGTCATGACCCGGTTGACGGCGTCGGCCAGATCGTCGGCCCGACCCCGCTTGAGCTTCACGGTTTGGATGACGTTCTGACCCTCGGGACCGTCCTGATCGAGGTTCTTCACCAGTTCTTCGATCCGGGTGAGGGTGGCCGCCGGGGCCTCGACGACGAGGGTGCGCTCGTTGCCGCCGGCGCCCACGACGACCCGCTCGGTGGGTTCGGCATTGGTGAGCTGCCGGGCGTAGACCTGGCTGATCATGGTAACGAGGGTATTGGCGGTGGTCCGCTCCAGGTTGAACACCTTCACCTGTCGTGCGCCCTGGACGGAGGCGACGTTCTGGAGGACGCCCACGATCTCCTCGAGGGTACCCAGCTGGCGTTCGTTGCCGGCGACGATGATCTGGTTGCTGGCGGAATCCTCGATCAGCAGCGGCTCGGTGGTGCCGAACTCGGGATTGTTCCGGGCCTGGTCCTGGTAGAGTTGGCGAACCTTCGGCAGGAGTTCCCCGGCACGGCGCTCCTTGACCGGCAGCACCCGCATCGTCCGACCTGCGGAGGCCCCCAGCGAGGAGTCGAGCTGTTCGATGATGACCGAGGCCGACTGAAGCTCCTTCGGGTCACCCGTCGCGATGATGGTCCGGGTCTTCGAATCCGTGACCACGCTGACCCGCTTCTGCGGACGACCGTAGGCGTCGTAGCGGACCAGCGCGGTGCCGAGGATCTCGACAACCTTGTCGGGATCCGCCGACTTCACCTTGAACACCCGGGTGGAGGCGCTCTGGGCCCCGACCTTGTCGAGCTTCTGGATCAGATCCTCGAGCAGGGCCAGTTCGTTGGTGGCTCCGGTGAGGATCAGCCGGTTCCCGTTCACGTCCGGCGTGATGAGGGTGTCGGCGGCGAAGGACCCCGGGCGGTTCTTGACCTGCTCCTGGTAGAGGGTGCGGAGGGTCGGCACGAGCTCGACGGCATTGGCGGAGGTCAGGTCGATGATCCGGGTGTCCCGCGTCACCGACTCCGGTGCGCCGCCGCGCAGCTTGGCGATGATGTTCTCGATCTCGCGTAGCTGATTGGTGCGTCCCGTGAGGATGAACCGGGCATTCTTGCCGTCGGCGATGATGGACGCATCCGCCGGATCGCTGGCATCCCTTCCGCGGAACCGGTCATTGTAGAGCTGCTGGACGAGCGGCTGGAGTCGGTTGAGTTCGTCGACCGTACCCACCGACACCATCTGCGTCTCACGCGCGGCGCGCTGGACCTGCGCGGACTGCACCTCATCGACGATCTGGGTGACGACCTGGAGCTGGGCGTCATTGCCGGCGATGATGAGCTGGTTGCTCTCGGGTTCCTCGAGGATGAGGATGTCCGAGGTACCGAGTTCAGGGAGGCTCTTGATCCGATCGGCGTAGAGTTGGCGGATCTTGGGAGACAGGGTGGCCGCCTTGCCCTGCTTGAGGGTGACAACGCGGGTCTTGCGCTCGGGCTGGGAACCCAGCGACTGGTCGAGCTGTTCAATGATCACCGAGACGCCCTGGAGCTCCTTCGGGTCCCCGGTGACGATGAGGGTCCGAGTCTTGGGATCGACGGACACGGTCGATCGCTTCTGGGCGCGCCCGTAGGCGTCGTACCGGACCAGAGAGGTGTTGAGGATCTCCGCCACCTTCTCCGGATCGGCCGACTTGATCTTGAAGACCCGGGCGGAGGCGCTCTGACTGCTGACCTTGTCGAGCTGTGCAACGAGCCGTTCGACGGCGGCAAGCTCGTTGGTGTCACCCACAACGATCAGCCGGTTCCCTCCCGGATCGGGTGTCAGGACGGTGTCGGGAGGCTGGTTTCCAAGGCGGCCCTTGGCTTCCTCGAGATAGAGGGTTCGGACGGTGCTGGCCAGCTCCACGGCGCTGGCGGTGGTCAGGTCGATGATCCGGGTCTGCCGGGTGCCGGCACCGGTCTTGATCGGTCCGAGCTGCTGGATGATCGCCTCGATCTGGGTGAGATGCTCGGGCTTGCCGGTGAGGATGAGGCGCCCGTTGCGGGGATCAGCAAGGATCTGGGCGTCGGCCGGATCGGTGTCGAGCCGATCCTTCCAGCGATCCTGGTATAGCTGCTGGATGAGCGGCACGAGCCGGCTTGCCTCGGTGCTGCTCCCGACCTCGACGGTGCGGGTCTCGCGGGCACTGGTGCCGGTGGTGGCCGTGGACTGGAGGCGTTGGACGATGCCCTCGAGTATCGGCAGTTGATCGGCACGCGCACTGACGAGAAGGCGCCCCGTCTTGCCGTCACTCACGATCTGGGCATCCGGGCTGCCTAGCTGGGGCGTGCTCGACAGTTGGTCGCGGTAGAGCTGCTGGATGAGGGGCATGAGGCGCTGGGCCTCGGAGAGTTTGCCAAGGTCGAAGACCTTGGACTCGCGGCTCGGTTTGGGTTCGCTCTCGAGGGTGGATGTGATCTGCCGGACCGCCTCGGCCTGTTCCGAGGTGCCCTGAACGAGGATCCGGTTGCCGGCGGCGTCGGGATACAGCGTGGCCGGCTTCAGGGTCTTGCCATGGGACTGCTCGGCGTAGATCTGCTGGACCCGGGGAAGCAACTCGGAGGGAGTGGCGTTCTTGAGGGCGACCGGATGGAGCTCCCGCGTTCCCTGGTCAGGTCGGGCATCCAGCGTTGCCACGAGGGACTCGACCTGGGCCAGCATCGTGGGCGAGGCGAAGACGATCAGACGTTTGTTGCTCGGGTCGGGCGTGAGCGTGAAGAGACCGGCAATGTTGCGTCCCGGATTCTGGGCTGCGAACGACTTGTTGATGAGCGCCGCAAGGGCGTCGGGATCCCCTTTCACCTCGAGTATCTTGAGCGTCCGGGGCGCCTGGGAGGATTCCCCGCCATCCAGCTTCTCGATGACGGACTCGACGTCCTGGAGATCCGTCCGGGAGCCGGAGACGATGAGGGAGTTGGACTTCTCGTCGGCGGTGATGGAGACGCGTTTGACCGGCTGGCCGCGTTGGTCGAAGCGGGTCATGGCGCTGGCCACGATTGGGGCCATCACGACGGCATCGGCCTGGTTGAGCTTGAACACCCGGGCGCCCGGGGCTTGCTGCGGGCTGTTGTCGAGGCGGTTCACGATGCCGGCGATGATTTCGAGGTCAGCAGCATCGCCCGTGGCGATGAGACGGTTGGAGACGGGGTCGGCGGTGATCTTCGCGGTGGCGACGTAGTTGGCGCCCCTCTGATCCTTCATGAGATCACCAAACAGGGTGGCGACGGTGGTCTCGAGAGCCCGGGCGTCGGCGGACTTGAGCTCGATGACCCGCATCTCGCGCGGACCCGACTCGGGTCGGCTGTCGAGCTGCTGAATCATCTTTGCCGCGGCCTCAACCGCGGATGCCGATCCGGTGACGACAAGGCTGTTGCTGCGGGTGTCCGTGAGGACCTTCACCTGTTGGCTCTGGGCGTTGAGGCTCTTGTCGACGAGGCCGGCGAGATCGGCTGCGGAGGCGGATCGGAGGCGGATGACCCGGGTCTCGTCGCGGTCCGACTTGCGTTCGGCGGGATCGAGCTGGCGGATGATCGACTCGACCCGTGCGATCTCGCGATCGCTGCCGCTGACCATGATCCGATTGTTCTTGGTCTCGGACAGCAGCGTTGCGGCGCCACCGGCGGGTTCCGGCTGGCCACGGAGCTGTTCCTGGTAGAGCTGCTGGACAAGCGGGGTGAACTCGGTAGCAGTCCGACCATAGAGCTCGACGCCCTTGAACTGCCGTGGGGCCGCGGTCGCCGGGGAGACATCGAACTGTTTCACCAGGGTGCGGATGCGGTCCTGGTCCTTCGATGTGGCCAGCACGATCAGCTGCTTGCCCGTCGGATCCGCCATGACGGTGGGAGTGGGGCTTCCCTGCGTGGAGAGCTGGCCTAGGAGCTGGGTGACGAGGGGAAGGACCTCCGCGGCCGGCTTGGCCTGGAGCGGGAGCACGGCGAGCTCCCGTTCCGCCTGGGCGGGCTGGGTGTCGACGATGTCGATGACGGCATCGATTTCCTTGAGCTGGTCGGCGGTCGCCGTGACGAGCAGCCTGTTGTTGGCGGCATCGGCCACGATGGAGGGCTTGGGCAGGCTCGAGAACCGGCGATCGGCCATCCGTTCGTTCACGAGGCTCTGGATCTGGGGCAGGGCGATCTCGGTGCGGCTGTTCTTGAGCGGGATGACACGGAGGTCGCGGGCCTTGACCTGCGGCTTGTCGGCCTGGAGCTGGGTGACGAGATCCTCGATACGCCTCAGGTGATCAGCGCTTGCGGTGACGATGAGGCGACCGGTCTGGGTGTCGGAGAGGATCTTGGCGTGGGCGACAGTGGAGGTGGAACCGTCGGCGGTCTGGTTCTTGTAGAGCTGTTCGACCAGAGGCTGGATGCGACGCGCCTCCTCGGGGGATCCGACCTCGATGAACCGGGTGATGAGTTGCGTCGGCTGCGAAGTCCCGGTCTCGAGCTGCGAGACAATATCCGCCGCGGTCTGGAGGTCTGTCGGTGTGCCGGTGACAACGACGCTCTGGCTGCCGGGGTCGAAGGTGACGCTGGCGGTGGTGACGACCTGGCCCGTCTTTTCCTTCCGGGTGAGGGCCTGGCGCAGGATGGTGGAGACGTTGGTGGCCTCGGTGGCCCGTGGCCGGAAGATGCGGGTGAGCTGGACCGCCTGGGCTTTGTTGGGCACCGGGGTGTTGTCGCGGGCAAGGCCTTCGGCTCCGACCAGACCCTTGTCGACCCGGGTGATGAGCTGCTCGATCTGATCGAGCTGACCTGGCAGCGGCGCGGCGACGATCAGGCGGTTCTGGGCATTGTCGGCAATGACACGCGCCTTTGTAGCGGCAGCGGATCCGGTCTCGCCCGGCGCAGCGACCCCGGGGATAGCCTGACGGATCATCGCGGCGAGCTCCTCGGACTTGATGGTCTGCGGGTTGTAGATCCGCACATCCCCAGCGGCACCGTCCTTCTGCTCGAACTTGTTGATCAGCTCCTCGGCCAGCTCGAGGCGTTCGGTGGGTCCGAACAGCACCAGCGTGCGCGAGGCCTCGTCATAGACCGAGGTGATATAGTCGTTGGGATCCGCGGGCAGGACCTCCATCGCCTTGGTGTTCGGGTTGTAGGAGGTCCGCTTTGGCGCGGTGGACACACCGAAGGTCCGATTGAGCAGATCGGAGACGATTGCACCCGAGGCATTGAGGAGCGTGTAGCTGCGCATCTGCCGCTCGGCGGCCTGTTCGGATCCGATGGTGGCGAGGAGGGATTTGACCCTCTGGATGTTGGCGAGGCGGTCGGTGACGATCAGCCCGCGGCCCCGACCAAGCGGGGCGACCGATCCGGCCTGGGACAACATCGGCAGGATGGATTCGGTGATTTCCTTGGAATCGAGGTTTTTCGAATCGAGCACCACGGTAACCACCTCGTTGGGGCGGATATCCGTGGCGGGTTCGGTCCCGCGCAGGATCCGCAGGGGCATCGCCTGGAGGTTCTTGAAGGGGACTACCCGGAGGTTGTTGCCGTCCTCAAGCAGCATCACGCCCTTCATCGCCAGCATGAGGTTCAGCGTGTCGAGCGCCTCGGTGTAGGTGTAGGCATTGGGATCGTCGTAGGTGAGCGTGCCCACTACGTTGGTGTCGGACAGCAGCGGCTTTCCGGCCATCTGGGCGAAGCGCTCGATGACGTCGGTGTACGGGATGCCGTCGAACTGGAACCGGATGTTCCGAGGCGCAGCGGCGACAGGCGCGGACGGGGCGTTCCCGCGGACCACGACCTCCGGACCGGCGGACGGGGCATTGGATTTGGCGGCGTCCTGGGCGAGGAGGTGGGGGGCCGTGGACAGGACGGCTCCGAGAAGGAACGGGCGGATCATGGGAACAGGAAACGGGAGTCGGAAGGGTACGTCCCGCAAACCGGGTTGGGGACGGGGGAGTTGTGCGGGTTTATTCACCCGGAAGAGCGGAGGAAGGAGAGCCAAAGTCCCAGCGTGGAGCGCTGGTGGGGTGGAGGCGTGATCGGAAGTCTGCGGTTCGGAGTCACCAAAGCCCGAGTCAGAGGATGCACCCGGGGTGGGTGGATGCTGGCGCACCGAGTGCTGCAGGGCACTGCAGCACCCACCGATACCCTCGGCACCACGGGACCCAAAAGCGACACCAGCTGTATCGCCGACAGCGGGTTTTCCTGCGAGGAATGGGGGCATTGCGGGGGGCATCCTTCTCAGGGTTTCTTCGCAAGCGTTTCAGGCAGCTCGTCCGGGGCGAGGCGCCGCTTCTCGGCCAGGGTCTTGCCCCGCTCCACCGCCCAGTAGCCGTCCTCCATCTGGAGGATGAGCCGGCTGTGGGACACGAGCAGCGAGTTGCCCGGCATGGGCATCGGACGGTAGTCGACCTGGGCGATGCGGCCTCCGGCCAGTTCCTCACCCACCCGATACCGGACCGTCTTCTGGGCGGCCAGATCGCGGATGTGGATCTCCGGTTCTCCGTTCCACTCCGAGAGGGACACCACGCGGAAGATTTCCGGTCCGGGTGGCACTCCGGGCTTGGAGGGTGCCGGGGAGGGTTGACCCGGCTGGGGCTTCTCGAGCGGGCGCTTGATGTAGGGCCTAAGAAGGTCGCGGGAGACGATGCTGTTGAGCAGGTGTCGCTCCGGGGACTCCAGGGTCAGGGCCTGGACCAGATTGGTGCGTTCCACGTCGGGTGACGGATCCATCACGAGCGTGAGGTATCGGAATCGCACCCGGACCACACCGGGCCTGTCGCCGATCGACACCGACAGGTTTTCGGTCCGATGCAGCCACGGGGAGTGGTTGAGCAGGAAGAGCAGGCTGACCACATTGGTCAGGGGACCGTCGCCCTGGACATTCCAACCGATCTCGCTGGCACCCCGGAGTTTCCGAGGGCCCACCGGCAGCCGGGTGAAGTCGGCCTCCTCGAGTCCGGCCGCGGTGATCTGCTTGGTCAGCATCTCCCCCGACCGTGCACTGGCCTGGTCGACGGTGTCGGCAAAGGACGTGCGGGTGATCTGCTTGAGCCGGTCCTCGGCCCCGAAGTAGTTCCGCCGTTCGGTCTGGATCTTCCCCAGCCGTTCCCGGGCAATGGCGATCTTCTTGTCCACCTCCTTCAGCGGGGACAGAAACACCCAGCGGAACCCGAAGCCCACGACGAACAGGACCACGATTCCGCTGATCAGGCCGGTGAGGAGTTTCTCTCGCTGGTTCACTGGACTCCTTTCTTCCAGGCCGCGGTGTCGAGGGACACATCGTCGATCGGCCGCGTGGGGGGCTTCACCTTGTGGAGATCGATCTTGAGCTTGGCGGGAACCAGGACCTCCACGTTGGAGCGGAACTCGTAGCCGAAGCGGTCGGCTCCCGGAGTGATCGCGATGGGTTTGACCTCGTATCCGGCCGCGACGAGCTGCTTTTCCAACCGGGCCAGCGTCTCACCGCTGCGGGCCTGGACGGCGAGGCGGATGGCGTTGGGTCCCGAAACGGCGATCGAGCCCAAATAGATCTCCTCGCTCGGTGGCAAGACCGACGTCAGGTAGGCGTAGTGGTCAAGCCAATCCCGTTCTCCCCGGACCCAGTCCTCCACCACGGCGGTCTGGCGGGTGAGCTTCTGGTAGACAGGTCGTTTCTTCTCGGCATCGGCCAGCTCGGCGTTGACCGCCTGCAGGACGGCGTTGCGGCGGTTGAGCAGCCACGACCGGGTTCCGAGCACGGCGACGAGGAGGACAACGGCAGCGGCAGTGCCTCCGAGAAGGGCGAGACGTCGATAGTCCCGCGGCACCGCGGGTCGCTTCGGGTTGACGAAATCGAGAGGGAGTCCGTCGGCGTCCCCAATGCCAAGGGCCAGTCCGATTGGGGCAACCGCCCCGGCGGATTCCTTGTGCAGATCCGAGGCAAGATCCAGAGACACACCGGGGTCGAGCACCGTGCAGGGTGTCGGAGTCCGCGAAGCAAGGGCCTCCACCACCGCAGGCTCCTGTCCGGTGCATCCAGTGACCAGAATCCGGCCGATCGGCGCCTCATTGCCCATGCCACCATAGCTATGGAGGCTGCGGACCACTTCGATCGCGGCAGAGCCAACCCAGCCGTCGGAGGATGCGGCATCACCCGACGGACGAAGCGCCCCACCACGGCTGAAGCGCAGGGCCCCATCCACCATGATGTCGACACCTACCTCCTCGGGCCGGACCGTCACAAGGGCCGTCGCATCCCGGGAGGCTTCGAGCCGACAGGCTTGGATGCAGCGCGCGTTGGCGTCGGGGAGCAGTCCAAGTCCCACCAGCCGGAACCCAGCGGCATCCGCCAGTTTCTGGTAGGAGTCGACCTCGTCCCGCCGCACCACCGCCGCCAGCACCTCGAGCTTGTTGGACCCGGAAGCCCCGGAAGCCTGAACCGGATCCTTCGTCGGGGCGGTCTCACCGGTCGGCACGATCCGACGCAGCACCCTGAAGTCGATGACCGCCTCCTCGAGGCGAAAGGGCAGGTCCTTGGCGACCTGGAAGTGGACCAACGAAGCCAGTTCATCCACGCGGCTAATTTCCGGAACGGTCAGGGTCCTCAGGACGACCCGAGCGCGCGGCACACCCATCACGACGGCGGCGGGTCGGATTCCAAGCAGGTTCACGGTCCGTCGCAGCGCCGCACCCAGAATCGTGGGGTCGTTCCGATCCGCCTCGGGAGCCAGCTCAAGGGCTCCGGAGACCACTTGTCCGATGACCCCACGCGAGCGCGTCTGAACGACCCGGAGGGTGAGTCCCTCGAGGTCGAGCGCGGTGATCTGCGAGGGCATCTTCGGCCGGGGTTCCCTTCGGAGCCCGAACCGTTTCAGAAGCCCTTCGATCAGCTGTGTGCGGTCAGCCATGGATGCGTTTCGTGCTGTGTCCGGATCGAGGCACCCAGTGTGCCCCGGCCGGGGGGGATTGTTCCAGTGTCTCGGGCGAAAGATTGAAGGGAAGTCCCAGCCGGGTGAGATCCCGGAGGCGGGTGAGGACGGGCGTCTCCCCCGAGACGTCCACCTCGGCCTCCAGGACCCGATATCGGCCAGACGGCAGGGCGTATCCGATGACATGGAAGCGAAACTGGTAGGCCCGGGTGGTCAGATGCGGCACAACGGCCTTGAATTTCGGTAGATCGAGAAGGCCCTCGGTGAGGAGCCAAGCCGGCGTTGACCGCTGTTCCGCGCGGAGTCCCTCCCGGGCGGCCACAATGGATTCCGCGGTGGGGAGATCCATCCCGGGCAGGGTGGCGAGGACGATCGAACTCGCCGTGTTGAGGTTGATCAAACCCTCCCGGGCGGCCGTCGTGCCGGAGCTCTGAACGGTGAACAGATCCAGCAACCGTGGCAGTTCCTCGCGGGTGATGCCCGAGGGAATCTCGATCGGCGCACCCGATTCATCCGTAGTTCGCACGACATCCTCCAAGGCGTCGACCGGATGGGTGAGGCGGCGGTTCGTGCGTCGAAGGGCCGCGAGATAGTTCGTGAACGCGAGGGGAAGACCCTTTTCGGGCAGGACAATACTGGCCTGGTTGATGTCGAGGCGGGGTTTACCCGCGGCGGTCAGATCCGGATCGGTCGAACCCACGGCGAAATACTGGGCCATGCCATGGTCCAGGCGCCCATCCCGGTTGTCCCCGGGCGGGCTCTCGTCGCCATCATCCTCGTTCGGATCGAGGCGCCCGTTGAGATTGGTGTCCTCGCCCAGCAGGAGCTCCGTAGAGAGGCCCGGAGTGTCCAGGAGGTCCTCAACGGCGTCGACTCGGCCAATCCTTCGGAGGACAGGAACCGGAAGGGTGTTGGTGGACGACAGCATGGGCGCATCCGGATCCGCCATTGCGTTCGGGATAGGTTCGCCCAGAGGTTCGGAAGGGGAATCCGCCATGGCCAAGGTTGGTGGGGGTGCCTGGCCGAGTCGCGCCCTCAGGAACTGCACCGTCTCCGGGGTCATGCGGGGAATCTTGGCAAGATCTGCACCGCCGGGCTGATTGACGTTGATCCGGGAGGCGAGGTCGGTGAGTCCAAATCGGACATCGGTCGTGGACTCACTGTCACCGGGCGAGAACACGCTGAAGAACCAGCGGTCGGAACCGTCCTCAAAGACCAGCCGTTCCTGGAAGACCGACGGGTTGTCCGCCCAGTCCATGGCCCCACTCCGTGCCGCCGAGGCCATCTCAACGGCCTGCTGGACCCCACTGAAGGCGGCCGACCACGACTGTTCCAGGCTGCCGCTGGCCGCGGCGGCAGTCTCTTCGGCCCGGTTTCGGAACAGCAGACTGACCGTCACCATGGAGATCAGCAGAATGAAGACAAGGACGGCGAGCAGAACGAAGCCCCGACGCGCCGGTCCTCCTCGCTGATGATGGATTGGGGGACAGGTCATCTGTCCCTGAGGCTGTTGAGGGTTTGGGACCAGGGGGACAGGCCATCAGCCTTTGGGGGTCGGGGCCATGGGGTACGGGGCCAGGTCATCTGTGCGAGGACCGGGTCGCCGGCCGCCGATGCCACTGATGGGTCTAGGGACAGGCCATGGTGTGGCTTGGGGACAGGCCCTCGCCTGATGCAGGGGCACCAAGGTCGAGGGTTTGGGGACAGGTCAAAGTACGATTCCTCCCCGGCACCACCCCGCCGGGGCCAGGTCATCCCGAGGACACCAAGAACACGGGGCCAGGTCATGGTGTCGACAGCTCCTCCTGTTCCATGGGTTTGGATTGGCTGATGCGGCTGCCGGTCGGAAGGGCGATCACCCGTCGAAACGCCTCCCCGGCGTAGTCCTCGGGCTCAACCCCGGGTTCGATGGGGTCCCAGCCCAGGGTGATCTCAACCCCAGTGGGAGTGGTTCCATTGGTCCACCGATCCAACCACTGGGCACCGCTCCAATAGCGGAGTCGCAGATAGCGGATCTGGTCGGTGAGGGGCTCGACTGGGGCATTGGTAGCGGCCTCGGCGATGCTGTTCGTCTCCGGGGCTGCAATGGGGGTGGAGGTGTCGGACGACGGGGAAGGCACTGGAAGGGTGGGCTTCGGAATGCTGGCATTCTCCAGGCGGGCGATGCCTTGGACCGCCAGGTTGGTGCCGTCGACCGCCCAGATTGGGCCGAAAGCAATCCGCACCACACCAGCAGCGCCCCCCGGTTCTAGACGGCTCCGTGAGAACGCCATGGAGGATCCATCCCCCTCGAATCCACCGCCCCAGGCGGCTCCCGGTACGGCGGACCGAAGATCCGCAGCAAGGCGATCGAACACCAGGCGCGTCGCGGCAAGGCGTTCAGATTCCTGGAGGACCTGTCCCCTGAGGTCGGCCACCTGCCGGTAGAAAACCATGGCAACACCGAGCAGGACCGCGGTGATCGACAGCGCGAGAAGGATCTCGATCAGGGTAAAAGCCAGAGCCCGGTCGACACGATGTGGCAAACCGGCCCGATGAGGTGTCGGCAGCCGATTCATGGCGCAACGCCTCCGGAGCCCGGACTGGCGGCCGGGATGTTTGTCCCGGAGGCCTGGACTCGGACGACTTCTCCCAGGCGCTGAACGACCAGGAATTCCCGGTGGCGGATCACCACCTCAACACGGACCAGACCGGAGGGTCCTGCAGCGGCCCCCGAATCCATGGGAGAGGCGAGGACCTCGGCGGTCCAGTTGTCCATGGGCGTCGGGAAGGGTTGCTGGCCTTGGCTGACTGAAGGTCGGATGCCGAGCTGGACCTCCGCCAGGGTGCTCGCCGCCAGATTGAGTGCCTGCAGACCCAGGCGTTGCCGCTCCAGACTCCCCATCGAGGCGTTGAGCGCGCTCGTCACGATCGCCGCCGCCGCCGCAAACAGGGCCACCGCCAACAGCACTTCCAGCAGCGCCGCCCCGGACCGACCTCTGGATGGAAAGCGGGCCATCAGGGATTCGGTTTCTGGAGAAGCTCCCCGCTTGCCGAGGATTCCAAGATCGTCGCCGGGGACTCCGTGTTCGTCATGCCGGTAACATCGAGACGCTCGAGCCACTGTCGGCGGGTGGTCCCTGTCAGACCCGACAACCGAATGCGGAGTCGGCGGGCATCCTCGGGGTCCTTCGAACTGAGGATCCATTCCACCGAGTCGCTGGAGCCATCGGGGTAAAAGGTGATCTGGAGGTGGAGCCGGGCTCCGGGGCTGGAGGTTGTCGAGACGGCAGGGTCTCCCGCGACAGCGTTGGTGCCACCACCGGGTTCCTCGAACGGAGTCTCAGGCAGGATCGTCATCCTCTGCGGTGATACCATCTCCGGCGATTGGACTTCCACGAGCTCATCGATCCGTTCCCGGAACCCGTCGGTGCCCGGCAGCGGTTCAAAAGTCCCCGGCTGTTTCAAGGGATCCGGTTCCCAGAGCACCTGAAATCCACCGGAAACCTCCATCGGGGTCGAAGCCGACGGGGAGTTAGTTCCGGCAGGTGTGCCGGGGAACGGTTCCGGGGTGCCAACCTGTATCCGGACCAGTCGACCCGAGGTGGCGGCATGGGCCCGGGCGAAGCGGAGCAGCATCTCGACCTGGTCGGCCCCTTCCTCGAGCCGAGCTCCACGTTGGAGCGAGTCCCAGCCGAAGATCACCCCGGCGGCCAGAAGCAGGATCAGGGAGACGGTCAGGACGAGCTCAAACAGCGTGAACCCAGTCAACCCAGTCCGGGTCGCCCTTTCTGGTCGACCCTGGACACCCATCACCCCTCCAGTTCCTCGGGAGATCAGTTGGACCCCGCGCCTCCGGTCGACGGAGCGCCGTCCGGAGTGTCGCTGGCGAGCTTCACATCGTCCTCGGTGTCAGGCTGCCCGTCGGGTCCCACCGAGAAGAGTTTGTACGGCAATGCGCCGGAGTTCTGTCCCTGTGTGGTCATGTCCGCGAGCTCATAGCGGATCTTGTTGTTCCAAGGGTCGTCGAGAGTGGTGCCCGGCTTCAGATAGGGTCCCTGCCATTTTTCGCCGAGACGCTCATTCTCGAATGTCGGTTTCTTGAGGAGAGCATCGAGTCCACCCTCCTGCTCGTTCGGGTAGTGGCCGAGGTTCAGGCGATAGGTGTCCAACGCATTGGCGACCTGTTGGAGCATGAGCCGAGTGGTGTTCCGTTCGGCACCCTTCTGCTGCGGCAGCACGAAGACCACCAGCGCACCCGCCAGGAGCAGGATGATGACGATGACAAGGAGGATCTCGATCAGGGTGAACCCGGAAGCCTGGCGGCGTCGGCGGAGGGAGTGGCGAAGTTGGGGAACGGTCATGCGGTCTAGCTTTGAAAGCCCAGTCTTAGCCGGACGAGCAGAACCCGGACAAGATTCAACTGCGTTGCGGATAAAATTGGAGACCAGAGGGACTCACGCCGAGACGCGAAGGAGGAAGAAGATTCGAGGCGTGGATCGTCTTCGAGAGTCCATTGCCCAGCGGCCTGGAAGGCTACCTGGTAGGTGGACTCCTCCAATCATCCGTCCATTCCCGTCGCGAATCCGTTCCCGTCCTCGTCCGCGTGGATCAAGCCGCTTTAGGCCCACCAGTGACGGGTCGTGTACCCCAAAACGACAAGGGGATCAGCGCCAGCAATGGGAGCAGCGCCGCGAGGGCCAGACCCAGATTGAAGGAACCCGTCAGGTCCGCGATCTGCCCAAACCCCTTCTGCACATAGCCCGGCACCAGCCAGCCCGCGACACCGGCGATCCCGGTCACCTTACCCTGGTGTTCCGCGGACAGATCCTGGGTCAGGCTGTGGTAGATCGGGAACACACCCAGCGCCCCGGCGGCACCCAACGCGAGCACCGTCAGAAGCAGCGGCCCACGTCCCAGCCAAGGCACCAGGGCAACAAGTCCACACAATGTCGCCGAGATCCCGAACACGGCCATCCGGGCCGAGTGGACCGGCAGGCCTCGGAGAGCCAGTCGGCTGGCAAAGGCCCCGGCCAGGAGGCACCCCACGTCGGCCGCGGCGAACCACGCGGAATTGAAATAAAGTGCCTCCGCCTCGGGATAACCCCGACCCTCCTGGAGGAATTTCATCAGCCAAGCCCGGTACACCTGCCAGGTCGTGTTGATGCAGGCCAGGACGCACAGGACGATACCGAATCGACGGCTCATGAGAACGTTCCAGAACGGGGTCGTCCCACCTGCCATGGCGGTCCCCGCATTCCCCAGTGGAAGGTCTCCGTCCCGGACCAGCAGGAGCCAAGGGAGAATCCACAACGCTCCCGCGACCCCGACGACCAGGAACGGCAACCGCCACGCCCCATCGCCTTCTCCCATCAGAGCCCGCAGGATCAAGGGTGTCGTGATCGCCCCAACGGTCGCGCCGCTCTGCAGGAGCCCATTTCCAAGGGACCTCCGGCGATCGTCCAACAGATGCCGGGTCGTGCGGATGGCACAGGGCCAATGACCGGCCTCGAAGAACCCTAGGAATCCTCGGGCCAGCCACAGTTCTTGTGCATTCGAGGCCCAGCCGGTCAGGAAGCCGGCGATCGACCACGCCAGCAACACGCCAGGATAGACCCACCGCACCGCAAACCGGTCCGCCATCCACCCGAACACCAGTGACCCCGCAGCGAAGGCGTAGCCAAAGACCGACTCGATCTCGCCATATTGCGTCTGGCTTAAATGGAATTCCCGACTGATCCGCACCGAGGCCCCAGCCAAGGTCTGGCGATCCATGTAGTTGATCGCCGACGCCACCAGCAGCAGGCCGCACACCGTCCAGGTCCAGACAGCGCCTCGGGAGGCTCGGGGCGTCGCGGTGGAGTCCATGTGCTCACCCTTCCCACGAATGCCCATCCCAACGGGTCACCCGCTGGAGAAGGGTCACGACATCGTCGGAGAACGCCTTGAAGAGCAACTCCCCCTTGTCGGCCGAGGCCAGATGGGGCCAACCGATGTGGCCCGATCCGGTGCGGTCGCGCGTGATCCACGCCCGGGATGCGGGAAGGAAGGGGTTCCCCGGAGGCACAGGCTCGAGGCCCTGAAAATCCCCCACGAGATGGGGGGCGAGACGCAGGATCATCGAGGTCTCCCACTCGCAGGCGTGACCCATTTCCTTCTGGTGCAGCGTGGGGCCGACACCCGAAGGAACCCCCGAAGGACCTGGCCCCGAGGCCCAGTAAGTGGCCAGGAGCAGCAGGAGATCCTTTCGCTCCCGATGCCGTTGCCGGACCTCGAACAGCGCCTGGCGTCCAGGAACATCGTTGCCGCCATGGCCATTGAGGAAGACGAGCCGACGGAAGCCCTGCTGGATCAGGTTCTCAGCAAGGCCGGACAAGACATCAAGATAGGTCCGGGGTGGCGCGGACAGGGTTCCCTGAAAATCGAGGTGGTGGTCGGAATTACCGATCCACAACAGCGGGACGAAGAGCACCTCCTGGGCGAGCCGCTCGCGGACGCGTCGGACAACATCGCCAAGGAGCAGGCTGTCGGTGAACACCGGTAGGTGTTGCCCGTGTTGCTCGAGTGCGGCGATCGGAATCACCACCGGGATGTCCCGCGATAGGGAGGCCAGCGTGGGAGCGGAGAGATCGGCAAAGTCCATGGGGGAAGGCGCTCCCGCATCAGGCGATCAAGGCCGTGTCGGGTCAAGCGCGTTGGACGACCAGGCACAGAGTCCCGGGCAAGGCGTCACGGTCTACAGGTACCGCAGTGCCCGTCCAGACCGGACCTGGGAGACACCCCAACCCCGCAGATCCCCTCGTCACTCCCGGTCTGTTTCATAGGCCCGGTTCGATCGGACCACCACGGTCCAGATCACCGGATGAACGACAGCCTTCAATTCCTCGGAGACCGACGACGCCACCGCCGGATCAAGGCCAATTCCATCGGGATGCCGATTCAGGATTGTCACAAGCGTTGTGAGATGCGCGATGTAGCAGCCCTGCTTCCCGAGATGGATCTGGTCCTGGTAGAAATCCCATGAGGACCGGAGCGTCCGATCCGACTCTTCGACAGGCTGACGCCGCAGTAGGGCATCGACCGTCGCGAAGACCTCTCCCACCGGGATCACCCCGATGGCAACCGAAGGGTTTTCAATCCGCAGTCTGCGCAACATCCGCCTGAAGAACCGGGCATTGGGTTCGGCGGCCTGGCTGAGCGTCCGATGAGACTTGTCCCAGAGCGTTGCGTAGCTGGGCTGGGTCGACAGCCCGTCGTTCCAAAGCCAGGTCGAATAGAGAAGAATGCGGGTTCCCGCATTGGCAGGATTGCTTCGGGCCGCATCGATGAGGGTCTGGATCCCTGCGACCTCCAAGAGGCCGCTCGGCCCAAAATAGGATTGGATCGCAACGTAATCCCACGTGTGTTCCCGAAGGGCCTGGGGCCAGGCTCTGTAGAACGGGACCAACCCATCCAGTCCTCCGACGCCCTGCGGGTTGGCGACGATCGAGGCTGCGGACTGGGAATAGTCTATATGCCAGCCAATACTGGCAGGGATGCCATTCCTGCCCAAGGACTCCTCAAGCCCATGTGGCATGAGGTTGCCAGTCAGGGAATTGCCAATGTGGAACCCTCTGAGCGACCCGGAATCCGCAGCATGGACAGATGCCGATCCCGCAAGGCCTCCGAGGCCGATCGAGGCGATCAGTGCCAGCCAACCCGATGCGGTTCTGGCGGGTGTTCCGGTGGACGTGATGGAGGGCGGGTTCAGGGACTCGGCGGTTTGGAAGACTCGGAACAGTGGGCTCGGATCGAGCGATCTACTGGGTCAAGATAATCCGGGCACCCCGCAAAACCAGAACATTCCCGGCGTTCAGACACGGCATCAACCCGCGTCGATTTTCCCCTGAACCGCCAGTCTCAGGGGACGTGCCCCACGAGGAACCCCTGTGCCGTGGCCCGGAACTCCTCCATCTGGCGAGCCTCCCAGACCTTGTCGCAGCCAAGTTCCCGCGCCATGAGAGCCGCCACCATCGGCGCCATCTCCAACGCCGCCCGGGCGTTCAGGAAAAGAGCACGGGTCCGGCGTGCCAAGACGTCCTCCACTGTCCGGGCCATCTCGCGCCGGACCGCCCAGACCACCTCCGCACCCCCGATCGGCAGCGCCGGATGCAAGACCTCACCCAAGCCCGGGTCCTCGAGGACGAGGGCCTGGATCGCCACCGCATCCGAACCGTAGACCGACAGTCGGCCAAATCGCTCCGCATGCTGGTGGTACCCGTGGATGTTGAGATGTCGCGTGACACTGGGGCGTTCCGTCAGACGCGCCAGGACCGCCGCCTGGTTGACACAGTCCTCCGCCATGTTGCGGTAGGTGGTCCACTTCCCTCCACAGATGGAGACCATACCCGAGGCGTCGATGTGGATCGTGTGGTCCCGGGACAACGCCGCCGTGTTCTTCCCGTCACCGGATCGGACCAGCGGCCGCACCCCGGCAAAGGCGCTCAGGATGTCGTCCCGGTTCGGCTTCTTCTCCAAGTACAGGGCCGCCGTCTCCAGGAGGAACCCAATCTCCTGATCCATCGGGACCGGCTCGACCGGGACCGATGGGATCGGCGTGTCCGTGGTGCCAACGAGGGTGTGACCATGCCACGGGATGGCGAACATCACTCGTCCGTCGCTCGTGTGCGGGACCATGATGGCGGTGTCGGACGGCAGGAAGCTGCGGTCGAGGACGATGTGGACCCCCTGACTGGGAGAGATCATGGGTTGGACCGCCGGTTCGGCGAGCCGGCGGACCTCATCGGTGAACGGCCCCGTGGCGTTGATGATCACCTTGCCCCGTGCGGTGAAGGTCTGGCCCGACTCGAGATCCTGGAATTGGACCCCGGTGACCAGACCGTCCGGGTCCTTCAGCAGTCCGGTGACCGGCGCATAGTTCAGGAGGGTGGCGCCTTGTTCCGCCGCGGTGGCGACCAGGTTGATCAGGAGGCGACTGTCGTCGAACTGGCCATCATAATAGACGACACCACCATGAAGGCCCTCAGTCCTGATATTGGGCAGACTCTGCAGTGTCTCTTCCTTGGAGAGCAGGTGGGAGGACCCGAAGCCGTAGCGGCCGGAGAGGCTCTGGTAGAGCTTGAGGCCAATTCCATAGAACGGTCCCTCCCACCAGGAGTAGCTCGGGACGACGAAGCGCAGTTCGCTAACAAGGTGGGGTGCGTTCTGGCGCAGAATGCCGCGTTCTCGCAGGGCCTCCATGACGAGAGAGACGTTGCCCCGCTCGAGATAGCGCACGCCGCCGTGGACAAGTTTGGTGCTCCGGCTCGAGGTGCCCTTGCCGAAGTCGTGTCGCTCCAGCAACAGGGTTCGATAGCCCCGCGCGGCGGCGTCCAGAGCGACCCCGACGCCGGTGGCTCCGCCGCCGATGACGATGAGGCTCCACGGCTCTGATTCCGCCCGGGCCCGGGCCAGCATCTCGTGACGATTCATGCCCGGGCCCTCCTTGAAGTCTTGGGGCTGGCCGACTTCCGCGCGGGCACAGCCTGTTCCCATTCCTTCGCCCGCTCGAGGGCGTCGGACCACCGGGCTCGGAGCGCTCCGGACTGATCCTTCGACATCCGAGGCTTGAAGATGCGATCGACCTTCCACTGGGACGCAATCGAGGCCGGGGATTTCCAGTACCTGACGGCCAATCCCGCGAGGTAGGCGGCGCCCAGCGCGGTGGTCTCCGTGCCCGAGGGACGCACCACGGGACAACCCAGAAGATCCGCCTGGATCTGCATGAGGGGTTCGCTTCGGGCGGCGCCTCCGTCGACCCTCAACTCTGGGATCGACGTGCCTGTGTCGGCCCTCATCGCATCGAGCAGATCCGCAACCTGGAAGGCGATTCCCTCGAGTGCTGCCCGGGCGATGTGGGCCGCCGAGGTGTCGCGGGTGATGCCAATCATCAACCCTCGGGCGTAGGCATCCCAGTGCGGTGCACCCAGGCCGGCGAACGCCGGTACCAGGAACACCCCGCCGGAGTCCGGCACCGATTGCGCCAGGGAATCGACCTCCTGGGCCGATCGAACCAATCCCAATCCGTCCCGGAGCCACTGGATGGTGGCGCCTCCGATGAACACACTACCCTCCTGGGCATAGTGGATTGGGTCTGAGCCGAGCCGCCAGGCGATGGTGGTGAGGAGCCGATTCCTGGAGGGCTGGACGTGGGTCCCGGTGTTCTGGAGCAGGAAACAGCCGGTTCCGTAGGTGCACTTGCTCGATCCGGGTTGGAGACACATCTGACCGAACAGCGATGCCTGCTGGTCTCCGGCGATACCGCTGATCGGGACCCCCTTGATCGACGGAATTGTGGTCACCTCGCCATACACCTCGCTCGATCCCGCAACGTTCGGAAGCAACGTCCCGGGGATCCGGAACAGATCCAGCAGCGCGGGATCCCAATGTGCGGTCTTGAGGTTGAGCAGCAGGGTGCGTGAGGCGTTCGAGACATCGGTGACGTGCCGGATGCCGCCCGTCAGCTTCCAGACCAGCCACGTGTCGATGGTGCCAAAGGCGAGGTGACCCGCCCTGGCCAGCGCACGGGCGCCCGGGGTGTGGTCGAGGATCCAGGCGATCTTTACCGCGAGCAGGGATGGGACGTCATCGGGATGACCAACTTGCAGGAGGCTAAACTCGCCCGCGAAGCCGAGATGTGTTACAGCACACTAGCGCTTGTGACCGACTATGACTGCTGGCACCCCGAACATGATTCGGTCACC
>SYEM01000119.1 GCA_005801385.1 Verrucomicrobiales bacterium | reverse complement strand
GGGCAAGAGGCTCCTGCTTTCATGCAAGCTGTCCATGATTGCTGACAAGGACGGCGACAAGAAGCTCTCCCTCGCCAACCGGTTGAGCATGGCGGGCGAGGCGGGCTTCGATGGAGTCGACCTCGATGAGGCCGCGAACCAGACCCCGGAGCAGGCCCGGGCCGCCGTCCGCCAGTCGGGAGTGTTCGTCCACAACGCCATCAATCACGCGCACTGGTCCCAGCGCCTGACCAGTGCCAAGGAGACCGAGCGGAACCAGAGCCGGGCCAACATCGAGCACTGCATCCGTGTCTCCCACGGCGCCGGGGGATCCGGAGTGCTCATCGTCGTCGGCAGCGGGGGGGACGGCACGGCCAAGGAGGTCGAGGAACGCGCCCGGACCGAGATGCGGAAGCTGCTTCCGCTGGCCGCCGTCTACGGTCAGTACATTCTCATCGAGAACGTCTGGAACCAGATGTTCTACGACCACAACGGCGCACCCGACCAGGGCCCCGAGCAGTTCATTGCATTCGTCGACAGCTTCAATAGCCCCTGGGTCGGCATGTACTACGACATCGGCAACCACTGGAAATACGGTCAGCCGGCCGAGTGGATCCGGTCATTCGGACGCCGCTGTGTGAAGCTGGACGTGAAGGGCTTCAGCCGGGCGAAGAACTCGTTCGTCGACATCACCAGTCCCGACGACGACCTGCCGTGGAAGCAGGTCCAGAAGGCGCTGGCCGACATCGGTTTCGCCGGGTGGGCCACTGCCGAGGTTGGGGGTGGCGGAGTGGCCCGTCTCAAGACGGTCCGGGAGCAGATGCAGAAGGCCTTCGGTCTTTAAGGGATCACGTCGTTCAGGACACCGCCTGGACTCAGGACCGGGTGAATTCCGGGATCACGGCTTGCGTAGAAAGGACGTGAACGTACGATCATTCGTACACCACTAATATGGCCTCCGTATCCTCACTTCCACGGCGGACCTTCCTGAAGGGTCTGGGGACCTTGATGGCCCTGCCGGTGCTTCCGTCGCTGGCGTCCTCCGGGACGACTGTGGGTGCCCTGCCACGCCGTGCGGCCTTCATCTACGTGCCCAACGGGGCCAACATGGCCGACTGGACACCCGGGGCCCTGGGTTCGGAGTTCCGTCTCCCCTCCATCCTGGAACCTCTGGAACCGGTGCGATCGGACGTCCTGGTGATGAGCGGGCTGGCCCATGACAAGGCGCGTCCCAACGGCGACGGGGCTGGGGATCATGCCCGGGCCTCGGCCACCTTCCTGACCGGGATGCAGGCCCGGAAGACCGCCGGGGTCGACATCCGTGTCGGCGTGTCGGTCGACCAAGTGATTGCCCACAAGGCCGGCGACCAGACCCCGTTCCGGTCCTTGGAGCTGGGATGCGACCGGGGCCAGTCCTCCGGGTCGTGTGATTCCGGCTATTCCTGCGCCTACCAGTTCAACATCGCGTGGCGGACTCCGACCGCTCCGGTCCCGCCGGAGACCAAGCCCCGCCGCGCGTTTGAGCGGCTGTTCTCTGCGGGGGATCCCCGGGACAGTGCCGAGGCCCGGACGCGTCGGATGCTCCAGCGGCGCAGCGTGCTCGATTTCGTCCTGGAGGACGCCCGTCGTCTCAACGCGAAGCTGGGGAAGACGGACCAGCGGAAGCTCGATGAATACCTGACTTCGGTCCGGGACCTGGAGCGTCGCATCGAACAGACGGAGAAGGTGACCGCCAGCCTGCCCGCCAACTCAGTCCCCGAGGGCATGCCGTCGGACTACGGGCAGCATGTCCGTCTGATGTACGACCTCATGGTGCTTGCGTTCCAGAATGACAGTACCCGGGTGGCCTCGTTCATCATGGCCCATGACGGAAGCAACCGGGCGTATCCGAATCTCGGCATCAGCGACGGTCACCATGACCTCTCGCATCACGGCAACGACGAGGAGAAGAAGACGAAGATTGCCAAGATCAACCGCTTCCACATGGAGCAGTTCGCCTATTTCATCCGCCGACTCAAGGAGACGCGGGAAGGGGAGGGTTCCTTGCTCGACCAGAGCATGATCGTCTACGGATCCGGGATTGCCGATGGCAATGCCCATGCCCACCACGATCTACCGGTCCTTCTGTGCGGTCGCGGCGGAGGAACGATCCGGTCTGGACGCCACGTCCGGGTGGACAAGAACACACCGATGTCGAATCTGTTCCTCGAGATGATGGATCGCATGGGTGTCCATGAGACCCGATTTGGCGACAGCACCGGGCGGCTTCCTGGGGTGTTGTCCTGATCTGTCTGGGCCGTCGCTGACCTGATGGCCGTAGGCCCGTCTCTCCCCTCCTCAGAATCCATGGATGTCCTCGAACGTCACCGGCAGATGTTGGAGCGGTTCCCTGAAAATGAGCTGGGCCGCTTCAGTCTGGGCAAGGCCCTCTTCGACCTGGGGCGCCATGGCGAAGCCGAGGAGCATCTCAAGGTGGCGTTGCGGAAGAAGCCGGACTGGATGGTTGTCCAGATTCTGATCGGGAAATGTGCCCTGGAGCTGGGGCGTCGCGCCGAGGCGATCACCGCCTTCGAGCGGGCCCGGGACCTTGCGGTGTCCCAGCATCATGAGGGTCCGTTGGCGGAGATGGAGGGCCTGCTTGCGGACTTGCAGGGCTAGTTCTGGGGAGTCAGCGTCGGGGACTCCATGAAGCGTCCTCTGCAATCGCCTCGCCGGCGCGGGTTTACTTTGATCGAGCTGTTGGTCGTGATCGCCATCATCGCGATCCTCGCCGGAATGCTCCTGCCGGCGCTCGCCAATGCGAAGACCAAGGCAAACAGCATTGCCTGCATGAACAACACCAAGCAGCTGATCACCGCCTCGCTGCTGTATGCGACCGACTTCAACGACAACTTCGCGCCCAATGGGGCAGGCGACGCGAATGTCAGCCTCGTCACCCCTCCACCCAACTACGTCCCGAAGCTGTGGGCCGAGGGGCGTGAGGGCAGCAATCTGGTCGAGGGATCAGCCGACGGTCTCGTGAATGAGAAGCTTTCGCTCATCGCCCCCTACTTCAAGTCCAAGAACAGCTTCCGCTGCCCCGGTGACCGCTATGTGGTCGTGATCAACGGCCGGAAGACCCGCGTGCCTCGCAACTACGCGATGAACGCCTTCGTGGCCTGGACGGGGGATCCGTACAACGGGCAGGGTGACGGACGGACCTGGAACGTGCCGAAACGGACCGGCGAGGTGATCAGTCCCAGCATGACCTTTGTCTTTGGAGAGATCCACCCGGAGAGCATCTGCAGACCCTTCTTTGGGGTGAACATGACCGGGACCGCCGGGGTCTACCACGTCCCGGGCAACTACCATGGGCTGGTCTCCAACTTCGCGATGGCCGATGGGCATTCCGAGGGACACCGGTGGCAGGATTCGAAGTTCATCAAGCCTACGTTCAAGGGGGACTTCCACTCGGTGCATTCCGGCGTTCCGAGCACGACCAACCGCACGGATACCGCGTGGCTCCGCGAGCGGACCACCACCAAGCGCTGAGTTGTTCGTTGCCGCAGGCAACCTGCGGGCACTCCACCCTCGCATGAAGCCGCTGTCCGCCTGTCGGCTGTATACCTTTGTCGACACCGCGTATCTGGACGGCCGCGACCCTGTAGATCTCGCCCATCGTCTCTGCGAGGGCGGGGCCGACCTGGTCCAAGTACGGGCCAAGGGGATGCCGGAATCCGCGGTCCAGTTGCTGGCGGAGTCGATCCTTCCCGTCACCCGGGCCGCCGGTGTGAGGCTGGTGATCAACGACCACCCTCGGATCGCTCAATCTCTCGGTGCCGAGGTCTGTCATCTGGGGCAGGAGGACTTCGTCGAAGCTGGGCATCGGAAGGTCAGGGATCTGCTCCCTCCAGAGGCCCGGGTCGAATTTGGTCTCAGCACCCACGCGCCCGACCAGGCGGTTCGGGCGGTCGAGGCTGGGCCCGACTACATTGCCGTGGGACCCGTCTTTGCCACCGCCACCAAGCCCGGTCGACCGGCAGTCACGCTGGATTATGTCCGTTGGGCCGCGGCGAATGTGTCGATCCCATGGTTCGCGATCGGTGGCATCACGCTGGGGAACCTCGATGCCGTGCTTGATGCCGGCGCGACCCGGATCTGTGTCGTGTCCGCCATCCTCCGGACCCCGGATGTCGCCGATGCCTGCCGGGACTTCCTGCGGCGCCTTCCCGTCGCCTCGTGACCGGGCGTGTGCGTGTGGCATGCGTCCTGCCAAACCGCTTCACCTGAGCCCGCTCGGGCCTGTAGCCTGAGCGTCCGATGCCGGTGACGTTCCTCAGCTTCCTGCAGCGGTGGGTGATCACGACGCTGGCTGTCCTCGTCGCGGCCTGGGTCGTCCCCGGGATCTCCTACCGCGATGCCGGCTCCCTCATCCTGGCTTCCCTGGTGCTGGGGTTCCTCAACGCGTTTGTCCGCCCGATCCTCCTGCTCTTGTCGCTTCCGTTCCTCATCCTGACCCTGGGTCTGTTCGTGCCGGTGGTGAACGCCCTGCTGCTGCTTCTCGTGGCCGATCTGGTGACGGGGTTCCGGGTGGGTGGCTTCTGGGACGCCTTCTGGGGCGGGTTGGTGATCAGCATCACGTCGATGTGCGTCAACGCGCTGCTGGGCAAGGGGCCGAGGGTGGAGTTCAAGCGGGGTGGCCCCCGGCGTCGCGGACCAAGGGATGGGTCCGACGGTCCTGATGGATCGGGCCCCATCATCGACGTCTGAGGCCGGACGTATGGGACGTCGACCGGTTCGAGCGCGGGACAGTGGGGGGCAGGGCCGTCTGGCCGTTCTCCTGGGCGGACTTGTCCTGATGTTGCTGCTCGGACTCGGGGTCTTCGGGTTCCTCAGGCGCCCGCCTCGGACGGGTGTCGCGACCGGTTCAAACAGCGCCTCCGGGGTCTCCAACGGCCCGGTTGTCAGGGTGCCGACCCAACCGTTTCCAGCCCAAGGCGGTTCCCCAGCCCCGGTCCCGGGACCGACTGTATCCGTGACCCCGACGGTTCCCCCTGCGGTGTCCCGACCGGTCCCGGTCACCCCGCCTCCTTCTGCCCCCACAGGCTCCTCGAACCCTCCCGTCCTGCCCTCTGGCACCCCCACGTCCGTGGCCCCCGCGGGGCCCGTCATTTCCCCGGAGCTCCTGTCCGCGATCCCGGACCGACCTCCAACGAACATCCTGGAGGCCCAGATCGTTCTCTCATGCTTCGGAATCAGTTCGGGTTCGATCGATGGAGTGGGAGGCTATCAGACGATGCAGGCCCTCCGCGCGTTCCAGAATTCCAAGGGGTTGGACGAATCGGGTCGGCTTGATCCCGATACCCAGGAGCAGCTCCGGATTGTCCGACCGCTGTTTCGTCGGGTGGTGTTGAAGCCTGAGGACTTCGAGGGCTTGGCCACGGTGCCGGACACGTGGCTGGGCAAGTCCAAGGCACCGCACCTGGGTTTCGAGACCGTCCTGGAATCCCTTGCTGAAAGGTCGCACGCCAGCCCGACCCTGCTGAGGCGACTGAATCCTGGAGTGGACTGGTCGGCGCTTCAGCCCGGCCAGGAGGTTGTCGTCCCCAACTCGGTCTACCCACCGGCCCGGAGGGCGGCGTTGGCGCGCATCAGCCTCGAGCACCGGCATCTCCGGGTGTTTGACGCCGACGGAAACCTTCTCGCCCATTTCCCGTGCAGCATCGGGCGGATCGCCGAACGGCGTCCGGTCGGTGAACTCGAAGTCGCATCGGTGGTCAGGAACCCGAACTACACCTTCAATCCGTCCGTGTTCCCGGAATCGGAGGAAGCTCGGACACTCGGGCGTCGACTGGTCCTCCCCGCGGGACCCAACAATCCGGTGGGGGTCGCTTGGATTGGGCTCAGCCGCGCGGGCTATGGAATCCACGGGACGCCGGTGCCCGAGATGGTGGGGCGAACCGAGAGCCATGGCTGCTTCCGCCTCGCCAACTGGAACGCCGACTACCTCCGCCGCATGGCCTGGGTGGGGATGCCGATCTGGGTCGAGCTGTGATCCCAAGCCTGGCCCCGGGGAATGTGGAGGATGGGGGGGTCTCGCATGGCGACGCGGAGAAAAGACGAGGGAAGGAGACACCTCTCCGATCCGTCTGCGGCATTGCGTCGAGACAGGTGAACCGATTTTCTACGCGTACGTATGAACTCCACTGGATCGCAGCCTGTGAGGCTGGGCATGACCGAATGGCTGATCTGTGCGATCGCCGCCATCGGATTTGCCTTCGACATCTATGAGCTGCTGATGCTTCCGCTGATCGTGAAGCCGGCCATCGCGGCATTGAGCGCCCCCATGGTTGAGGCACTGGTCCAGGGTGGCATGGCCAAGGCGGATGCGGCCCAGCTATGGGCCCCGGGTGGGGACCAGTATGTCCGGTGGGCCAGGACCCTGTTCTTTGTGCCTGCGATCGCGGGAGGCGTGTTCGGTCTGCTGGGTGGATACCTGACCGATCTGTTGGGGCGCCGACGGGTGCTCACGTTCAGCATCCTCCTCTATGCGTTCTCGGCTTGTGCCGCGGGTTTTGCGACCTCGCTGCCGCAGCTGCTCGTGCTCCGCTGCGGAGTCTTCATTGGCGTCTGCGTGGAGTTCGTGGCGGCCGTCGCGTGGTTGGCGGAACTGTTCGCGAACCCGGCCCAGCGGGAGCGGGTGTTGGGATACACCCAGGCCTTCTCATCCATCGGCGGGCTGCTGGTCGGCGGCGCCAACGTGCTGGCGGCCAGGCTTGCGCTCGACCTCCCTGCCATTCACGGCAACCACGAGGCCTGGCGCTATACCCTCATCTCCGGGGTCATCCCCGCTCTGCCCCTGATTCTGATCCGTCCGTTCCTGCCTGAATCACCGGTCTGGGCCCGCAAGAAGGCATCGGGCGAGCTCCGACGCCCCAGCCTGGCCGAGCTGTTCAGCCCCGCCCTGATCCGGACCACGGTCCTGACCACCCTGGTCTTCGCCGCGAGCTACGGCATCGCCTTTGGCGCGATCCAGCAACTCCCGCAGATCCTGGGCGGACCCCAGGGGCATGCCGCAATCCGTGCGAAGGCCAAGGCCGCTCAGGATGTGGCGGTGGCCGAGGCCCAGGCCTCTGGCAAGCCAGCCCCGGACGCGCGACGACTGCGGCAGATCAGCGGCAATGCCACCGACGAGGCCGTGGCCAAGGTGACGCTGTGGCAGGAGATCGGCGGGTTGTTCGGGCGCATGGCGCTTGCGGTGTTGGCGGTCCGGATCCTGAGCCGACGCACCCTCCTCCGGGTGTTCCAGGTTCCGGCGCTGCTCTATGTTCCGCTGCTGTTCTGGTGGATCTCCGGATCCCTGTCCCAGGCGGACAGCCTCCAGATGATCCAGATCGGCATCTTCATCGCCGGCTTCCTCACCGTTGCCCAGTTCAGCTTCTGGGGGAACTACATCCCCCTCGTGTTCCCGGTCCACCTCCGTGGCACTGGCGAGAGCTTCGCGGCGAACATCGGGGGCCGTGTCCTGGGGACTGCGGCCGCGTGGCTGACGATCACCCTTTCCGCGTCGCGTCCTCCCGACCCGGTGAAGATCGCCGTGGTCGGTGCCGGTGTGGCTGCCGTCTATGCGCTGATCGGCGTGGTGCTGACCCGGTGGCTGCCGGAACCGAAGGACGTGGAGGGTTGAGCGGCGAGGCGTGGGAACACGAGACGGCGGCATCCCGCCCGTCTCTGTTCCTGCCCGTTCTCTCGTTTCTCCGCGCCTTGGCGTCTCGGCGTGGGTCCCCCTGCAGGGGTCCCGCTCAGGCCGCCTCCGGCTCCACCCACTTGCCGTGTTCCTTGATGAGGTCGACCAGCCGTTCCACGGCCTCGGCCTCGGGGATGTTGAATTTCACCGGCTTCTTGCCGACGTAGAGGTTGATCTTGTTGGGGGCACCGCCGACGTAGCCGAAATCCGCGTCGGCCATCTCACCCGGGCCGTTCACGATGCATCCCATGATGGCGATCTTCACGCCCTTGAGGTGGTCGGTGCGGGCCTTGATACGAGCCGTGACGGTCTGGAGGTTGAACAGGGTCCGTCCACAGCTGGGGCAGGCGACGTAGTCGGTCTTGAACGACCGGCACCCCGCGGCCTGGAGGATGTTGTAGGCCAGACGCAGCGATTGGCCGGCGCCGGGCTCCCCGCGGACGAGGATCGCGTCGCCGAAGCCGTCGGCGAGGAGTGACCCGAGGTTCACCGCGGCCCGGAGCAGGGCGACCTCCGGGGTGAGCGGCACCGGTTCAAACGACAGACAATCCTTCAGAAGGATCGGGTTGCGGCGCCCCAGCTCGTGGAGTCGCACGGCCAGCAGACGGAAGGCCTGGATGGGTGGGAGATCGATGCCGTCCTTCACCGTGACCAGCTGCGTGTCACAACCAATCGTCTCCGGCGCCAGCGGGGAACGGGGATCGAGTTCCAGCAGGTTCAGATCCTCGTGGATCCCCTCGGGCCTCACATCGCTCTTCGGTGAGATCAACGGCGCGACTTTGTCATGGGTCGCGTGCGTGACGACAACCCGCACGACGGATTCCCCACCGCAGGTCGTCGACCCGAGCGAGGCGCTCGCGGTGTCACGACGACGGTAGACGAACGGATCCCATGGCAGGCGGAGACCATCCACGGCGGGTTTTGTCCGGGTGAGCCGCGGGATCTGGGCCAGGAGATCGTTGCAGACGGCGATCTCTCGGGGGCTGTCCTCGGTGAGCGAGACCCGGATGGTGTCGCCGATGCCGTCGCACAGCAGGGAGCCGATGCCGATGGCGGACTTGATGCGACCGTCCTCGCCCTCGCCGGCTTCGGTCACCCCGAGATGCAGCGGGTAGTTCCAGTCCGGACCCTCCTGTTCGAGTCGGGCTGCCAGGAGGCGGTAGCACTCGATCATCACCTTCGGGTTCGATGACTTCATCGAGAACACGAAGTTGTGGAAGTCATGCTTCCGGCAGATCTGGGCGAACTCCAGGGCACTCTCCACCATTCCCAGAGGGGTGTCGCCGTACCGGTTCATGATGCGATCCGACAGCGACCCATGGTTGGTGCCGATGCGCAGGGCGCGACCCAGTCGCTTCGCCTCGATCACGAGAGGGGTGAACTTCTCCTCGATGCGAAGCAGCTCAGCCGTGTAGGCGTCATCGGTGTACTCCTTGATCGCGAACTTCTTCGAGTCGGCATAGTTGCCAGGGTTGATGCGGACCTTCTCCACCCACTTCACGGCCTCCATGGCGGCCTCGGGCTTGAAGTGGATGTCGGCCACGATGGGAACGTGGCAGCCGACCGCGCGGAGTTCCCGGACGATGTTCTCGAGGTTGGCGGCATCCTTCACCGTGGGTGCGGTGATGCGGACGATCTGGCAGCCGACGGCGACGAGCTCGAGGGTCTGGCGCACGCACTCGGCGGTGTTCATCGTGTCGCAGGTCAGCATGGACTGACGGACGACCGGATGGTTTCCACCCATGGCGACGCCTCCACGGGAGGGGTCGCCTACGGTGACCTCGCGGGTGGGGCGTCTGTGGAACGACCAGGGGGAGGCGCAGTAGTTCATCGAACGTGGCCGCGAGGGTATGGCGAAACGACGCGATGGGAAGCGTCGAAAGGGGTTGGGCTGCGCCCGCAGCTGCATCCCCGTTGTTAACGGCTCCCCTGAGAAGGGTGCGCCTAAGCTGGGGCTTTCGCCGCCACATTGATGGGTTTCATCGTCCAGTAACCAGCCTGACCGGACACCGGATCCGCATCAGCGCTTGATGGGTGTCGGGGTCGAGGAATCCGGCGCCGTCCCCTTGGCCGGGGACTCGATGACGCTCTTCTGCTTGAGCATCTGACGGAAGATCGGAGCCCGATGAAGGTCGTAGTAGGTCACGAAGGCCATGAACGACAACAGCACCACGGCAAAGCCGGCGGTGACGATCTCCTGGAACCGTGCGCCGACCCGTCGTCGTGAGACGAGTTCATAGAGCGCCATCATGATGTGGCCACCATCGAGGACCGGGATCGGCAGGAGGTTCATCAGGGCGAGGTTGATGTTGAGCGTCACCAGGAACCCGAGGGCCAGTCGGAGGTCGGTGTGCACGTCAAGCCACAGCTTGCCCAGGATGCCGACGGGTCCGCTCATGTCCTTCGCGCTGACGCCGGTCTCCTTGGAATGGAACAGGGCGTTGAACGTCTTGCCCATGAGTCGCAGGACGTCGCCAAACTGCTCGATCGGGTTGGGGCCTGGACGCTGGACCTCGTAGTGGCCACCGGCGAACCCGATGCCGATGCGCCCGCGCTGCGTCTCCGGGTCGTAGACCGGGGTGACCGTCAGGTTCAGCTTGGTGCCGTCGCGCTCGACGACCACCTCGCAGGGACGCCCCTTGCCCTTGTTGATGACGTCGCTGAGCTGCTCCTGGTTGAGGACGTAGACACCGTCAAAGGATAGGAACTTGTCCCCGAGTTTGAGTCCGATCTTCTCGGCAGGCATGCCGGGCTGGACGAGACCGACAATGGGGCGTTCCTGGGGCTCGAGGTCGAGCCACTTCAGCCCCAGTGTCTCGGACCGCTTGGTGGGGAGGCTGACGGTCAGACGCTGACCGGACCGCTCGAGGGTCACGGGGACCACGTTGGTGAGAGCCGTGATGACCTCGAGGTTGATGTCCTGCCAGGACCGCACCTTGTGCCCGTTCACCTCCACAATCCGGTCCCCGCTGCGCACCCCACGGGCGGCCTCGGTGGATTGGGGGTCGACGGGTCCGATGATGGGCGGATTGACCCGGACGGGGATACCGATGGCCCAGATGACGCACGCGATGGCGAGGGCGAAGGCGATGTTCATCGCGGGACCGGCGATCGAGACGAGGATTCGGGAGAAGGGAGGGGCATGCGGGATGTCGGGAGCCGCCTTCCCCTCGATCGCCTCCGAGGTGATCATCTGCGGCAGCTTCACGAAGCCACCCGCAGGGATCCACCGGATGGACCATTCCACGCCATCGCGCATCCAGGAGAAGATCTTCGGTCCGAACCCGATGGCGAAGCCCTCCACCTTCATCCCGCGCCTGAGGGCCATCCAGTAATGGCCGTACTCGTGCACAAAGATGCTGGCCCCGAAGAGCAGCACCACCATCACGGCCACGTACACAAAGCTGAGGATTGACTCCATAGCGGCCCACGAACCTACGGGTCCTCGGATGGGGTGGCAACGGTGCGGGGTCTGAAAACCATATTTCGGCGCCCGGTTTGGCTGGGGTTACCGAAGATATTCCTGCGAGGAATACGCTGGGCCAGGTGGGACCTTTGTGGGCCACGTGTCCCTGCCGAAGTTCTGCGAGGGACTTGGACTTGCCCGGCGCGGTCGTCGCGCCATGCTCCGCGGCCCGTGTTCAACATCGACGCCCTCAACCCGGAGCAGCAGCAGGCGGTGTCGACCGTCCGGGGCCCGGTGCTGATCCTCGCCGGGGCCGGGACGGGCAAGACGCGGGTGATCACCTGCCGGATCGTCCACATGATCGAACGGGGCATCTCCCCCGGGAAGATCCTGGCCGTCACCTTCACCAACACGGCCGCCAAGGAGATGCAGGAGCGGGTGAACGAAATGCTGCCGCGTCGGTCCCGTCGCGACTCCGACGGTGAGACTCCGGAGCGTCCGACGGTCTGCACCTTCCACTCCCTCTGCGTCCGGATCCTCCGCCAGCACATCGAGAAGCTCGGCTACAAGCGGAACTTCGTGATCTACGACGAGTCCGATCAGATCGGAGCCATCAAGAAGATCCTGTCCTCCATCCACGAGGGAAAGGTGAAGAGCGATCCGCACGCCATCCTCGGCCTGCTGTCCCGGTTTCGTGGCGGTGGGAGTCGGGCGTCCGTGTTCGAGGATCCCGAGGTCCGAGCACTCGCGGAACATGTGCTCTCCCGCTACCAGTCCGCTCTCCACGCCTGCAATGCCGTGGACTTCGACGACCTCATCCTGCTGGTGCTGCGCCTCTTCAAGGAGCACCCCGAGGCCCTCGAGGCATGTCGGGAACGGTTCCGGTATGTCATGGTGGATGAGTACCAGGACACCAATGCCGCGCAGTTCGAGCTCGTGCATGCCCTGACCCGGGACTCCCGGAACCTCTGTGTCGTGGGTGATGACGACCAGTCCATCTACGGCTGGCGCAGTGCCGAGGTCGCCAACCTACTGGACCTCGAGAAGCATTTTCCCGAGGTGAAGGTGGTGAAGCTGGAGCAGAACTACCGGTCCACCAACGTGATCCTCAAGGCGGCCAACGGTGTGATCCGCAACAACGCCCGACGTCGTGGCAAGCAGCTGTGGTCGTCCAAGGGGGAGGGAGAGAAGATCCTGCTCCAGTGTTTCGACACCGATGAGGAGGAGTCCAAGACGGTGGCCCAGAACATCGAGGACGACCGCATGGTCCGGCGCATCCCCTGGGGCGACCAGGCGATTCTGTTCCGCACCAACATCCAGTCCCGGCTCCTCGAGTCCGCCCTCCGCCAGTCCAAGATCCGGTACCGGCTGATCGGGGGACAGAGCTTCTTCGACCGACGGGAGATCCGGGACTTCCTCGCTTATCTGAAGACGTTCCTGAATCCGCACGACGACGTCGCCCTGCTGCGGATCGCCAACACCCCGGCCCGGGGGCTTAGTGACGTGACGATGGAACGGCTGCTGGCCGCAAGCCAGGAGCGAAGGAGCAGCGTCTTCACCGCGATGCGGCACACCGATGTCCAGGAGCGGTTCCAGCCCCGCACGGTGGAGGCCCTCCGGTCATTTATCGCGTTCATCGAGGAGACGCGTGCGGTCCTTGAGTCGAAGGATCCGGTCTGTCTCGGGAACTGGGCCGAGGACTGGCTCCGGTCGATCGACTACCGTGCGGAATTGACCCGCAGCGAGAAGACCCTCGAGGCCTCCGAGGCGCGCTGGCGGAATGTCTGGGAACTGCTGGATGACCTCGATGATCCCAACGGCATCGCAGCCGTGGCTCGGCCCGTCGAGGCGTCCGTACCGACACCCGCCACCGACGAGGTGGTGCTGGCTCCGGCACCAGCCGTACCCCTTCCGCCGCCGCGGCGCCGTCTCACCCGTCACCCCGCTGAGCGGGTGGCGGAATTCCTGGAGCAGCTCTCCCTCGACCAGGAGCGGGCCGAGGACAAGGAGACCGGCGATCAGGTGACCCTGATCACCATGCATGCAGCGAAGGGGTTGGAATTCCCACACGTCCAGATCGTCGGAGTGGAGGACGGTCTGCTTCCCCACTCGCGGTCGAAGCTGGAAGGCACCCTCGACGAGGAACGACGCCTGTTCTACGTGGCCATCACACGCGCCCAGCGGACGCTTCGGATCTCCCACTGCGGAGGACGCAAGCGCTATGGCCAGGTCCTGCCGTGTCATCCCTCGCCCTTCCTGAAGGAGCTGCCGCCGGAGTGTGTCGAGGATGCCGAGACGGCGGGCATCAATCCGGTGTCGAGCGAGGCGGGGACCGACTGGTTTGCCGCGATGCGGGCGGCGATCGAGTGAGACCTCTGGGGTTCTGTCTCCGTCGCCGCAGTGGAGCGGTTGGAGATGACGACGCGCCATCTTGCGCAGGGCGGGGCCGGGAGTGCAGCCTCGGGGACGCATGAGTGCCGTCGATCGTTTCCTGGCCGTCCCCAGGATCCTGCCGCCCCTGGATCCCGAGTTCCGTCCCGCCGTGCTGGCGGAGCGTGCGTTCCTCCGGGAGGCGACGGTTCCGGTCACGGTCGCCCTCGAACAGGCCGATGGCTCCGTGTTCCACCAGGCCTTCAAGGTGCTCGTGCCCACGGCTCCGGGTGCCGTCGAGGCGAATGCGTTCTTCGTGGAGCGCCTCGCGAAGTTCCTCCTGTGGGGCTGGGGCGGTTGGCGCTTCACGGTCGCTGGCCCGAGGGAGATCGCCGATGCGCTCCGGGCGCATTATGCCGGGACACCGAACGGGCGTTTCGATTCCGAGACCATTGGCCGTAAGGTCTACGACCATCCCATCGAGGTTGTCTGGGTCGAATCCCCGGATCGTCTGCCTCCGGCACGCTCCATCACCGCACCGCTGGGGCGTCACCTCGATGGCTGCCGCATCGGATTCGATCTCGGTGGCAGCGACCGCAAGGTCGCGGCGGTGCTCGACGGCAAGGCGGTCTTCTCCGAGGAGATCGTCTGGGATCCCTACTTCCAGAAGGATCCGCAGTACCACGTCGACGGCATCATGGACTCGCTGCGCCGGGCTGCAGCCCACCTGCCGCGGGTGGATGCGATCGGGGGTTCGGCCGCGGGCGTGTACGTGAACAACCGGGTCAAGGTGGCCTCGCTGTTCCGGGGCGTGCCGCCTGACCTGTTCGAGTCCCGGGTGAAGGATCTCTTCCTCGAGTTGCGTCGGCAGTGGGGCGGCATCCCGTTCGAGGTGGTGAACGACGGCGAGGTGACCGCCCTGGCGGGATCCATGGCCCTGAACCAGAACGCGGTTCTGGGGATCGCCATGGGCACGAGCACGGCGGCGGGGTTCGTCACGCCCGATGGCAACATCACGTCGTGGCTGAACGAGCTGGCCTTCGTGCCCGTGGACTACCGTCGTCCGGCCCCCAAGGAGGAGTGGTCGGGCGACGTCGGCTGCGGCGCCCAGTATTTCTCCCAGCAGGCGGTGGGACGACTGCTGGCGCCGGCCGGGATCGAGGTCGATCCGGCACTGGGACTGCCCGACCGGCTCAAGCACGTGCAGGCCCTCATGGCCGCCGGGGATCCGCGTGCGGCCCGGATCTATGAATCAATCGGCGTCTTCCTGGGCTACGCCTTGGCCCACTGGTCCCGGTACTATGCGATGCGCCACGTCCTGGTGCTGGGACGGGTGACCACCGGCACCGGCGGTGAGTTGATCCTGAAGAAGGCCCGTGAGGTCCTGGATCTCGAATTCCCCGAGCTGTCGGCCCGGGTTGGGTTTGTGACCCCTGACGAGAAGGACAAGCGTCACGGCCAGGCCATCGCCGCTGCCAGCCTCCCGGTGCTTGCCTGAGGTTTCCCTCGTGGGGAAGCTGGGCGACCGCATGAATCCCTACGCCCACCTTGTCGCCGAATACGCCCGGTTCTTCCGGACCGGGAAGGACTATCCGCTCGGAGGATTTCCTCCCCTCCCGCGGCCCCAGGCGGGGCCGAACGCCCCGGTGGGACTGATCTTCTCCCCGCATCCCGACGACGAGTGCATCGTGGGCGGACTCGCGGTCCGCCTGATGCGGGAATCCGGGTGGACCATCCGCAACGTCGCGGTCACACAAGGGAGCAACCGGGAGCGTCAGGCCGCTCGGCTGTCGGAGCTGCGTGATGCCTGCGACCACCTGGGGTTGGGGCTCCTCCAGACCGCGCCGAACGGACTCGAGGCGATCACGCCCAAGGCCCGTCAGCAGGACCCTGCCGGCTGGGCGGCCAAGGTAGCTGTGATTGCCGACATCCTCCGTCGGGAGTCCCCAAAGGCCATCTTCGTACCCCATGAGCACGACTGGAACGGCACCCACATCGGCGTGCACTTCCTCGTCCAGGATGCCCTCGCCACCCTTCCGGCCCACTTCACAACCCACCTGGTGGACACTGAGTATTGGGGTCAGATGACGCGTCCCAACCTCATGGTCGAGCTCTCGGAGGCACAGGTTGCGGATCAGGTCACGGCCCTGTCGTTCCATGTGGGGGAGGTCCGGCGCAACCCGTTCCACCTGCTCCTGCCGGCCTGGATGCAGGACAATGTGCGGCGCGGCAGCGAACTGGTCGGGGGGCAGGGTGGGGCGGCACCGGACTACGGCTTCGCGACGCTCTATCGGCACCGGATCTGGCGGGGTGGCCGGCTCGAGGAGGTCACCTCGATTGGACGCAACCTCGGCTGTGACGAGGCCGCCGGTTCGCTGTTCGCCTGACGGGTCGGCTTGGTCTTCCGCGTGCGTGGGTGGGGTCCGCAGTGCCCTGCGGACCTTGGCGGCGCCATCCGCCAACCGGGGCGGGTGCCTTCGAGGCAGTCGTTGGTCCTGAGGACGTGCTCCGCCTGTCGTCCGCTGCGCTCAGGGAGCGTCCAACTTCGGCAGCGCCACGGGTGGTGGCAGCCTCAGCAGGCTCTGCAAAGGGTGACTGGCCGCGATGTCCCCACCGGTTCCCAGGAAGAACCAGGATCCGGATTCGCCACCATCGATGTTGTCCCGGGCTTCCCAGTCGGCTCCGGAGGCCGTGAAACGGGCGCGGTTCAGCGGAACCCAGTCGCCGGAGGTGGTCTTCACCCATCCGTTGCCAAAGCGGGCTTTGCGGGTCTCGCCCACGCTGGCGCCATCCCGACGGAAGTCCTCGACGAACGAATAGTAGCCCTTCAGTGGCAGCCCGCCGGTGCGGGTCCGGAACGTGGCGAGCTTCTTCCAGTCGGCTCCCCCCTTGGACACCCAGGCGGTGTAGGCGGTCTTGTTGCCCTGGACCTCGCCCTGGAGCAGGAAGCGGTTTGTCTCACCCAGGGACCATGGCCAGGGCGCCATGCATTGGCCGCCAGTCCCCTCGCCGCCGAAGCGTCGGATCCGTACGCCGTCACCCTCATGGAGCACCTCCACCCGATCCTCCGTCTTCACCGCACCCGGATCGTCGCCGGTCGTCGGGTCCCAAACTGAGAAGATGACGACCTTTTCGTTGGCCTTGCCGAGCTGCTGGAGTCCGAAATAGCCGGTGTTCCATCCGGCGGCCATGAAGTAGCTCCCGGGGACTGACTGCTCGATGACCATCTCCGTGTAGAACAAGGATCCCTCGGGAGCCGGATAGCCGAGATGCACGGATCGGGCGGCGGTCGGGGCGGCGTTCCCCTTGATGGCCTTGTGCACCGGTTCAGCGGCCGTGCCGGTGAGCAGTGCTGCAATCAGTGTGCCCGCGGAGAGGATGGGGCGGAGTGTGAGGTCCATGACGGTGAGCCTATGGGTACATTGGAATCCCGGGCAATCATCGTCAATCGGTGTGGCAAAACGACGGTGGGATCCGCAGCGCCCTGCGGATCTGGCTGCGCTCCGCGCAGCCACGAAGACGCAACCTCACATCGGGCCCGAGTCTTCCGCGACGTCTTCCAGACCCGCTACTTTCCGCCCTGGATCCGGTAGAGTGCGGTGTCGGTGCGGAGATACAACGAATCCCCCGAGGCGATCGGTGAGGCCATGAGTTTGCCTGGGAGACGGTTTCTCGCGATGAGCTTAAAGGAGGTCCCGGGAGCAACCACACACGTTTCCCCTTCCCGGGAACACAGGAGGATCTTGCCGTCCACGAACAGCGGCGAGGCACTGTGACTGCCGCCCAGACGTTCGCGGTAGTGCTCATGTCCATTGCGGGCGTCCAGGCAGGTCAGCATGCCGCCGGAGTCGGAGACGAAGTAGAGCTCGTTCCCCACCAGAAGCAGCGACGACATCGTCGGGGCTCCCTTGGCGTATTTCCATGCGGTGGCCGGAGCGGCGTCTGGGCCGCCAAGTTGGACGGCCTGGACCTCAGACCGGGAGTACCCGGTCGCGAAGTAGACCCGTCCCTCGCCCAACACGGCCCGCGACGACAGCGAGAACCCGAGGTTCCCGTAGGGCACCTTCCAGAGTTCCCTCCCCGTTCCTGGTTCGTAGGCATAGATCCAGTCGGCGCCCTGCGATAGCACCGCTGCCTTGCCACCCCACTGAGTGAGGGTGGGCGTGGCGTAGGACTTCTTGAGCTGGGGATGCTCATTCATCCTACCCGAGCGGTCGGTCCGCCAGACGGGGCGTCCTGTCTTCTTGTCGAGGGCCGCGATGGATTGCGAATCGCTGCCGTCGAGATGGAACAGCAGCAGGTCCCCGACAAGGACCGGCGAACTCCCGGGTCCGTTCTCGTGCATGATGTGGAGGTTCGTGTTCGCCCAGACCACGCCGCCGGTCCCGACATCGACGCAGAACGTCCCGAAGGTGCCGAAATGAAAGTAGGCCCGTCCGGGCTCGAGGACCGGAGAGGGTGAGGCATAGCTGTTCAGCTCATGAACCCATTGCGGGTCCTCGACCGTGATGAGCGGGATGTCCCGGAGCTGTTTCCCGGTGCGGCGATCGACACAGAGGGCCTTGAGCTCGACCTTCGAGAGCACGGTGAGCGGCTGGTCGGCCGTGTTGACCTTCGTCCGCTGGGCCACTTCCTCGGGTGAGGCTGGGGTCTCGAGTGCGGTGCTCAGCCAGATCTGGTCGGCATTCATGACGGGTGTCGACCAGCCCCGACCCGGCAGGTCGCACCGCCACGCAATGTTCTGGGTGTCGCTCCAGTTCTCCGGAATTCCCTTCGCGGAGGCATGCCCTTGAGCCGCGGGCCCCCGCCACTCCGGCCAGTCGACCGGGGCGTCGGCCCCACGGGCGAAGAACAAGGCGACTGCGAGCGCGGAAAACGGAAGCAGGGACGGCTTCATGAGGGACATCGATCGATAGGGGATGGGGCCGGACTCTGGGCGGTTCTGAGGTTTGAGAGAGGTTCCGACCCGGCGTTTGGACAAACAAGCGACATCCTGTGTTTCTTGTCCGCATCTACCCCGGCGCGTTGACTGGGATCCGGGGTTTGACGGTCCGGGGGACCTGACTAAGGTCGGCTCATGATTCGAAAGATCCCTCTCCTTGCCTCCCTCCTCACCGTGACCGCCGGGGTCGTGATCGCCGAGTGGCCCATGTTCCGTGGTGTCGACCAGACCGGCATCTCGCCCGAGCGCAACTGGCTGGGGGCGTGGCCCGGCGGACAGCCGAAGCAGCTGTGGAAGAAGAGCGTGGGGATTGGCTACTCCTCGATGTCGGTGGCCGCTGGCAAGGTCTACACGGTGGGCAACGCCAACAACCAGGATACGATCTTCTGCTTCGACGCCACCACAGGGGCTGAAGTCTGGAAGGTGGTGTATCCGCAGAAGCTCGATCCGAAATATTACGAGGGTGGGCCGAGCGCGACGCCGACGATCGCCGCCGGCCGTCTGTATTTCATCAGCAAGCAGGGCGAGGTCCGGTGCCTGGATGCGGCGACAGGGAAGGAGATCTGGCTTCGGAATGTCCGGAAGGAGCATGGGGTCGAGGAGCCCGAGTGGGGTTTCGCCGGGTCCCCACTGGTGCAGGGGAACGTGGTCTTCCTGAACGCCGGCACCCATGGCATCGCCCTGAACGCCAAGGATGGCAGCCCGATCTGGTCCTCCGGCAAGGATGCCTCCGGGTACGCGACGCCAGTCGCCTTCCGCTTCAATGGCCAGCCCGCTCTCGCCATCTTCGCCGCCAAGGCGGCCGTGGTGGTCGATCCGAAGACCGGCAAGGAGCTCTCCCGCTTCCCGTGGGAGACCATGTACGACGTCAATGCGCCGGATCCCATCGTGGTTGGCACGGATCTCTTCGTGACCTCCGGATACAAGTTCCTGGAGGGCCCCGGCACGGGTGCTTCGGGGGCGTTGTTCCGTCCGACCGCTGGTGGCGCCCAGAAGCTCTGGCAGTCCAAGGAGATCGCCAGCCAGCTTTCGACACCGATCCTCATCGGGGGGCACCTTTACGGGATCAGCGGCAACGGTGACCGGCCGGGTCACCTCCGGTGTCTGGACGTCAAGACAGGCGCCATGAAGTGGAGTTCACCCGAGGCCCCGATGGGCAATCTCGCGGCGGCTGATGGAAAGCTCCTCTGGATCACTGGAGCGGGTGAGCTGGTGGTCGTCTTGGCTGCGCCCGATGCCTACAAGGAGATCGTCCGGGCCCAGGTGTCGGGCGGCAAGGTCTGGAGTGCCCCGGTCCTGGATGCCGGCAAACTCTATGTCCGGAACTCCAAGGGTGACGTGGTCTGCGTCGACGTGAAGGGAACGGGACCGGTCCAGTGATGGGATCCGCATCGTGCAGCCCGATTCCAGCCGGGTGGTTTGACCCGGTGGATCGACTCTGATAACTCCCCTCGCGCCGAATGAACAAACCCCGCTCCTCCGCCAAGACCAAGCCCCGATACAAGCGTGTGCTGATCAAGCTCAGCGGGGAGGCGCTGGGCGGCGAGGCCGGTACAGGCATCTGTCCGGAAGCCGTGCATGACATGGCGACCCAGATCACCGAGGTGCAGAAGCTCGGCGTCGAGGTGGTCATCGTCGTCGGCGGTGGCAACATCTTCCGGGGGCTCCAGGGCAGCGAGCGGGGCATAGAGCGGGCCACCGGCGACTACATGGGCATGCTGGCGACGGTCATCAACGCCCTTGCCCTCCAGGACGCCCTCGAGAAACAGAAGGTCGCGACCCGCGTCCTCAGTGCCATCACCATGACGGCGATCGCGGAGCCCTTCATCCGTCGTCGCGCCGTGCGCCATCTCGAGACGGGACGCGTCCTCATCTTCGGTGCCGGCACCGGCAATCCGTACTTCTCGACCGACACCGCCGCGGCCCTCCGGGCCAACGAGATCGGGGCCGAGGTCGTCCTCAAGGCCACCAAGGTGGATGGCATCTACGACAAGGATCCCAAGAAATATCCGGACGCAAAGCGCTACGAGCGGATCACCTACACCGAGGCCCTCGAGAAGCGGCTCAAGGTCATGGATGCCGCGGCGTTTGCGCTGTGCCAGGACAACAAGATGCCGATCATCGTCTTCGACTTCTTCCGGCCCCACAACCTGCTGCGTGTCGTCTCCGGAGCCCGGGTCGGCACTTTGGTGACTCAGTAATCCTTCATCCTTTCCCATCCCCATCCCATGACCGACGAGATCCTATTCGAGACCGAGGAAAAGATGCTCAAGACCGAGGAGCATCTGGTGCAGCAGTTCGCGGGCGTCCGCACCGGCAAGGCCTCCCCCTCGCTGATTGAGAATGTCCAGGTGGAGGCCTACGGGTCCCACATGCGGCTCAAGGAGCTGGCGACCATCAGCACGCCCGAGGCGCGGATGCTGATGGTGCAGCCCTTCGATGTCGGCAACACCAAGGCCATCGAGAAGGCGATCCAGAACTCCAACCTCGGGCTCAATCCGGCGACCCAGGGCAAGTTCATCCGCATCGTGCTGCCCGATCTGAGCGCCGAGCGCCGGGCGGAGTTCGTGAAGCTCTGCAAGAAGATGACCGAAGACGGCCGGGTCGCGGTCCGCAACGAGCGACGTCAGGCCATGGAGGCCCTCAAGAAGGCAAAGAACGACGGTGTCTCGGAGGACGAGGTGGAGACGGCCGAGGGCGAGGTCCAGAAGCTCACCGATCGCTTCATCGCGAAACTCGAGCAGCACCTCGCCCACAAGGAGAAGGAGATCCTCACGGTCTGATTCCCGCCGGGGATTCCTCCGAACGACGGGGCGACCCCGTGTTCAGGGCAGCTGTCGAACCTTGAGGTTCCGGAATTCGACCGGAGCCCCTTCGGATTCCAAGCACAGATATCCCGAGGCGGGTTTGCATTGGGAGCCGCCAGATACCTCCTCGCCATTCACCCAGAGGCGGACCTCCCCGTTGAGGGCGCGGACATAATAGTGGTTCCACTCGCCGACGCCCCGGCTGCGGTTCTTGCTAGGAAAGCTGCGTTGGCCGTTCGGGGCCACCGGTGGGAAGGGTTTCATGGTGGCAGAACCCGTCGGGAAGACATCCCCGTGGGTCGTGAACCAGTCGGCCTTTTTCTTGTGGTCGCGCTCATACTGGGCCGTGTAGCCATGGTCCAGTACCTGCACCTCGATGCCCTCCGGCAGGCGCCCGTTGCCGGCCTCGAGATTCTTGATCGAGGAGTCGGTCGCCCACAGGAAGATGCCGGAGTTGCCGCCCGACTGGAGATGTCGCCACTCGACGACGAGTTCGAGATTGGTGATGGAGTGATGGGAGCGGATGACGCCAACGGGATTGCCGGTGCAGCGGATCACCCCGCCATCCATCGACCACGTGTTGGTGGCGCAGTTCACATTCTTGAACTGGTCGAGGGTCCAAGCGGTCCAGCCGGGACCGTCATCGGCAACAATCCGTGCAGTGGGTGAGGAACCAGAGGCCGGTTCAGCGGCTTGGCCGTTGAAAAGAAGAGCGGCCAGTACGAGACCTAGGCTGGGGATGCGGACGAGGGAGTTCATGGTGAGGAATGTCACCCAAAGCCGCGGGGAGTGCCAGCCTTGGCCTGGAAATTTGACCCAAGCGATCCCCGATTGGGAATCCCTGCTGGGTGCCGCAGTGTCCTGCGGAACGGGCCCAAAGGTCCCCTCTGCGGGGAGGCTCAACCCTCGCGCCGCCTCAGCCATGCCCCGGGCCAGTGCGTGAGATTGCGCCGGAGGCCGCTCTCGTTGAACGGCCACACGGGCTGCTCAAGCACGAATTCCGGATGGTTCCGGGCGAACTCCGCGGCGGCCTCGGTCGGATTGTCCCACGACCACTCCGGGTTGCCCCGGGGAGCCTGGGTCAGATCCCGCATGATGCCGTCGGTCGCCACGATGTAGGACCCCGGGGAGACGAGCCGGTGATAGGCCTCCAGTTCGGCCAGGACGTGGTCCCGGGTGTGATTGGAATCCAGCAGCACGAGGACGCCCTCCCCGGGTTGGATCCGGCTCTGGACCTGCGCCACCGTCCCGGGATCGGTGGAGCTGCCCTCGATCAGGCTGATGTAGGAGGCGAGCGGATGCTCTTCGATGGCCTTCCGATTGTGGGGACGGATCTCGATGTCGACCCCGATGACGCGTCCGCGCCCGAGCACCTTGCAGAGCGAGGCGTAGTAGACCAGCGACCCACCGTGGGCGACTCCGGTCTCGACAATCACGTCGGGCTGCACCCGATGCAGCACCTCCTGGGTTCGAACCATGTCCTCCGGCAGCTGGATGATGGGGCGTCCCATCCACGAGAACGTGTAGGAGTATTTCTGGTTCCAGCCCACGGTCAGCCAGTGGTCTGAGATCCAGTCGAAGGCCTCGTCGGAATAGAGCAGCACGGTCCGGGTGCCGTTGGCATCCGTGCGCGTGACCGTCTGGGCTTCGGTATCGAGCAGCAGCTTCATGATCGGTGCGTCCGCAGTCCGTCCCGGGAAACGTCCTCCACGGCATCGGTGACCTCAGTGTCCGTGGGGATCGGAGGTGTGGCAATCGGGATCCCAGCGGGTGTTTCCTTGCGGCCGCGCCGGTGGACGCGTATCAAGCCGCGGCTTCAATGAAAACCGGTCCCATTCTCGCGCTGGCGGTCCTGCTCGCCGGCTGTTCCACCTCCTCCACCCCCAAGTCCGGCATCGGCTCGAAGGACGCCGAGGGATTCATCCGGATCTCCGACGGCACCTGGAACGGCTGGAAGGTGAATGAAAATCCCCAGGCCTGGACCCTCGCCGAGGGCGGGTTCCGCGCCCAGGGCCCCCGGAGCCACAACTTCTACGTCGGGCCGCTCCAGCCGTTCAAAGACTTCGAGCTCAAGATCGACATCAAGACCGAGCCCGGATCGAACGGCGGCGTCTACATCCACACCAAGTACCAGGACACCGGGTGGCCTTGGGGCGGGTATGAGACCCAGGTCAACCAGACCCAGGGTGACTGGCGGAAGTCCGGCAGCGTCTATGCGGTGCAGGATGTCCGTGAGGACAAGATCAAGGGTGTGACCCGCGACAACGAGTGGTATACCCACCATGTCGTCGTGAAGGGTGATACGATCCGGGTCTATCTGAACGGCACGCTGGTGAACGAGTTCAAGGAGGCGTCGGACCGCAAGCCCGGCAAGGATTTCGAGCGGAAGCTGAACGCCGGGACCGTGGCGCTCCAGGCCCACGACCCTAAGAGCGTGGTCTACTATCGGAACATCCGGGTGAAGCCGCTCTGACCGACGGTCGCACTTCGGCTCATACCAGAAACGGAAAGGGGGGCTTTCGCCCCCCTTTTTTCTATTTCTTCTCCTCCTTCTTTTCTGCCGGAGGAGTGTTCGTCGCGAGGGCCGCCAGCTCGGCGCCCGTGTTCACATAGAGCCACGGCAGGGCTTCCTTGAGCTTCGTGGCCCCCTCGGGGGTCACCTTGGTCTGCCAGACGTAGACCGACCGCAGGTGTTTCAGTCCCTTGAGGGTCTCGAGGCCGGCGTCGGTGACCTGCGTGCCGTAGAGGTTGATGCTGACCAGATTGGACAGACCCTTGAGTCGGGCGAGGCCCGCGTCGGTGAGTCCGGTGAGGGGGGCCTGAAGATTCTGCAGGTAGCCGAGGTTGGCGATGCTGGCCAGGCCGGCGTCGGTGACGCGGGTCGCGCCGAGGTTCAGTTCGACCAACGAGGTGACCTCCTTCAGCGGGGCAATGGAGGCGTCGGTGACGTTGGTGCCGGCGAGTCGGAAATTGGCCTCGCGCCAGGGGCTGTTCTGGGCGATGGGGCGGACCTCGAGTCCGGTCTTGGCCAGGGTTGCCAATGCGGCGGCTTCGCCGGCGGCCGGCTTGAACTCCTTCGGCAGCTCCGGCAGCGCGGGTTGGGGCGGGCCTTGACGGACCTGGGCCTCCGGGGCCTTCGGCTTGTTCTTGGACTCGACGATGACGCCGTCGGGCCACGCCGCACCGGCATCGATCCACGCCTTGAGCACCGCGATCTGGTCGGCCGTGAGACCATCCCCCTCGGGCGGCATCCGATCATCAGTCCCGGCGGGCAGGGAAACGCGCTTGATCATCTCGCTCCCGGCGGAGTCCTTGGCCTTCAGCGCCGGTCCATCTTTGCCGCCCTTGAAGGTCGCCTCCTTGGAGTCCAGCCGGAGTTTGCCTTTCTGTTTCTCAGCTCCGTGGCATTCGATGCACCGCTGCTGGAGCAGGGGTAGCACGTCCTTCTGGAAGTCGGGATCCGCGGCAAGGAGTCGGGTGCCGAGGACCAGCCCGGCCAGAAGGGAGGGGCGGAGAGATGCGGAATCGGGGGTGGACTTCATGGTGATGGAGCAGAGTAAGCGGTGGTCGGAGCGGATTTCAAACTCCGTTGTTGGACGATGACAGTTCCGGGGCAATTCGGGCTTTTCGATGGATCCTCCACCCTTGGCCCGCGCCGGGAGCCTCCCGCGCAGGCCCGGTCAGGAGGCATCCGTGGCTGATCCTGCAGATGGAATCCGGTTTCCAAGGCGACATGCCTGATGGATTCCCGCGCTGTGCTGGGAGGGTGTGGGATTGACTTTGCCATCCATCTGTCGACGTTGATCGCTAATCCCGAAAGCGTGCCTTCCCTGGGTCGGGAAGGATTCGTTTACAGATGATGTTTCCTCAATATGAAAAAACCATCGTTCCTCATGGCGGCGACAGCGTTGTCGCTCGCATGTGTCGACGGACGCGCGGACTACCCGTCCACCGTCCTGTCCGACGGTCCAGCAGCCTACTACCGCCTGAATGATTCCCAGGCCCGGTCGGCCATCAACGTCAACAGCGGAAGCCTTGGAGCGGCCGCAAATGCCACCAATGACCTGCCCACCGGCGTTGTACGGTCGATCCCGGGCGCCATCGTTGGCGACCCCAACAGGGCCTCATTCTTCGATTTTACCACCCGCACCGAGATTCCGTTCAATCGGGAGATCAACCGTCCTGCTGACCAGCCGTTCACGGTCGAGGCCTGGTTTCTTCCCTCGTCTGACCAGTCGGGCAGTGGCATGTCCCCGATTGCCAACCGGTGGACCCAGGGCGGACCGCGCCAGGGTTGGGTGATGTTCCAGCGCCGTCCGAGTGCCGACAACACCAGCGGCGAGGGCGCCATCGGCTGGAACTTCCGCATGTACTCGGGTGTCGACACGAGCACGGCGCTCGAGGTCACCAGCGGGCTGCCGTTCGTCCTCGGTAAATGGACCCACATGGTGGTGGTCTATGAGCCCGTCGCCAATGCGGGTGTGGGGACCAAGCTGTCGATGTACATCGATGGTGAGCTGGCCAACACCGCCGAGTGGACCAACGACAGCAAGCCGGCCTATGCGCCGGTGACCGATGACCACCCGACCGATCAGGCGATCAATGGCCAGCCCATGCTGGCGCTCGGCAACTACAACAACGCCAACGGCAGTCTCAACCCGTGGTTCGGAGCCGTCGACGAGTTCGCCTTCTACCCGACGAAGCTCTCCGCCGCGCAGATCAAGGCGCACTACCAGAACGCGACCAACGCCGGTAGGACCACCGCCTATCCCACGCTGGTCAAGTCTGACAACCCCAGCGTCTACCTCCGCCTTGGTGAGTTGGCTCCCGGGGCCGAAGGCCTTGTGAACGTCGGTGACCTCCGGGCCGCCGGCAATGGCACCTACACCTCCGAGATCCGCCCGGGTGCCCCGGGTGCCCTCGCCGGTGACTCCGGGGATACGACCGTGATCTACCACAGCCGCAACGGCTACGCCTCCGCCTCGATCCCTTTCAACGAGGGCTTCAACCCGGATTCCAGCGTTCCGTTCACCTTCGAGACCTGGCTCAAGCCCACGCGCGACAAGCAGGGCGGACAATGCCCCATCAACAACCGCATGGTGGGTCCCAGCGGCACCAGCCGAACCGGATGGGTCATCTTCCAGCGCAATCCGAACGAGACCTATCCCGCATCGGAGGGCCTCGGTTGGAATTTCCGGATGTACAGTGGCAACGGAACCTCCGGCCAGGATGTCTTGACGGACACCAACTATGAGGTCGGCCGTTGGCAGCACCTCGTCGTCACCTGGGAACCCCAGGTCGACAACGGCGATACCGGCGGCAATGGAAACCATCAGTATCAGGGCATCCTGACCGCCTATGTCGATGGCAAGCAGGTCGCCCGCAATGAGAACGCCCTCTACGCCGCCAACCGGGCCGTTCCCGAGGAAGGGCAGGGCAAGCCCGTGGGCGTCCCCGCCGATCTCGGCATCGGTGCCTACAACCTGGCCTCCGGCATCGGCTCGAACCCCTTCGAGGGAGGCATCGACGAGATAGCGTTCTACAACAACTACGTCCTCAAGCCCGAGCAAATCGCGGCCCACTATGAGGCTGGCAAGACCCGCAACCCGGCAAAGCCCTACGAGTCCCTCGTCTACACCGCTGGGTTCGATGCGAACAACTCGCCCGACCAGACCAAGGAGCGTGTCACCCTGCCGCCGCTCTATCTCCGGTTCAATGAGCCGGCCAGCGCCTCTGCCGGCAACAGCGGCTTCGTTGGGTCCCTCGCAGAGGGTGTCATGGTGAATGGCGCGAATACCGCCCCAGGCGTCACTGGGCCTGGCTTCACGGGCGAAAATGCCGCGGTGCCCATCACCGATCGCAACTTCGTCTCCCTCAACAACCCTGCTTCCCTCAACTTCTCGGGTCAGATCAGTCTCGAGGCCTGGGTCAAGCCGGATGCCGCCCAGGGGGCTGTCGCGCGCATCCTCTCCCATGGTCCGGCCCTCCAGTCCGACTTCGCCTCCCCCGGCGAGGCGGGCATCACCCTTGCCGGCTCACTCCTGAGCCCCAACGAGGTTTCCCTCCGCATCGAGAACGGCTCCGAGTATGTCCTCGGCTCCACCGATAGCGCCGGCTTCCACGGAGTCCGGGCTCCTGTGGGGTCCGACCTCGGCTCCGGCAACTGGATCCACCTGGTGGGTGTCTATGACGGCACCACCTGGCGCCTCTACCGCAATGGAACCCAGGTCGCCAGCCAGGCGGATGCCGTGGGTGCGGTCGCCGTCCCCGATGGCGACTGGGCGATCGGGTCGACCGGCGAGGGTTGGGCGGACAACTTCACCGGTTCCATCGATGAAGTGGCCGTCTACAACAAGGCCCTCACGGCGGCCCAGGCGAAGGCCCATTACACCGCGGCCACTGTCGGTGATGCCCTCAAGACCGCCCTGATCAAGCCGACCGAAGCCCTGCCGGTGGAGCTGCCGGCCGGTTCAGTGACCTTCGGTGGGCCGGGGTCGATGACCGTGGCCGGACCTGGACTCGTGGCCTGGGCGGCCGCATCGAACGTCGACCAGCCAGGCGACGTTCAGCAGTTCGCGTATGAGGAGATCCTGGGCGACTTCGACATCAGCACCAAGGTGACCAGCGTGACCAGCGGTCCGGTGACGGATCCGGTCGATGCCTGGGCGTCCGGCGGACTGCAGGCACGATGGGCACTCAACGCCCTGAGCCCGTCGTTCCTGGTCAACGTGGGCAATCCCAAGGGTGTGAACGAGGTTCGCGCGATTGGCCGGGCTGCTGCCGCCCAGAACTACACCTCGTTCGGCCGGTCCTACGGCGGAGTCGACAAGACCCTACCGAGCCAGTGGATCCGGTTGCGTCGTGTCGGCAACTGGTTCGCCGCCTATGTCGGCACCGATGGCAGCAGCTGGGCCCTCGTTGGCCAGCGCTGGCAGGAGTGGCCTGAGAAGCTCCTGGTGGGCGCCTACGCGTTCTCCGCGAGCTATAACTCCGCGGACCAGACCGGTGGCAAGAACCTGGCCACGGTTGGGTTCTCGAACTACGGCAAGACGGTCCTGAACGACAACGTCGCCCCGTCACTGGTTTCGGCCGCGACCATGGGCAAGAAGGTCGTCGGCGTGAAGTTCTCCGAGCCGGTCGCCTCTTCGGGCGCGCTGGTGGCGGCAAACTATTCGATCAGCCAGGGCACCGTGACCGCCGTCCAGGGCGGCATCGGTGGCGATTCGGTGTACCTCACCGTCAATGGCCTCACCGCCGACACGTTCGACGTCACGGTCAACAACGTGACCGATGCAGCCGGCAACCAGCTGCCGGCCGGATCGAAGGTCACCGGCCGCTCGTCGGCCTGGAAGTCGACCGACATCGGCCTCATCCAGAGCGGCAATCCGGATGTCCGGACCGCGGGTGACGATCCGTACCGGATCGGCCAGGCGGTTGCTGTGGCCTCCGGCTCCACGGAGACCGAGATCGAGATCATCGGCGGCGGTTCCAATGCCTGGAACCCCGGCGACTATGTCCACTACGTCAGCGGCGTGCCGCTTGTAGGCGACTTCGAGGTCACGGTGGAGGTCAGCCGCAACGATCGTCCGGCCAACACCGCGGCATGGGCCAACTCCGGCCTGATGCTCCGTGAGGCGGAGTATCTCCCGGGTCAGCAGTATACGCAGGACGGCACCAAGGTGGCGATGGTGGCCAACACCACGTACATCGAGGGGTCGGCCCCGAACCGTGCCGGCATCCCGCTCTTCCGCGAGGAGCCGGGTGCGGGATACGGCAACGGCAACCCGGGCTTCGCCTGGACCACGCCGATCGGTGGCATCAAGGGCTACGACCTCGACCAGCGCGCGATCGACGCCGCGGGCACTCCGGATCCGGAGAGCTCGCCGTTGTCCTCGCGGTGGCTCCGTATCAAGCGCGCCGGCAACGACTTCACGTTCTTCGTCTCGTACGACGGCCGTGAGTGGGCGCTGCTGGACGGGCCGAAGGCGCTGCCGCTGAGCAGTCAGCTGATCTTCGGGTTCTCCACGATGAGCGACACCGGATCCGGCGCGCCGCCGAACAATGCGTACGGCGGGAACGGGTTCCTCGGGACGGATCTCGAGGGCCAGCAGAATCCGTCGAACTACTCGGTCCAGCGCATCCGTATCGGAACTAGCGTGGCACCCCGTGGCGATGCTCCGGTGAAGCCCGCTGTGAGCATCCAAGGCTCGACGGTGACCTTCACCGGCAAGCTCCAGGAGGCCGATTCGTTGACTGGGACCTTCAAGGATGTCCCGGGTGCGACCAGCCCGTACACGATCCCTGTTGGGTCTCAGGTCCGGTTCTATCGCGCTTCGAACTGAGGTCGGTCTGATCCAAACACAGGGGCCGGGCAGCAATGCCCGGCCCCTTTTTCGTGCCGGGGTCCCGCGTCTGATGGATGGAACGCGGAGTGGAGGAGGGGAAACAGGGGTTCAGGGACCTGTCATCGACGCGTTCTGGGCGAGGCGGGGATCCTGTTCCCGGTTCGGCCAGTCGGCGTTCCATACCGCGGTGGCGGCGGGGCTGATGGGCGGGATCATCCAAGACCAGTCCGCCTGGACTTCCCGGCCGGATCGTTGTTCACGATCGCAGAACTTCATGAAATCCGTGGTGGCGGTGTGGTGGTCGATCATGGTGACCCCAGCCTTCGAGAAGCTCTCGAGCACCGCCTGGTTCAACACCACGAGGGCCTCGTCTCGCCACAGGGTGTCCTCGCGGGACTGGTCGAGCCCCAGGACGCGACCGAGGGCGCCGAGCCCGTCATAGCGATCGGGATCGACCAGGTTGCGCGCGCCGATCTCGGTCCCCATGTACCAGCCATTGAAGAGCGCGGTGGGATAGACGATGCCGCCGGCCTCGAGCCGGAAATCGCTCAGGGCTGGCACCGCATGCCAGCTCCAGTTCAGTTGCTCCAGTGACGGATGTCGACCATGACGGATGTCGACGCGCAGGACCTCCTCCGGATGCCAGGGAATCAGGACACCAGGTCCACCCGGGGTCTGGATCCAGACGGGCAGGACATCAAAGGCGCCCCGGGTTGCCGGCGGTTGCCAGCCCTTCCCGATCAGGAAGCGGGTGAGTTCGGCGTTTGCCCGGTCGCCGACGCCAAGATCCTCCCACCAGGCGTACTGGATGAGCTGATGGTTTCGGATCCGAGGCCCAGGTCTGCCGGTTTTCTCGGGTGGGAAAACGGTCATCACTGGCCGAATCGCCCCGTCGTGGGTCGCCAGACGAAGGTGTCGCCGGATCGCCTTTTCCTGCTGTTCCGGGGTGATCGCCTCCCGGGCGTCGATGACCCGCAGGGATTTCCAGAAGAGGCGCCCGACGCAACGGGTGCTGTTCCGCCACGCCACGCGACCCGCCCACTCGAGTTCGGACGCCGTGTGGGTGTAGGTGCCGGTGGCCTGCATTTCCCGGCAGACGTCCTCCATGCGTGCCGCAGCCGTTGCAGTCCCGGCGATTCCCGTCTCGAGGGCGTGATTCTCGATGAACCGTGCCGCTGCGCGACCTGGGTCCTCAGGGCATCCCGATGGACCTCCGTTGGGTGATCGCACCGGCTGGTGGGTGACGTGTCCTGACCAAGGACAGACGGCGGTGCGACGGCTGGAACCGGAAAGCATGGAGCTGCAAGGTGCCGTGGACTGGTCCCCGGGCAACCGCGGATGGGGCCGTCCGTTCCAGTCCCAAGCCCCCATACTGGTCAGTACTCGAACGTCAGGGTGAGGGCGATGTTCACGCCGACGGTCGAGGAGGCGTAGATGGGGCCCCCGGCTTCCTCGCCGTAGGAACGGATCGTCTCGGGATTCAGGAGATTCCGGGCCGTGAGGCGCATCTTCCAGTGTTCCGAGAGGCGCTGGGTCACGACGAAGTTGAGCTGGATCGGCGGGAACTCGTAGACGTCGGGACCGGCCCGGTCGACGATGTAGATGTAGGGTCCTGCGGCTCCGAGCGAGATGGTGGCGGTCGTTCCCGAGGCCTTCCGATCGTAGGTGAGGTCGTAGTTCACGATCCACGGCGACTGGTCGTAGAGGGGACGGGTCTTCGACACGTTCGGAAAGAGGACCCGCTCGTTGGCGTACTCCGTGGCGGTGAGCTCGACCTCGGACTGGATGAAGGCGAAATTGAACCCGACGAGGAACTCCTCGAGGGAGTCATCGAGGAAGTCCAGCTTGCTGTTGGCCTCGAATTCCAAGCCATAGAGCTGTGCCTCCTGGCGGTTCTCAAACGTCACGATGCCGCCGCCGAAGGTCAGGGCGACCTTCTCGATCGGGTTCTGCAGCTGCTTGTAGAAGCCGCTCACCGAGAGAACGGCGCCTGGCTTCGGGTACCATTCCCAGCGGACGTCGTAGTTGTTGATGTCGGTCATCCTCAGGCCGGGGTTGCCCTGGATGATCTCGTCGCCGGTCGTGTCGTAGGACCGGTAGGGCGCGATCTCCCGATAGGAGGGCCGGGCGACGGTCTGGCTGAAGCTGGCCCGGAGGTTCATGTTGGAACGGATCGAGTAGGTGCCGCTGATGGCGGGCATCAGGTTCAGCTGGTTGATCAGGGAATTCGTGGAGCCGGCGGCCCCGCCGTCGCCTCGGATCGACATCGTGGTGTTCTCGAGCCGGGCGCCTCCGACGACCTTCCAGCTTTCGGCGACCGGCAGCTCGACCATCGAGTAGCCCGCCGGGATTTCCTGGGTGCCCGTGTAGGTGGCGGGAGAGATGCCCTCCTGGAACCAGCGGTCGAACACATAGTTGGTCCCGCGCGAGGTGGTCTGGGGGGTGTAGCGGAGGTTGGACGGGGTGAAGTAGTTGTTCGGCGTCGGCGGCTCGCCCCAGGCCGTGGTGCCGGCGAACTGGAAGGTCTGCTCCTCGAACTGGCGCTCGGAGCCGCTGTAGGCCCCACCAAACTTCACGAATGATTCCTCACCCGACCACTGCTTAAACGGGATCTTGTTGTTCAGCGCCGCCCAGATGCTGTCCTCGTTGATGTTGCGGTAGAATCGCGTGGGGAAGATCGGCTCGGGGATCGAGTTCGAGAACACCGGGTTGGATCCATCCGGCTGGTACGCGTAGTTGAAATAGCGGAGGTCCGGTTCGTCCTGGGTCGTGTTGGCGATCGAGATCAGCCAGTCAGACTTGAGGTCCAGGAACTCCTCGAAATGGTCGTCGCCACGGATCTGAAATGCGTGCACTTGGCGCTGGATCCATTGGAGCGTGTTCAGGTCCACCGTCTGTTCGAAGTTCTCGATGGTCCCCACCTGGCGCCGGGTCGTGTCCTCGCCGTTCTGGTTCCAATAGAAGGTGAACCCGATGGTGTGATCCTCCGGGATGATCTCGTAGGCGAGGTTGATCACATTCGCCCAGGTGGCCTCCATCACTCCGCGGGTGTCCTTGAGCTGACGATAGGGGGCGATGGTGTCGACCCCTATCGGTCTGTAGCGGGCCTGGATCCCGTCGTCGTAGAAGGTCCAACGTCGCCGGTAGACGCCGCCGACGAAGTAGCCGAAGTCGTGTCCGTTGAGATCGATGGTGTCGCCCACGGAGAAGTTGCCCCCGTAGTTCATGGGCGGAGCCTTGGGCGTTCCGGCGAAGGTGTAGTCCTGGAACGAACCGAGTGCGTCCTGGAGGAGGTTCGCCTGGTTGGCCCGCTGCTGGGCCTGGGCCGGGGTCTGGTTGGCCGGCGCACGGGGTGGCCGGCGCAGTGTGGATCCGGTCTGGCCGTTCAGCACCGCGGGCAGGGACCGGGTCGACTCCCCAAAGCCCGCCCAGTCGTATTCGCTCCCTGGGTAGGAGATGAAGTTCGGGTTGAACGTCGCCTGGGTGTTGTATTCGAGGTTCAGCTCGATCTGCAGGAAGAACTTGTCCGGGAACGACTTGGTGATGACGTTCGCCAGGCCACCCGCAAACCCTCCGGGCAGATCGGGCGTGAAGGTCTTGCTCACGGAGATCTCCCGGATCATGGAGGCTGGGATGATGTCGAGCGGAGCCCCCTGCCGGTAGGGATCTGCGGTCGGGATCTGGGCCCCGTTCAGCTGGGTGATGTTGTAGCGGTCGCTCAGACCGCGGATGACAGCGAACTTGCCGTCGACCACCGTGGTGCCCGGAAGCTTGGTGATGATCTGGGCGGCGTCGGTCACTCCCAGTCGCCGGAACTGCTCCGAGCTGATGGCGTCGATGAAGGAGGTCGAGGCTTGCCGTTGCTCGATGATCTCGAGGGCCTCGACCTGGAACTCCTCGGCCGTGACCTCGTACTCCTCCATCTCGAAGAACTCGGGGCGCAGCGCGCCGGGCAATTCACGGACAAGTCCAGGAGCTACCCGAACCCCGGTGGCGGTGGCCTGAGCGAAGCCGGATTTGCTGAAGCGGACGCTGTGCTCTCCGGCGGGAACGCCTTCGAGGCGATACCGGCCCGTGGCGTCGGAGGTGGTGGCCAGCACGGTGCCCCGCACGGTGATGATCACCCCGGGCAGGGGACGGCCGTCCCAGCTGTTCACGACCGTTCCGGACAAGGTTCCGGTCTCCTGGGCGCGCACCGTCGACACGCTCCAGACCAGCAGCAACAGGGTCAGTGCCCAGCCGAGGCGGGCCTTGGAGAGGATGGGATCCACAAGGAAGGTGGGGTGGGACGGTCGTGCCGGCTCAGGACCGGCGGCTCGCGTTGCGGGCGACCTGTTCGACCCGCTCGAGGTAGCGCTGGACGTTGTCCCGGGGCTTCACCTTCTGGGCCTTGCGCAGGAGTTCGAGGGCCGGCTCGTACTTCCGGGTGGAGACCATCAGCTGCGCCTGCTTGACGAGGGAATCGGCTTCGAACCCATCGATCTTTCCGGCGGTCTCGTAACGGAACAGCGCCTTCTCGGGCTGGCCGTTCCGGGCGTAGTAGTCGCCGGCCATGATCAACGCCTCGGCGTCGAGAGGGTTCTTCTGGATGACGCCCTCGAGCATCTCCATGGCCTTGGTGCCGTCCCCGGTTCCGAGCGCCACCTTGGCCGAAAGCTTGTACCACCTGAGCTCGTCGTTGCCGGTCAGGGCGGACCCGGACGTGGAGCGGATCTTCTTGAGCAGGTCGGAGGCCTCCTTGAACGCGCTGCGCGAGGCGAGGATGTCGGCCGCCCGCAGGGCCTTCGGCAGGTTGGCTCCTGGTCCTTTCTCAACCGCCTCATTGTAGGCGCCGAGGGCCAGGTCCCGGGCCTCCTGGTTCAGATACAGGTCCCCCAGCATCAGGAGCTGGGCGGGGGTGGCCTTGCCGAGGCGCCGTAGCATCTCGAGCGACACCGCGGCCTTGTCCATCTGGCCCTTCTGCACGAACACATTGGCCTGCAGGGCCCAGAGAGCGTCGCGTTCGGGATGCTGCTGCAGGACCTCGTCGAGAAGCGCCAGCGCTTGGTCGTAGGACCCGAGGCCGATCGCGCTCTTCACCAGGCCGAGCTTGAAGTCGAGGTTGTCGGGCTCGAACAGTAGGGCCTGCTGGTAGGCTCCCAGGGCCGAGGCATTGCGGCCCAGGTTGCCGTAGCAGTAGCCGAGGAACCCGAACACCTTTCCGTCCGGTCCGCCTAGGGAGATGGTCTTCGACAAGGGCTGCACGGCCTTCTCGAACTGGCCGGTGCGGAGGTAGGCGAACCCGAGGTTCTTCTGGGCGCGGAGAAAGTCGGGGAACTTCCCGATGGCGGCCTCGAACGATGTGATGGCGTTGGTGAGGTCGTCGTTTTGGAAGTAGACGTTGCCCAGGGCGAAGTCGAACTGCGCGGTCGAACCCGGCTTGGCTCGGTCCTTGAGCAGGTCGATGGCGGCCTTGGCCCCACCACGGAGCGCGGGCACGATCTTGTCGCGATACACGGCCTGCTCGTCGGGCGTCATGCGCGGCTCGATCTCCGACTTCATCCCGTAGCTGCCCAGCATGCGGCGCTGGAATTCGGGGTCGTTCCACATCGATGCCAGGGGATTTCCGGCTGCGACCGGCGCAAAGGCGGCGGGGGGCTGTCCGGTCGACGGTGTCGGGTCCGCCGCGCAGAGGGGCAGGGACAGGACGACGGCCGCAAGGGCGGGGAGGAGGATGGGGGTTCTCATCGGTCAATTACCCGGGGGGCGGAAACGAAAGGTCTGCACGAGATAGGTCCGGACGGCCTGGCCTTCCTTGCGGCCGGGGCGGAAGCGCCACTTGCGGATCGCCTCCAGACCGGACTTCTCGAACTCGGGATGGCTGGACTTCTCCACCCGGGCGTCCTCGACACGGCCATTCTCGTCGACAACGAACGCCACCGTGACACTGCCCTCGACCTTGGCCTTGCGGAGCTCGGCCGGGTAGGTGGGTGGGGTCTGGGCGGTGGCCTGGGGGCGCTCCTCGAGATCGGCCGCGCTGAACGCCTCGGCGACGCCCTCCGTCTCCTGGGTGGCCTGGGAGCCGGCGAGGCTGCTGAATCCGGGCAGGAAGCCGCCACCGCCCACAGCAACATCGAGGTCGGCCATGACCGGAACCTGTTGGGGGATGTCCGCGAGGGACGGGGGCGGAGGGGTGTCCTCCTGGGGCTTCTCCTGCTCGGGCGGCGGTGGGGGTTCTTCTTCCGTCGGTGGCGGGATATCGGCAACGCTCGTCTTCCGCAGCTCGAGAGTCCGCTCCGGCCGGGCCACCACATGGGTGAACGGCAGGATGAGGAAGATGCCGAACGTCATGACGACCGAGGTCGCCATGGCGATCCATAGGCCCCGCTGGGAGTCCGAATGCTGGTAGACCTTCCGCATGCCGGTTTCGAGGGTCAGCCCTTCTCAGTGGCGAGGCTCACGTCCTTGGCGCCCCCCAGTTTCGCCTCGTCGATCACCCGGATCAGGACCCCCGACTTGGAGTTCTCATCGCTCTGGATCACGACCGGCAGCGGTTCCTTGGCACAGAGGCGCTTCACGGTGGGGCGGACACCGCCGAGCCCGATCTCCTTGCCGCCGTAGGCGACCTTTCCGTCGGAGGTGACAGCAAAGATGATGCTGTTCTTCTCGAGCTGGCGGGCGCTGGCGGCCTGGGGCTTGTCGACCGTCACCCCGGGCTCCTCGACGAAGCTGGTGGTGGAGATGAAGAAGATCAGGAGGAACATGATCACGTCGATGAGCGGGATCAGGTTCAGGTCGATGTTCTCCTCGGCCTCGGCGAGGTGGCGGCGGAACTTCATGGAGAGGGGTCGGGAGGAGGGTCAGGAGGGACTCTGTCCCGTGGGCTTCGTGAACACGCGGGTCATGCCGTGGAACTGGGGGCGGAAGTGGCGGAGCGTGAGGGTCTCGAGTCGGGCCAGGAACGAGACGAACTCGTTCCGGAGGATCTTGGCGATGTAGGCCACGATGAGCCCCGGGATCGCCACCATCATCCCGGTCTGGGTCGCGACCAGCGCCTCGCTGATGCCTTTGGAGATGATCTCCGAGGCAGATCCGCCACCGATGCCGATCGCCTTGAAGGTGAGGAGCATGCCCAGGACGGTGCCGAGCAGGCCGAACAGGGGCGCGCCGACCACCATGACGTTCAGGAACGTGATCCGACGGTCGACCTCCGAGACCTTGCTGGACTCGATCTCGCGGAAACGGCCCTCGATGTCCTCCAGGGAGCGCACCTCGTCCTGCGTGTAGCGGATCAGCTCCCGGAACTCGCCCGGGGCATTGGCCGGATCCCCCACCCAGCGGCGCATGTCGGCATCGCTGATGCGGGTGATCCCGCGGTGGTAGAGGTTGACGACGAGGTAGGCGGCGGTGCCGTAGATGATCACCCCGAGGATCGCGAGGGCGATCATCACCCATCCTCCGGTGGACCACGCGTGGAGGAGTTCCTTGATGAAGGCGTTCATCGGAAGGCCGACGGGGTTCAGGCGAATGGGTTCTGCTCGGGCAGGCCGTTGATGAAGCCGACCGAGGTTTGTTCAAGGCTGCCCATGATCCCCTTGGCCTTGCGGCTGAGGAACGCGTGGAGGAGCAGGGCAGGGATGGCGACCATCATGCCCGAGGCGGTGGCGATCAGGGCCTCGGAGATACCGGAGGCCAGCACCTTGGGATCCCCGCTGCCGAAGCTGGAGATGAGCTTGAAGAGGGCGATCATGCCCATGACGGTGCCGAGCAGACCAAACAGGGGACCGGTCGTGGCGGTTAGCGCCAGGAACGGAAGGCCGCGTTCGAGTCGGATCCGCCAGCCGAGCATCTTCTCGTACATGACCTCCTCGATGTATTCCTTCTTCTCGTCCGAGTGCTCGACGGCGGCGGACAGCAGCTCGCCGGCGGGACCAGGGATCGAGCGGGCATGGGTCAGGGCTCCGGGCTGATCCCCCTTGCCGAGGTGCTGCAGCACGGTTTGGAGATCCTTCTCCGTGGCGAGGCGAACCCGGGAGAGCTGGATCCATTTCACCAGTGCCACGATGGCGGTGGCGAACCCGAGGATCAGAAGCGGTGCCATGACCCAGCCACCGTGTTTGATCTTCTCGAAGAGCGTCTCCTCCATCGCGCTGAGCTTGAAGGCGTTCCCGAGGGTGGGATCGAGGGCGATCCTGCCTTTGCCCGTGGTCACCAGCTCCCGGGTTGCGATCTCCGTCTCAGGGTCGATGGCGATGACCGTGGGGTCGGACTTGTTCAGCTCCATCTGCAGCAGTCCCGCCGTGGTGCCTGCGGTGTCGGCAAACAGGGAGATGGGTCCGATCAGGGCGATCTTGCCCTTCTGGACCCGCCCCTGGCGGTCGAGGGCGCGTCCTTCGAAGATCTCGCCGCCCAACGCGGAGCGTCCGCGTCCGAGGGCGGTCTTGAGGATGGCGGTACGGCGTTCGATCCGGTCCGCGGGTGCCAGGTCGGGTGCGACGGCGGCCTTCTCGGCCGCCTCGACGGCTGGCAGGTACTTGGACTCCTCGGCGAAGTTGAGGCGCGACCGGAAGGCCCGGGTGTACTCCGTCAGGAGGGAATCGATGTAGCCGACCTCGTCGGCCCGGCGTTTGGCCTCCGCCTTGAGTGCGTTGAGCTCGACGAGCTGGTTCTCCTGGAACCGCTGGGCCTTCGCCAGATCGGCCCGCTGGTCGGCGAGGCGCTGCTCCAGGTCATTGATTTCGCGTCCCATTGGGACCCGCTCGGCTTCGATCTTCTGTCGGACCTCGGCGAGGGTGGCGAGGGCCTTCTGGAGATCCGACTGGGCTCCGTTGGCGAGGCCGGTGAGGTCGGCCTCCGCAGCGTGGGTGCCGAGGGAGAGGATTGCTCCGAGGGCGAGCGCATGGAGAGGACGGAAGGACATGGGACGGAAAAGAGGGGTCATTCGACGGTGGCGGGGAGGCTCACAAAGCGTGCCGTACGCTCGTTGCGATAGATCCGGATCACCTCCCGGACGGGGTCGGCCAGCTTCGGATCGAGGGTCCAGTCCCAGCCCTGGGGACCCGGACGACCGTGTCCGGCGAAGTCCCCAGACTCGTTGACGAAATAGGCGGCACCCAGCCCGGCATAGACGGTCTCCACGGAAACCTCCTCGCCGTTGGGACCCTTCCGCTTCTCGGTGAAGACCGTCACGGCGTTGTTGAACTTGTCGATCTCGTTGAGGAGCGATACGAGCGTCTGGATACGCTCCGTCGGGGCGGCCTTGGTGGTGTTGGGGTCGGCTGGAATCTTGTTGAGCAGGGGCTGGGCAGTGGACAGGACCGCCGCGGGAAGCAGTGGGAGGAGGGACTTCACCTCGGTCTCGAGGGCTGCGGCGGCCACCTTGGCCCGCTCGAGCGCCTCGTTCGACCGCTTCAGCTCCGTCTCGGCCTTCAGCCGCTCTGCATCGGCCACGGAGCTGTTCGTGCTCTGCTTGCCCATCTCGTCCTGGATCGCCTTCAGCTCCCGTTCGAACAGGGCCTTGGACTGCTGGAGCAGTTCCCGATCGGCCTCCCAGTCGCTGCGGGTCTTGGAGATCAACTGCTGGGTCTGGACCCATTGCGCCACCGTCTCGCGGGTCGAGTTCAGGGAGGGGTCGGCCGCCTGGACGAAGTGGATCAGGGCTGCGCCCAGACCAACGGAGATCAGCAGCGTGCCGTAGGATGTCGGACTCATCCCCGCCAGCATTCCGGTCCACCGGTGTCGGTCATATGGCGCGAGCGTCACGACTCCGTGACAACCCCCCTTGTTTCAGCCCTGAAACCTCCATGGAGCCCCACTGGCACCGGTCCCGTAACATGAACGTAACAAACTGGACTCTGATTCGGAACACGTCGGCCGCTGCCTTGGGTCCGCCGTGAGTCCAAGACGTCTTCAGTCCGCAGAGAGAGTCCCAATCCCGACTTCGTTTACCCATGCTGTGACGAACGAGAAACGGTCCGGTGTCGAACCCGTGACGGGTTCCATTCGGGTGACGCAGCGGTCGTCTGTGCCGCTGGGTCCGGTCTGGTGGAAGTGGGGATCCGGTCTCCTGGGTTTGGCCCTCGCGATCCAGTCGGGTTGGGCGGCTCCGGATCCGGCGATGCTGCAGCTCTTCAAGATCCTGAGGGACCGGGGCTCGATCAGCCCCGAGGAATACCAGCTGCTGATGAACATGGCCGGTTCACCCGAGAATTCTGGAAAACCTGTGGGTGGCACCCCGGGTGTGGCCACGACGGCACCGGCATCCACCAATGCTCCCGCAAAGCCCGGGGTCGCTCCCACCGCGCCAGTGCTGGCCGACACGGCCTCGTCCACCAACGCCCTGGCGAAGGCCGCCGCGGCTGCGGTGCCGAAGGAGAAGGAGAAATGGTACCAGAAATTCAACGTGGGCGGGTACACGCAGTTCCGGGTGACGGCGCTGCTCAATGAGGAGGCGGATGGGCTGAACGTCCCGAACGATCCGTCGGTGAGCCCCACCGCGCTATTCACCATCCGCCGGGCCCGGTTCCGGATGGCGGGGGATGTGTCCCCCCACCTGTCCCTGTATGCCCAGGTGGACGCCTTCGCCAACATCGCCAGTGGCGGAGGCTCGTCCTCGGGAGTCCAGCTGCGGGACCTCTATGCCGATGTCTACCCGACTGATTCGCGGGAGGTCTGGTTCCGTCTGGGCCAGTCCAAGGTCCCTTATGGCTGGGTCAACATGCAGTCGAGTCAGAACCGGTCCCCAATGGAGCGTCCGGACGCGATCAACTCGGCTGCGGAGGGTGAGCGCGACATCGGGGCCTTCGCGATGTATGCACCGGAGGAGGCCCGGAAGCGGTTCAAGGAGCTCGTGCAGTCGGGACTCAAGGGGTCGGGCGATTACGGGGTGCTGTCGTTTGGCGCCTACAACGGACAGGGCCCCAACAAGCCCGACCTGAATGGCTTCCCCTACTGGCTGGCCCGGGCTGACTACCCCTTCAAGTTGGACAACGGCCAGTTCCTCGAGGTGGGCCTCCAGGGGTACCTGGGCCGGTATGTGCCCTCGGTCCAGACCGTTTCCTACAATGGGAAACCGGTGACCCCGAAGTTCGACCCCGACGGGGTGATGGACCGCCGTGTCGCCGCGACGGCGGTGTGGTATCCACAGCCGTTCGGGTTCGAGGCCGAATGGAACATCGGCACGGGTCCGCGCCTGAACTACGACTTCTCTCAGATCAAATCGGGTTGGCTGAACGGCGGGTACCTCCAGGCCAACTACCAGATCGGCGTAGGCAGCGGAAAGCTGTTCCCCTACACCCGCTGGCATTACTATCAGGGCGGCCGGAAGTTCGGCAGTAACGCGCCCTTCGAGTACGTCAACGAACTCGACTTCGGATTCGAGTATTCACCCTGGACCGATCTTGAGCTGAGCGTGCAGTATACCTGGACCTTCGATCGGACCAACACCAGCCAGGCCCCGTACGCGGATGTCCAAGGGGCCAGCCGCATCGAGTTCCAAGCCCAGTGGAACTACTGACGTACAACGAATCCGGCCTCCATGGCGCGGTTGTTGCCGTGTCGTCACTCAACTGGAAGAGGACTGCACCATGCGTTATCTGAATCCAGAGGAAACGTGAGTGGTTTTGTCCGAGTGCTGTGCCTGTGGGGTTGGATGGGTCTGCTTGGCCGTCTGTTGGCCGGTGAGATCACCGTCAAGGGATCCGACACTCTTGTGGTGCTGGCCCAGCGGTGGGCCGAGACCTACATGGCAGGGCACCCGGGCACCCGCATCCAGGTCACAGGTGGTGGGACCGGGACCGGGTTTGCGGCGTTGCAGAACCAGACCACCGACATCTGCACGGCCTCGCGTCGGATGAAGGCCCGGGAGCTTGAGACCTGCATCCGCACCTTCCGGAAGCGTCCGGCCGAGCATGCGGTCGCGATGGACGGGCTGAGCGTGTATGTGAATCCATCCAATCCTGTCCGGGAGCTGAGTCTGGAGGATCTTCGGGAGGTGTTCACCGGGCGGATCACCAACTGGAGGGATCTGGGAGGTGCCGACGCCCCGATCACCCTGTACAGCCGCGAGAGCAGCTCCGGGACCTATGAGTTCTTCAAGGACCGGGTGTTGTCTGGACGGGATTTCGCGCCCACGACGCAGACCCTTCAGGGCACGGCACAGGTGATCCAGGCCGTTGGGCAAGACCGCCAAGGCATCGGCTATGGCGGGGCGGCCTATGGGTCGGGGACCAAGACGCTGGGAATTGCCCGGACCCGGGGCGGCATGGCGGTGGAGCCCAACGAGAAGACAGTCCATTCCGGTGAGTATCCGGTGTCGCGCTACCTCTACTGCTATGTGAATCCATCGACGGACCGCCCGGAGATCACCGACTTCCTCGGCTGGATCCGCGGTCCCGAGGGCCAGTCTCTGGTCCGCGACGTCGGGTACTATCCCCTTCCAGTCCGACGGGACTGATGTTTATCCCGGCTGGCGGCTTGCCTGAGGCCCGCCGCTGCGCGAAAACCCTCCTGGCTTCATCCCGTGCATCCGACTCCCACTTCCACCGCGGTCCCGACTTCCGGTTGGATGGGGTTGCGCCGGGGTCATCGGGCCCGTCCGGGGGAGTGGATCATTGAGAAGCTCATCCAGGCCGTCGGGCTCTCCACGATCGGGCTGATGGTGTTGATTCTGGTCTTTGTGGGTCGTGAGGCGCTTCCGGTCCTCATGGGCCGCATCAACACCGCCCTGGTCCAGCCCATCCTTCCCTCGAAGGAGATCGACTCGATCCCGCGGGACGCGCTGCGATCCTATCTGGAACTGTCGCGGAGCCAGTTCGAAGGTATGGATCGGGAGACGCTCATGGCGATGATGGAAGCACGGGAGGAGGGGTTCCGGGACATTCCAGAATCCTTCCGGGCCGATCCGGATGCCACGGTCAACACGGCCGACTGGCGTCGGCTCCTTCTGCCACGCCAGTGGACCGGCTACTCCCGTCCCGAATTCGTATGGCAGCCCGTCGGAACAATCCACAAGTACAACCTGGTCCCGTTGCTGGTCGGAAGCCTCAAGGTGACCCTAATGGGTCTGCTGTTCGCCGTGCCCCTGTCGCTGGGTGCTGCCCTCTATGTCAGCCAGCTGGCGCCGGTCCGGTTCCGTGAGTGGATCAAGCCCATGATCGAACTGCTGGCGGGAATCCCCTCGGTGGTTCTGGGCGTGTTCTGCCTGCTCGTGCTGTCCGGCGTCCTCCAGTCCTTCTTCGGCTACCAGTTTCGCCTCAACGCGTTGGTCGCAGGGATTGGCCTGGGCCTCACTGCGGTGCCCCTGATCTTCACGATCGCGGAGGATTCCTTCACGAGTGTTCCCCGTGGATACGTCCAGGCCTCCCTGTCGCTCGGAGCCTCCCCGTGGCAGGCCGCCTGGCAGATCGTCCTTCCCTCGGCGATGCCGGGTGTTGTGGCGGCGATGATCCTGGGATTCGGCCGGTGCCTGGGCGAAACGATGGTGGTGCTGATGGCCAGCGGCAACGCAAGCATGCTCTCGTGGAGCCTCTTCGATTCGACCCGGTCCATGACCGCCACGATCGCCGCTGAGATGGCCGAGGCCGTTTCGGGCGGGGGACACTATCGGATGCTGTTCCTGCTGGGCACGCTGCTCTTCGCAATCTCGTTCGTGACCCACCTGATCGGGGATCAGATCGTCCGGCGTCTCAGGCGTCGACTGGGGGGCATGGCATGATGCCATTCGGGGCATCCCGGCGCCTGGGCCGGTGGGGCGGTCCCACGGGAATCGTGGGTCTCACCCTGACTGGGCTGGCCACCCTGGTGCTCCTGGCGTTTCTGGTCGCCCTCCTGACGACGGTGCTGTCCAAGGGCATGCCCGCCTTCTCATGGCGGTTCGTGTCGACCATCCCGAGGAAGGATTTCTTCGATGTCGATTCGGCCGCCATCCTGCCGATGGTCGTGGGGACATCCTTGAGGGTCCTGATCATGACGGTCTTCGTGATGCCCTTTGGGGTGGTCACGGCCGTGTATCTGACGGAGTACGCCGATCCGGCCTCTCCCGTCACCCGTGGGATCCGCGCAGCGATCGGCAACATCGCGGGTGTTCCCTCGATTGTCTTCGGGCTCTTCGGTCTGGGCTTCTTCGTGAATTTCCTGGGTCGGGGACTGGATGGGCTCACGGGCTCTGGTGTGCCGGTATTCGGCCGACCGTCCCTCCTGTGGGCCTCCCTGACCCTTGCGGTCATGACGCTCCCGGTCGTCATCGTCGCCACCGAGGAATCGCTGCGTTCGATCCCGTCGGGGCTCCGGGAGGCCAGCCTGGCCCTGGGCGCGACGAAGCTTGAGACGGTCTGGCGGATCGTGCTGCCCCAGGCGTTGCCGGGGATCCTCACCGGCGGGATCCTCGCGGTGGGTCGGGCGGCGGGAGAGGTGGCACCGATCCTCTTCACCGGGGCGGCCTATTACACGGCCGAGCTCCCAGGCCGGCTGACAGACCAGTTCATGGACCTGGGATACCATGTCTACGTCCTCGCCACGCAGTCGCCGAATGTCGACCAGACGGCCCCGATCCTCTATGCCACGATCCTGGCGCTCTTGGCTCTGACACTCACCCTCAATGTTGGGGCAATCCTGCTCCGGAGCCGCATGAGAAGGAACCTTCGGGAGGCCGCCTGAGGCCCAAGACCATGGACACTCCTACAGACAGACCCATTCGTGTTGAGGATACCGTGGATTCCGAATGGTCCACGACCACGTCCGAACCGGCGATCCAGACGGAGAACCTCTGCCTGTCCTATGGTGACGCCCCGGCTTTGAGGGATGTGTCGCTGTCGATTCCCGAACGCCAGGTCACGGCCTTCATCGGGCCTTCCGGCT
>SYEM01000118.1 GCA_005801385.1 Verrucomicrobiales bacterium | reverse complement strand
GGATGCGGAATGGGATCGAGGTTCGTTACCCTCCATTCCTCGACTCGATTAGCCCTCGGTTGGAACACGGGGGCGTTCGGGAAGACCTGGCCGTTGATCTGGAACTGCTGCTCCGTCCCGATCATCGGGGATTGAAATGACACTGATCGGGAGATGTCGACCGTCTCCAGTGCCAGCGGTCTGTAGTTCAGGGTCGGGCTCGTCAGCACCCGGTCCCGCCAGACTGAGGGATCACCCCCTCTGCCGAAGCCGTGGATGCGGGCGAGGGGCAGGGTCCGTTCGGTATCGAGCGCCGTGGGTTCGATGGCGGTGCCGACGAAGTATTGGATCTGTCCCTCCGCGGGTGCGGAGATGATCTCGGAAACCCGTTTTCCGGGTGCGAGGGCCACCCGGGCCTTGGGGACCGTCTGAGGGAACGACCGGCTGTCCTGGCCCGCATAGTACGTCTGGACGTTCGGGGTTCGGATGCCGTTCCAGTCCCAGTCGGCCGGGTTGCTCGAGACAGGCTGGAAGGTTCGGATCAGATCCCGCACGTCGAGCTGGAGTCCGATCCAGAGTTCATACGGGCCCTTCATCCGGATGTCGGGCATGTACCGGCCGTTGATCGTGAGCTGGAACTGTTGGCTCCCGACCCCTCGAGAGGGACCAAGGTGGGCCTTCCGGTCTTTGGATCCGGCCGCACCGACTGAGACTGCACCATCATCAGCCGGGTTGGAACCGAGGCCAGTTGGTCGATGTCGCCTGTCCGGTCACCCACGATCAGGAAGCCGGCGAGTCCGCGGTAGACCTGTTCGGCCGTGTATCCATGCCGATGGGGATGGTACCAGGAAATCCCGTTCTCGGCGTCGGCTGGCACCTCGTACTCGTGAAGGTTGGACATCCCGGGAGGGATCGAGATGAGCACGTTGTCGGCATTGCCCGATGGGGAGATGACCAGACCGTGGGTGTGGAGATTTGTGGGCTCATCCGGGAGGCTGTTCTTGAGCCGGATCCTGAGCCGGTCCCCGGGCTGGATGGCGAGCGTCGGACCCACTGCTCCGTCCCCCGAGACGGCGCCCGTGGATGAAGTGCCGGTATGGAGGGTCCAGGCATAGGTGTAGAACCCATCGACCAGCGTCGGAATCCCCGGTGCCAGCGGCGAAACGGGATTGGCCAGCTCAATCACCTGGGAGCTTGGATGGGCCTCCAGGGTGATATCCAGCAGACCGTCGATGCTCCGGAGCTCCGGTGGGTCGGCCAATTCCTCGGTCTCCAGCCGGACCCGGAAGAACCGGGCTTCGCTGCCGATCGGGACCTCGAACGTGTCGACCGTCCCAGCCGTGGTGTGAAGCGCGAGGTCCTTCCAGACCGGCTCCTGGAGGTTTTGGCACCCCTGCCAGAGAATCCGTCGTGTGCCGGGCTCAACGACGGCCTTCAGCTGGGCCACCCCGCCGCCCGAAGACGCCCGGATTTCCAGGGACATGGCTCGGGAATGCATGCTGAAAACGCCTCCGGCGACCAGGGCCAGGAGTGTGAGCAGAACCGAGGAACGGGGCCGGTGGTCGGAGGCTGCCGTTGGAGAACAGGTATGAGAGCGCACGAGGTGGGCATGTGCCCGGAGCCGGACACTACCGTCAAGCCCGGGATTCTGCGCTGCAGGCATCTGCTCGGCCGGGCGGGTGCGGGTTCCTTTCCAGTGGCCTGTCCCGGTTCGATCCCGAAGCCGTGCTCCGGACGGGTCTGGGAAAGCGTGGACGGGGTACTGCCCAACCGCAGGCACGGAGATTCAGGCCGGAATCCGGCTGCTGGGTGAGATCGAGGGACATGGGGATCCCATCCGGGATGCCGACCGGATTGACGCCTGCCTCAAGTTCTACAGGAACAAGGGGAACCGCTGATTTTCGACACGTGGCGATCCCGCCTCACCTCTGTGCCCACACGATGCATCCGGTGTGCGGCATCGATCGTGATTCGGTCATCAACCTGGAGGTCTTCCTGACGGGGATCCACCGACGCGACGGGCCATGCTGGCGTCGCGGTGAGGGGAATGTCCCCCGGTGACCCGTTCTTCCTCGTGACGCAGCTCAGGCGAGCAGGCCGTTGAGGATCTCGCCGTGGACGTCTGTCAGGCGTCGGTCGACGCCGTTGTGACGGAACGTCAGCTGCGTGTGGTCGATGCCGAGGAGGTGCAGGATCGTGGCGTGGATGTCGTACACCGTCGTCGGATGGTTCCGGTCGAGCGGTTTGTAGCCCCAAGGATCGCTTTCGCCGACGGTGACGCCGCCGCGGATCCCGCCGCCGCAGAGCCAGTTCGTGAAGCAGTACGGGTTGTGGTCCCGACCCTTGCCCCCCTGGGAACTGGGCATGCGGCCGAACTCCGTGGTCCAGAGGAGGATCGTGTCCTCGAGCAGACCCCGCTGCTGGAGGTCCTCGATCAGGGCGGCCGCGCCCCGGGCGAATCCGCGGGCGAGGGGACCGTGGTCGCGTCGGATGTCCTCGTGCGAGTCCCAGTTCCGTCGCGGGAAGCTGTTGTCGTTGCCGCTCCAGATCTGCACGAAGCGGACCCCGCGTTCGATGAGGCGCCGGGCCACCAGACACTTGCGGCCGAAGTGGTCCATCTCCTCCTCCGCGTTGATCTCGCTTGGCCAGGTCGGAGGATTGCGGCGCACCCCGTAGAGCTCGAGCAGGTAGTCTGGCTCTTTCGAGAGATCGAGGGCCTCGGGCGCGGCCAGCTGGAGGCGGGCGGCGAGCTCGTAGCTCCGGATCCGGGCGTCGAGACGGGCATCGCCCTCGTGGACGGCATGGCCGCGGTTGAGACGCGACATCAGCGCCCGGGTGGCGGCCTCGCTCTGGGGGGTGATGAAGGAGCCGGCCGGCCCTGGGAACAGATCGCTGATGGGGTTCGGTCGTCCCGGGAAGAGCGTCGTGCCCGAGTGCTGCCCGGGCAGGAATGCGGAGTCCCAGTTCTTCGGTCCGTTCGAGGCGAAGCCCCGATGGTCGGGCAACACCACGAACGTCGGCAGGTTGTCGTTCAGGCTGCCGAGTCCGTAGCTGACCCACGATCCCATCCCCGGGAAGCCCGGCAGCTGGAACCCGGTTGCCTGCAGATAGGTGGCCTGGCTGTGGACGCCGGTCTTGCCGACCAGGTTGTGGACGAAGGCCATCTGGTCGGCGACCCGGCCGAGATCGGCGACCGGTTCGCCCAGAAGCTTTCCGCACTGGCCATACGGTTTGAAGTCCCAGACCGGCTTCATCCACGGTCCGAGTCCGTCCTGGAACGCCTCGACGTGTTCCCCGAAGTCGCTCTTCTCACCATGGCGCTTCACCAGCTCGGGCTTGTAATCGAAGAGATCGAGGTGGCTGGCGGCGCCGGCCATGAAGAGCTGGATGACCCGCTTGGCCTTGGGACGGAACCCCGGGAATGCGGATGCCGGGGCGTCGACCGGGCTGGCTTGGGTCGACAGGAGGCCCTGTCCGCCGAGCAGGCTGGCCAGGGCGACGCCGCCCAGTCCGCCGCCGGACTGCCAAAGGAAGTCCCGGCGCGACAGTCCGGTGGCGGGCTGGAGCGGCGCGCGGTGGAAGGGGGAGTCTGGCGTCATGGTCAGTCGACGAAGGCGAATTCGTTCAGATTCAGGAGGGCCCGACATAGGTTGGGCAGTCCGTGCTGGCTGGCCAGCGCTGTCAGCGCCGGGAGCTCCTCGGGGTTGGGGGGACGGCCAAGGGCCTCGAGGTGTGCGGTGCGGACCTTGGAGTCGAGGTCGCCGCCCTGGGCGTCGAGCCGGGTAGCGAACTCGGAGGCCATGGTCAGCATCAGGGGGTTGTTGAGCAGCGCGAGAGCCTGCAGCGGTGAGACCCCCTCGTTGCGCTTGGCGACCTGCATCGAGGGGTCGGCGCAGTCGAGGACCGTCATGAACGGCTGCGGCTGGGACCGCACGATGAACCGGTAGATGGAGCGGCGGTGCGTGGACGGGTCGCGCGGGTCGTGCAGGTGGTACTCGTAGTGCGGGGAATGCTCGGGCTTCTCGACCACGAAGTCGCGGTAGCTCGGTCCACCCATGCGCAGGTCGAGCCGTCCCGAGACCGCAAGCGTGGCATCCCGGATCGCCTCGGCCTCGAGCTTGCGGCGGTTCTGACGCCACACCCATCGGTTATCCGCATCGCGCGCGGCCGCGTCGGGGTTGTCGGCCGACGAGACCTGTCGGTAGGCGTGGCTGGTGACGATGAGGCGGTGGAGGTCCTTGAGCGACTGGGAGCCGTCCCGGAAGGTCACGGCCAGCCAGTCGAGCAGCTCGGGGTGGGAGGGAAGCTCGCCCATGCGACCGAAGTCATTCGCGGTGTCCACCAGGCCGCGACCGAAGTGGTACTGCCAGACCCGGTTGACGATGGAGCGCCAGGTCAGCGGGTTTTTCGGATCGGTCAGCCACCGGGCCAACGCTGCCCGACGGGCGGATTCTGCATGACCCTCGGGCAGGTTGAACCGTGCCGGCAGATCCGGAACACACCCGAGGGTGCCCGGCCCCACCTCGGTGCCCGGCTTCTGGATGTTGCCTCGTGCCAGCACACGGATCGTCCGCGGCCTACCCCCCTTCGCACCCGTTCCGGTGAACGTCCCGCCCCCCTGGTACACGGCGGCTACGTAGGCGACGCCTTGGGGTGGGAGTCCGCGTCGGGCCTCCTCCACGATCGCCAGATCCCGATCGAGCTGGGCGAGGGTGTCCCGCTCTGCCGGGGAGGAGGAGGCGTTGCGCAGCTCGATCCGCTCGAACTTCAGCTTCGCCAACTCGGGTCGGTTCGTCAGGTCGAGACCCGGATAGCCGCCATCGGTCAGGTTGGGCTTCTGCCAGCGGACTGGGGCCTCGATGGAATCGAGCGCCGTCACGGGCCGGCGCAGGGCCAGGTTCCGTCCGTCGGTGCCGCGGACCTCCAGCTCGGCCAGCGCAAAGATGTAGTCGTCCTGCCGCGGGGCCAGCTCGACGGCCGTCACCCGCACATATCGCGCGGCCCGATCCCGGGCCGACACACTCTTCGGGGTGAGCTTCGGGTTGGGGAACTTCGCGTCGGTGAAGTCGCCGAGGACGGTCACGCCGGCCTTGAACTCCGGGTCGTCGGAAGCCTCGACCCGGAACCGGACCGGGAAGCCGAAACCCTTGCCGATGCCGTTGAAGTCGTCCTCGCACGGCCGGAGCACCACCTCATGGAGCGGCTGGGTCTGACCGAGGTCGACCTGGACCCATTTGGTGATGTTGGGCTTGGGCTCGATGGCGCTGTGGTAACCCACGGCGTCCTTGGCCCCGGCCAGCCGGTCCTCGGCGGCGATGGCGGTGTCGAGATCCTTCAGTCGCGCCCCGGCCCGCTGGTCGATGGTGGCCTCGAGGTCCTTCTTCCGTCCGATCAGGGAGGTCCGGCGCTCCTCCAAGTCCTGCCGCCTGCGGGCCACCTCGGGATCCGGATCATACTTCTGGTCGGCCTTGTCGACCGCCGCGAACACGGCCTGGAGGCTGTAATAGTCCTCCTGGCTGATGGGATCGAACTTGTGGTTGTGACACTGGGCACACTGGACGGTGAGGCTGGTGAAGGTCTGCAGGGTGTTCACCACCATGTCGTCGCGGTCGAGATGCCGGGCGACCTGGCCGTCGAGCTTGCTCTCCGGGACCTCGGCGTGGCCGATGAGATCCCAAGGACCTGCTGCGACGAATCCGAGGGCCTCGAAGCCGTCGCGAGTCCCGGGGAACAGGACATCGCCGGCGACCTGTTCCTGGACGAACCGGGAGTAGGGCTTGTCCTCGTTCAGGCTGCGGATGACGTAGTCGCGATAGGGCCAGGCATTGGGACGCGGCTGGTCCTTGTCGTAGCCGTGGGTCTCGCCGTAGTGGACGACATCCAGCCAATGACGCGCCCAGCGTTCGCCATGGCGAGGGGATTCCAGCAGGCGATCCACGAGCTTCTCGTAGGCCCTGGGATCGGGGTCCTGGACGAAGGCCAAGATGTCCTCAGGACTTGGGGGGAGGCCGATGAGGTCGAAATACAGGCGCCGGATCAGGGTTCTGCGATCGGCCTCGGGGGACGGCTTGAGACCCTTCTCGGAGAGGGTCTTCTGGAGGAAGGCGTCGATGGGGTGGGAGCCTGCGTTTGCCGTGGCGACGGGAAGGGCGGGTGCGGCGAGGGGACAGAGGGACCACCAGGTGTCCGCGTCCGAGCCTGAGGCGGGTGCCGCCAGACCACCGGCCAGCGTGACGACAGCGGAGAGCACCGCCAGGCCAAGGTGGATCCGGGAGGATCGTGGAGATGGGGTAGAGACGTTCACGGCGACGGGGTGGGCTTGGTCCTTCAAGGATCGCGAAGACGTCCCACAACGCCAAGGCCGGAAAACCGGAACCGCTGCGGCCGTCGCTGCGACGAGCGATCGAAGTACAGGCGACTGACAGACGACTGCGCCTGACAGGGGATTCAGGTCCACCCTGTGATCTGCCGCCACACCCGCAGCACCTCGGTCATTCCCCAGGCCTGGGCATCGCAACCCCGCTGGGTGTGCGGCGCATCACCGTCGGCGATCTCAGGGAGGTGTCCTTCGCAGTTCCCCGCGAGCAGGGTGTCCACGCTGGCGAGGTAGGAACGCGCCGCGGCTCGTGCCCGGGGATCGTCGGGATTGGCCCGGATGAGGGCCTCGCAGAATCCGGGGAACGTCCAGGTCCATGCGGTGCCGTTGTGGTAGGCGGGTTTGCGTCGGGTGTCCTCGTCGCCTTCGTAGCGGGGCCAGTAGGGGTGGTCTGGATCGTTCAGCAGGCCGCCCTGGTTTCCATGGATGGGCAACGGAGGGATGACCGGGAGCGGAGCGAGCGAACGCAGGGCTCCTGGCACGACGAGCAGCCGGGCGACGGCGTCGACGGTCCGCCGCGCCCGTCGGGCGGACTGTGGGTGCTGGTCGAGCCCGAGAGTGACGACAAGAAGGGTATTGCTCCGCAGGGCATTGCTCGGCGGGGCGGTCCGGGCCGGTTGTCCGGCCGGGGCGAGGAGGACGTCGGCATACCATCCGCAGTCCTCCAGCCAGAAATACCGGTGGAAATTGTCCTCAGCCCGCTTGGCAAGGTCCGACCATGACTCGCCCCGGCCGTCCCACGGTTCCGCCTTCAGCCGGGCGAGCTGGCGCAGCAGGCGGATCCAGAGGGCCTGAATCTCGACCGGGTAGCCCTCCCGCGGGGTGCCGGCGGGGTGGTTGGTGTCCATCCAGGTGAAGTGCGAGGGGCTCCAGACCAGGCCGGAGGCGGCGTCGACCCGGATGCCGTTGGGGGTGCCTGCGAGGTAGCCGCAGGCGATCGACCGCAGGACCTGGGCGACGGTGCGTCCGCTGGCGTCGACCGGGGTGTCGTACAGCGGCACGGATCCCGGAACCGACGGATCCTCGGCCGCGTGGAGTTCCTCGCAGACAATCCCGTACCAGAGCGGGGCGTCGGAGGTGTCGCGATTCGAGGCATCCTCGCCGTTGATGGAATTTGGAAGGGTTCCCTGGGACTCGAACCGTCCGAACGTCAGGAGCAGGTCCCGGATCTCATGGGTCATGCCGGCAGCCAGCAGGCCCCGAGCGGCGATCAGCGAGTCCCGTCCCCAGTCGAGGAACCAAGGGTAGCCCGCGATCACGGACCGGGTGGAGTTGCGACGGACGACATAGGCCGGCAGAGCCTGCACGAGCTGTCGGCCGAAGGTGTCGAACGGATCGAGCCCGGAGCGGTCCTGTCCCACGCGCAGCGTCTCGACCCGTTCGGCCACGAAACTCGTGATGCGGTCGGGGTCGGGCCGGGCGGGTTCGGCGCTGAGGACCACATCGGCCGAGCCACCGAAGTCGAGCGGCAGTTCGAACCATCCCGGACTGTAGGCATCCCCGGCGCCGGTCTGCCCGCGGCTGGCCTCGATGGGATGCGGGATGCCCAGTGACCACTCGGGTTCTGGATGGAAACGTCCCTGGGTGGACCAGATCCGCAGCTGCCGGTCGGGGGCGGGAGTGAACTCGAAGCCGTTGAGCGGGGCGGTCTGCGATGGGTTCTTCGGATCGGGTGTGACCATGGCCCGGCAATGGGTGCCGAAGTGATGACGCGACCCGTCGTTGCACTGGGTTTCCTGATGGAAGCTGCGGTCCTCGATGTCGGGCCGCAGGATCAGCGTGACCGGGATGCCGGGCTCGAGCGGGCGTCCCAGGCGACTGTCGCGCTCCGGGTGTTCCGGTCGCAGGAACCTCAGGACCACGGTGTTCTCGCGGTCCAGGAGGTCGGCGAGGAGGTGGACCTCCACCGATCGTCCGTCTCCTGCGTTGACCACGAACCGCCAGTGGGCGGGAGGGCCTGCCACAAGGTTGAGCATCGTCTCGAGGTTCAGGGGGCTGATGAACCCGTCCGCGTTCACCCAGGCACGGAACCGTTTCACGAAGACATGGCGGTCGACCGGGACTTCAGGGTGGAGGTTGGCGGCAAGGATGCAGTCGTATTTGGAACGGATCCCCCCGAGATCGGCCCTGATCCGGCTCATGGCTCCACGTCCGTTGGTGAGCAGCACGACGGAGTCCGGGTCGCGCGGGCTGGAAACCCTCGGATATCTGGGGGAATCGGGCAGGAAACGGATCGCCGCGCGGAGGACCCTGTCGGGACCGTCGTATCGCTCGAGCGTGAGGGCGGCGTTCCGGGTCGATTCCGTCTGGCGCGGCGCGAAGCAGGCCACGAATCCACCGCGGACGGCAACCGATGTGGCCGTCTCAAGCGGCGCCGATCCTCCCCCCTCGAGGCGCACCCGGAAGGGCACGGAGTCCCGGATGAGGAGCCAGTGGTTGTCCGGGATCAGGGTCACCTTGTTCCGGTCCCGCGGTTCCCAGCCGATGACGGGGCGATAGCCAGTTCCCTCGACGCCGAGCGTCCGGGCGAGCATTCCCTCGGGATCCGCGTCGACACCCTTGGCGAGGTCGAGCCACAGGTCCCAGGTTGGCTCCTTCTTCAGCACGTCGAGTCCCCGGACGCGTCCAGCGGCGGCGAGAGCCCAGTCCGCCCGGGCCCTGGCCAGCCGGTAGGATTCCCCGTGGAGTCCGCGGGGTTGACGGGTGAGGGCGAGGCAATGGGCGGCTCCGGCGCGGACCGTGATCTCGAGTCGGCCCATTTTGCTGGTCTCCTCGAAGTGCCCGCGCACCTCGCGGTCGGGCTGGAGGAGGTCGAGGCAGGGGCCGCTGAACTCCGCCCACACCTGAGGCGGCAGCCGCACGACCTGGGGACGGGCGGGGTCGGTGTTGCAGAGGATCAGCACCGAGTCCAGGCCCTGGGCGGAATCGCGTCGGAGGGCGTAGACCGGGGAGCCGTCCGGGCTCAGGCGCGTGAGACGCGCCCCGTCGAAGAAGCAGGGGTGGCCGGCGAGCAGACGGTTCAGCGTGGCGAGTTCGGTGACGAGGTTCGGCTCCGATCCCCAGGCGAGGCCGCGGGCGCTGTGGACGTTCACCTGCTCCGTGGCAGCCCACTCCACGCCGGAGGTGAAGCCGAATCCGCCGCTGACGCTCGACAGCGCACAGAGACGGTTGCGCAGGAGCGACCAGCCGAGATTGGGGATGGGGGGCGTTCCTGCGGGGGCCGAAGGCGCATCGGGCAGTGGATGGGCGGCGAGACGGGAGTTGTCATGGGTCTCGCTGTAGTGGATCAGCGTGCCGTTGCGGAACGAGGTCGCGAAGGCGTGGTCGAGGTACCCACCGACCCCGTCACCGCCGTGGTTCTGGAACAGCTCGCTGTAGGCCCACTGCATTCCGCCCTCTCCCAGGAGTTCGGCGGTCGCCTCCCACGAACCCCCGAGTCCCTCGAGCAGGAAGACCGTCTCCGGGAACTCCTCCCGGACCCGGGCGGTGATGTACTGCCAGACGTGGGTCGGGATCTTGTATCCGGCGTCGCATCGGAACGCATCGACCCCGCGTCGACACCAGGTGAGGAACGCCTCCGCGATGTGCTCCCACAACGGCACGTGTCGCTGATCGAGTTCCACGAGGTCCTCCCAGACGACGTCCCAGGCGCCGGGACACTCGAATTCCCCGGAGGGCTTCCGTACGAACCACTCGGGATGTTCCTCCCACAGGGCGCTGCCCCACCCGGTGTGGTTGATGACCACATCGAGCATGAGCCGGGCACCGCGGGCGTGGATGGCGTGGACGAGTTCAGCGAACTGCTCGAGGCCGGTCGAATGGCGGTCGAACTCGACCAGGGCGGGATCGATCGCGGTGAGGTGCTGGAGCGCGTAGGGAGAGCCGAAGCGTCCGAAGCGGGCGAACGTGGTGGGGGTCGGGTTGATCGGCAGCAGGTGCACGATGCGGCACCCGAGGGTGTCGACGATGTGGGGCAGTTCCCGTACGAGGTCCCGGAGCGTCCCGCTGGGGGGGATGACGGCGTAGCCCTGGGCATCCAGCTCCTTCAGCCGGGCGTCCAGCTCGGGCGACTGGGTGGAACGCCGGGTCTTGTTCGGGCCCAGCATCCGGGGAAAGGCGCAGTAGATCGTGTTGGCGGTGCGGGTCCAGGAGGGGTGGACGCTGACGGCGAGGTCGGGTCCGTCGGGCCAGACCTGTCGGCCGGCCACATCGATGGCGAAGGCCTTGGCCTTGAAGAAGCCGACCTCGGTGAGGGGCATCGTGAGGGTCCACCGGCCCTCGCCGGCGGGTTCCATCGGGATGTCGCGCCACGAGGCCCCGGCGAGGGGCAGGCGTTCGAAGTGGGCGTGGATGATCTCGGCCCGTGAGCGGGAGGCCCGGCCGAGATTGGTCCGGAGCCGGGCCGAGTGTGCCGGGGGCAGGCCCTCGAGGGTGATGGTGAGGAAATCCCCGGCATGGCGCACGAGACGCATTCCGGGTTCCGGGGACATGTGGAGGTGGGCCATGGCACGAACGGCGACGCGACCGTGGGGCGAAGTCGCCACTTCCTCAAGCGCCGCCCACCCGACACCGTCTCCAGGCGGTCGCCTTTCAACAGGCTCCGAGCCCCAGACGCAGCTGCTCCAACCGGACCAGGATCTCCGGGGCCTCCTTGATCTCCGCCAACGGTCGCAGATGGAGCAGGACATAGTCCCAGTCCAGTGACGATCCCTGTCGGACGAGGATTCGTTCCACATCCACCCAGTCTTGTCCCCTGGCGGCAAACGACTTGAAGACCACGAGGTCCTCTGCCGAACAGGTTCTGAGGCTCAGACCACCTGGGTATTCGAAATGGGAGCTCCTCCGAACCGCGGATTCCTCGAACGGCAATGCCCCCAGGGCGACGTCGAGTCCCACACCGGATGCGGACCGAAGCAGGAGCACCCGGTGGCGCAGGGCGAAGTCGCGTGCGTTGGGGAGGCGCCCTTCGAATCTCGCCAGAAGGGCATCCACGAACGGCTCCTCACCGCCGATCCCCGTGATCAGCGTGATGTCGGCATCCCGTGTGAATCGGGGTTCGCCCCAGCGCTGGAGCGCCACTCCTCCGATGAAGCAGAACCGCCAGCCTTGGGATTCGCAGACCCCCTGCAGTTCTGCCGCCGAACGGAAGACATCGATCATGGCTTTGTCATCAGGCGGGCGAACAGGCGTTGCTGTTCCACCAGCCCCGAGGTGGGTTCCGGGGCGAATGGGGCGGTGTGATAGTCGGCCTCGCCGCACAGGAGGGCGATGGAGGCCGATGTATCGAGTTCGCGGAGTTCCTGATTGCGGATGCGCTCGAGCAGGGGGCCAGTCTCCGCCCAGAGGTCGACCCATCGGACCGCGTCGTTCATCGACTCCGGTCCAAGTCGGCCCTGAGACGCGTGTGAATCCATGGCGGCAGCTTAGGGCGGGCCTTCGACGCGGCCAAGCGCCGATCCCTGCCTGGGCTGCATGTCCCGGCTCGTTTGGGTTCTCGGCCTCGTCGACCCGACGCCCCATGGGAATTCTCTGGCGTCTCTTCCCTAAATCTCCCTCGCCCGACACCGTCTTCGGGATGTCATCGCTCGTAGAGCTTCAACGAATCATTCCCGGTCTCCGGGTGGAGCTTCGGTATGCAACGGACCGCAACTTCGTCGGCCGGGTCCTCTATCTGTCGAACCGTGCGTGGCTGGTGGAACCGGTGGCCCGTCGTCTGTGCGATGCGGAATCCATGGCCCGTCGTAATGGAATGGCGTTGAAGGTCTGGGACGCCTACCGCCCGATCTCTGTCCATCGGCTGCTCTGGGAGGCGCGTCCGGATCCCCGATGTGTCGCTCCACCAGACCGGGGGTCCCGTCATAGCCGGGGGGCGTCGGTGGATGTGACCCTGGCGGATCCGTCATCGGGCGTGGATCTCGACCTTGGAACAGATTTCGACGACTTCGATTCGCCGGCGGCGGCCTCCGATGCCGTGGGTCTGCCGGAGGACGTCCTCGTCCGGAGACGCCAGCTGCGGGCCTGGATGGAGGCCGCGGGGTTCGTCGGCATCTCCAGCGAGTGGTGGCATTTCGATGCTGTCGATTGGGAGGTGCATCCGATGAGGGATGAAGCCCCCTGAGGCCGCCCGCTTCCCGGGGTGCCGAGGCGATCCGGGAGGGGGCGGCTCGGTTTGCGACCTTCCCAGGCCTCGTTTCCCCGTGTTTCCATCAGGTCCGTGATGGCCCAATCGCCCATTCCCCTCGTGGTGCTCCTTGCGTTGGCCCTGCTGGGGGCGCTCGGCGTGGGGTGTGTGGGACCTTGGAAGGATCCGGTCGACCCGGATCCGTTCCCGTCTGGGAGTTCCAAGAAGGGACTCCAGGTCCAGATGGTGGACGATGCCCTCGCATTGGGCGTGGCCCATGCGGCTCTCAACATCAATCTCGCCCAGGTGCTCCACCCGACCGGGGATTCCAACAGTCCCTCGTGGGTCTGTGGGGGGCGGACGCTCCGCTTCCATTCGGGCTACCTGGATTCCATGGACCGGCAGATCCGCCCTCTTTCGGAGAATGGCGTCGTGGTCTCGCTGATCCTTCTGAACTACGTCAGTGGGGATCCCGAGGTGCGGCGCATCCTCCAGCATCCGGACTACGATCCGACCTGCCCCAATCACCTGTCCGCATTCCACCTGGAGACCACGGAGGGTCGGATCTGGCTCCAGGGCACCCTCGAATTCCTGGCGGACCGGTGGTCGCGTCGGGACGGGCCCCACGGTCGGGTGTGGAACTGGATCGTGGGCAACGAGGTGAACTCCCACTGGTTCTGGTCCAACCGGGGTCGGGTCACGATGGAGGACTTCGTCGACGGCTACCTGCCGGTCGTCCGTTGTGTCCACGACGCGGTGCGGCGGGTGTCCCCAAGGGGACGGGTCTACGTGTCCCTCGATCACCACTGGAACATCCGGTATGCGGGGGGGGATGCGGGACAGACCTTTTCGGGGCGGCTTTTCATGGACCGGTTTGCGGCCCAGGCGCGGGCGGGTGGGGATTTCGACTGGCATGTGGCCTACCACCCGTATCCGGAGAACCTCTTTGAGCCGAGGAGCTGGCTGGACACGACCGCCACGGACGACTGGCGGACGACTCCGCGGATCACGTTCAAGAACCTCGAACAGCTGCTGGCCTACCTGGATCAGCCGGCATTGCGGTTCGAGGGACGACCCCGTCGGGTCATTCTGAGCGAGCAGGGGTTCCATACCCCGGAGGGGCCGGAGGGGGAGCGGATCCAGGCCGAGGCCTTCGCCTACGCATGGAACCGGGTGGTGGGCCTGGACGGGATCGACGCGTTCATCCTGCACCGGCATGTGGATCATCGGGACGAGGGTGGACTGCGACTGGGGCTTTGGACGCGCCGTCCGGACAGCGTGTCGACACCTGATCGTCCGAAGTGGATCCATGGGGTCTTCCAGCGGGCGGGTCCGGCACGCCGCCTGGAGGTCGAGATGCGGGGCGGATCCCGCTGAGCGGAGGGCCGGGTTGGCCTGGGTCCCAAGACCGTTCCTGTTCCAACCGGGTGCTTGACCGCCTGTGGGCGCGTTCGCTTTAGTCTCATGACGATGCTGCGTCCGATCCCAGTCGTAGTCCCCGTAGTAGGCGGCCTGGCCGCCGCGGGGGCTTGTCGTGCGTAGCACCAGAACGATCAAGAACCCACGGCTGGCGACGGCCGTGGGTTTTTTGTCATCCAAGACCCCACGCCAAGCCGGCCCATTTCGAAAGTCATCATGAGCAAGAGCGCCGCCACCCCCGCCAGCACCCCCGCCACGGCCGCCTCCCACAAGGAGATCGGCCCCCTGATGTTTGGTCGTGACATCTTTGTCGAGGCCCTCGAACGGGCGGGCGTCGAGGTCATCTTCGCCTATCCGGGCGGGGCCAGCATGGAAATCCACCAGTCGTTGACCAAGTCGAAGATCCGGACGGTCCTGCCCCGACACGAGCAGGGTGGGAGCTTCGCGGCGGAGGGTTATGCCCGCACGACGGGCAAGGCGGGTGTCTGCATGGCCACATCGGGCCCCGGTGCCACGAACCTGGTCACTGCCATCGCTGACGCGTTCATGGACTCATGCCCGCTGGTGGCGATCACGGGGCAGGTCACGCAGGCCATGATCGGTCGGGGTGCGTTCCAAGAGACCGACATGGTGGGCGTCACCCTGCCCATCGTGAAGCACAGCTACCTGATCACGGACATCAAGGACATCCCCCGCATCGTGGCGGAGGCGTTCTACATCGCCGAGTCGGGTCGTCCGGGGCCGGTGGTGATTGATTTTCCCAAGAACATCCAGCAGCAGAAGGCCCAGCCAGTCTGGCCGACCCTGGATGAGGTCAAGGCCGGGCTTCGGACCTACAACCCGTGCGTCCGCGCGGACGAAGTCGCGCTCAATGAGATCATCGGCCTGATCGAGAAGGCCGAGCGTCCGGTTCTCTATGTGGGTGGCGGTATCATCACCGCCGAGGCCTCTGCGGCTCTAAAGCAGTTCGCTGAGGCCACCCAGATCCCGGTTACGACCACCCTGATGGGCATCGGTTGCTTCCCTGAAACCGATCCGTTGTCGCTCCGGTGGCTCGGGATGCACGGTTCCGCGGTGGCGAACTGGGCGGTCAACGGGGAATACGCCCCACGCAAGGATCCCAGCGAGGCGGCGGTGAAGCTGAAGAACGGCACCGACCTGCTCCTGGCTTTCGGCGTCCGGTTCGACGACCGGGTCACGGGTGCCTTCAGCGAGTTCGCAAAGGACGCGACGATCGTCCACATCGACATCGATGCCTCCGAGCACAACAAGAACAAGCGGGCTCACCTGACGGTCCATGGGGACATCCGCGACGCCCTCGAGCGGCTGAACGCCCTGGTGTCAAAGGCCGGCGGGATCAAGAAGCGATTCCCCGCCTGGCATGCCCAGATCGCCGAGTGGAAGGACAAGGCTCCGTTCCGGTACACGACCAAGGCCGAGATTATCGATTCCGACCACGTGAAGCCCTACCGAAAGGATGGGGAGGAGTTCATTCTGCCGCAGATGGCCATCGAGGAGCTCTGGAAGCTCACCGGGGGCGACGCCATCATCACCACCGGTGTCGGACAGCACCAGATGTGGTCCGGACAATGGTTCAAGTACACCCAGCCGAGGACCTTCATCACCTCCGGCGGGTTGGGCTCGATGGGCTACGGCTTCCCGGCGGCCCTCGGAGCGAAAGTCGCAAGGCCCGACAAGCAGGTGGTGGACATCGATGGCGATGGATCCTTCCTGATGAACATTCAGGAACTGGCCACGGCTACCGTCGAGAAGATCGCCGCCAAGGCGATGATCCTGAACAACCAGCACCTCGGCATGGTGGTGCAGTGGGAGGACAACTTCTATGCCGGCAACCGTGGCCACACCTATCTCGGCAATCCGGAAAACCGATCGGGAATCTATCCCGACTACGTCAAGGTCTGCACCAGCTTCGGGGTGCCGTGTGAGCGGGTGATCTACCGCAAGGATCTGCGTCCGGCCCTGGAGCGGATGCTGGCCTCCAAGACGGCCTACGTCCTCGACATCATCACCCCCTACACCGAGCACGTCCTGCCGTTCATCCCAGCAGGCCGGACCGTGGCGGACATGAAGTGGTGAGCCTCGCCTGGTCGAAGAGTGGGTCAGAAGTTGTCGAGGTTCTATTTCAGGCGTTGCCGGAGGCACCCTTGAAGGGGTAGAAGGGACGGAATGGCGACCACAGGTCAACGACTGCGGGAGGAGCGGGAGCGGCGGGCGATCACGATCGCACAGGCCGTGGAGGGGACCCACATCAAGACCGACCACATCGTGGCGATGGAGGCGGACGACTGGGCGGCTTTCACCGCTCCGGTCTATGTCCGTGGATTCGTGAAGACCTATGCCCGCTTTCTGCGGCTCGACGAACACGAGATGGCGGTCCAGCTCGACCATGAGTTGTCAGGGACGGATCTCTTCGAGGAGCGACACACAGCCTCCTCGGGACTCCGGAGGGGAGTGGTGGACTTCCTGATGATGAAGCTGGCCCTGCAGCGCTGGCAGGTCCTGCTGTCTGCATCGGTCGGTGTCGCTGTGATTGCCGGGCTCTGGAGTCTCCGTCCATCCCAGAGCGGAGGAACGCCTGCCTCCATCGGAGCACCGGGGGTCTCCGTCCGGCTCTACCAGCCCCCGGGCGAATCCCTGGCAGACACCACCCTGCCGTTGCCAACCCCTGCACCGGTCACCAACGCGGTTCCCTCCCCGAGGGCTCCGGCCCGGAATTGAGACGGACGGGGTCGACTCCTCGCCTTGGCACTCTTGGACGCATCAGGTCCCGCAACGGAACCTCGACTCGGCGGAGATCCCGTCACTGAACCCGTTACAGTCTCTTCCGTTGCGGTTGGGGAATTGCCGGGGTCCGATAGGCAAAACCCCTGTGGTTGCTGCATAAGAATCCCTCACCGGAACTCGTGGAAATCCAAAAGAAATCTATTGTCTCGTCGGGGTGCTCTTCCATAGGGTCGACCCGAAACCACTTTTTTGGGTGGGGGTTGGTTTTGCACCAATCCTTAAATTAACTGAAACAAAACTGCAGGAGGAACATAATGAAGTTCAACAAATGGACAGTCGGCTTGGCCACCGCAGGTGTGGTCAGCCTTGGATCCGTCGTCATGGCGGATGAGAGCCCGATCTCGACCCTCATCAGCGGGACGACGATCGGCGGCGCTGTGGATACTTCCGCCCAGTGGAAGCCCAGCTCCGGCAGCACGATGGCGAACCGTTTCGCCAACACGGCTCCCGACCACTACAACGGGTTCAACCTGGAGTACTTCGAGCTGCGCATCGAGAAGCCCCTCGACGAGGGGCAGTGGAGCGCCGGCTACAAGGCCGAGCTCTGGTTCGGTCAGGACGCCGCCTGGCTCCCGGGCTCCCTCGGTGGCGAGAACCTGGCCATCAAGCAGGCCTACGTGACCATGCGCGCCCCGCTGGGCAACGGTCTTGACTTCAAGATCGGCCAGGTGGACTCGCTGATCGGCTACGAGAGCCTCTCGCTCTACAAGAACCCCAACTTCTCCCGCAGCCTTGGCTCTTACATCGAGCCCTGGTCCCAGACGGGCATCGTGGCCTCCTACCAGGCCGCCGAGTGGGTCGGTCTGTCGGGCAGCATCGCCAACAGCGCCTACGGTGACATGAACTCCAAGGAGCCCTGGGCTTCCGGTGGCTGGTACACCCCGGCCAACCTGAATGCCGGTTCCAAGGGCAACGGTCTGCTCACCTACTCCGGTGCCGTGACCTTCAAGGCTCCCGAGAGCTGGGGCTGGCTCGCCGGTTCCGCCCTCTACGGCGGTATCGTGGATTCCCTGGTGACCAACCAGCGGAACTACATGAACTACTACGCGGGTCTGTCGCTCCCGACCCCCATCAAGGAGGTCACCCTCGGATTTGCGTATGACTTCGCTGACCGCAGCAACGACTACTACGGTGCCGGCAGCGTCCAGAACACCTACGCCCAGGCCGT
>SYEM01000117.1 GCA_005801385.1 Verrucomicrobiales bacterium | reverse complement strand
GAAAGACGGGTTCGATTCCCGTACGCGCTACCAAGCCTACAGGTTTTCTTAGTCTCCCCTAAGTACCCTCCGGCTCTAGGCGGCATCCCCGACCGGATGCACTCCCTACCAAGCCGGGGTTGTTTTTGGCGGTCTCCCGGGTCATAGCTTCCAGTAGGCGGGCAGATCCGGGATCGTCTCCGTCAGAATCTCCAGCACGGCACGACGGTCCGTACGCGACAGGCGCGCCCACTCGGGCGAGTCGTCCTCGCCGGTGAGAATCGCCCAGAGCCTGTGGTAGATCCGGGACCTGAGTTCGGTGGGCAACGACCGGAAGGGCTCCGAATGAATCAGGTAGCTGCACGGGTACCGGAACATCCGTTGCTTCAGATCGAACTCCCGCAACGACCGTCCCCTGGAATCCCGCTCGCCCCCGTTCTGGAAGGCTCCAAAAAATTCCGGACTCCCGGAGATCGTTGCCGTCAGCGGTGTCTCCTCGGTGAACAGCAGGTAGCGTAGGAACGCCTCGAGCGGGCTCTTGATGTAGTTGCAATGACCGTAGGCCTTGAGCTGGATCGTCGCCTCGTACTGGAGTCGGGTCAGGAAGTTGTGCAGATGGGCCTGATGCTCCATCACCATCAGCGCGACAATGTCGCTCGTGTCCTTCGGGTACCGCCCGACGTCGAATTGGGACGGGAGGTCGGTAAGGGTGGTCTTGTTGCCGACGAAGTTGGGCTCCTTCAGCTGCCGGGCATGGTCCCCGGATCCGATCAGATTGCCCCGATGGATCTGGGATCCGTGCTGCCCCGTGACAAACCATCCTCCCCAGCGCTCCGCCAGGGGCGTCCGATGGGTGATCACCTCGCCGCCCGACAGGAGATCTTGGACCCCATTCTCATCGGTCGCGAACGATCGGATGAGATGTCCGGGCACCCCCATCGTCTTCGCCCCGGCATGGCACTCGAGACAGTTGTCGGTCCGCACGAACCGCACCCGGTTGGTCCGTCGGTTGTCCACGGTGTAGAAGACTCCTCCCAGCTTTGGATCCACCATGGAGAACTCCAGGACGGGCGATCCTGGAACGTATCCGACGTAGACCTCGTCATTGAAATAGATGGCCCTTGGGTTTGCGGGAGAGATGCGGTCGCGCTGGAACGAGGTCTTCGAGAAGACCAGCATCTGGGACGCCTCGGGCACCTTGAGGGCCCCTAGGAGGGAGCGGAGATACCCGAACCGCTCATCCCATTCGAGGGTCGCCTGCCCCGCCTCTAGCCGTTCCTGGAGTTGCTGGATGGGACCCGTCGCGGCGGTCCTCCCATACAGGATGTTGTCCTCCTCGAAGGGCACCAGATGGGTGGATCCCTGGAAATCGGCTCCCGACACCCCGCTGACGGCCAGAACCATGGCCCAGAGCGCTACCGTCCCACACAGTTTTAGACACATTGGACCTTTCATAGCGTGGGAACGTTAGGTCAGGACACGAGTCGAGGGCATCCCGTTTTTTGACCATAGACCATCGAAAACAGCCCTACACCGGGTTCGACTCCACCGCCCCAACGGGATGCCATCGAAGGCGTCGTGCAGAGGGATTTTCCTCAAGGACCTTCCCGGACTGGCAGCACCGCAAACTTTACAATCGTCACCACCCTCTTCAGCGAAGGACTGGTGAGATCTGTCGTCGCACCGTGCTGGATGGAGGCGTACCAGTCGACAGAGAGGAGGTACAGGGTGCGTGGGCTTGCCACTGTCCGACACGGATCGGACAAGGTTGCCGGTGGAGTGGATTCGTTGCGTCCGCCGTCCTCCAGAAAGCAGCGAGGTGGTCTGGTACCCCGAGGGCCTTGGAAAAACGATACGCTCAATAATTTCCTCGCGGGGTCCGAATCCCGGTTGCCACCCTTTCCCTACCGAATATTTGGACCGTGATACTGCCGAATCAAACATCGGCACAGGAAGACCTCCTCAGCCCGGTTCAAGAGATCCGGAGCGACAGTAGCGATGGATCAGATCCCATGAAAACCAACGACAATGATATCAGACCGAGTCTGAGAACGTCGGGACCAGACTCCATCGCCGAGGCGGTTTCCGGAGGGGGGGGAGGACGATGGTTCTGGACAGCAGGCGTATGGCTCGCGATCGCCCTTTTCTACCTCGCGGCTGCGCGACCCTATTTCGGCCTGAATTCCGACGCGCCGACCTATCTGGCCGGTGCCAGGTCACTGGCCACCGGGCACGGGTATCGATTCACCTCCTATCCTGGCATGCCGCCAATCGGACTGTATCCACCCGCGACCTCCCTGCTGTTCACTCCGGTGGTCTGGTTGTGCCAGGACCTCGATACGCAGGCGATGGGGTGCCTGATCGTCCTCGGGATCGTGACCTTGGTCGCCTCCGGCATCGGAGTGGGTCTGCTGGTCCGGTTGGGGCTTCCGCCCTGGCTGGCCGCCCTCGGCATGCTCGCATTGGCTACGTCGCCGCATTGGTTTCTGAGTGTCGTCAGCCTTGGAAGCGACGTGCCGTTCACCTTCTTCGTCTGGGTCGCATGTGGGTGGTGGCTTCGCCATTCCGAAACCCTGACGGTCCGACAGCTCCTGGTCCTGGGGCCTCTGCTGCTTGCCGCGATGCTGACCCGGTCCGCCGGCCTCGCTCTGTTCATCGGCCTCATCGCCGCAGAACTCCTCCTGAACCGCGACCGGGCGCGTCGGACGGTGCCTATCCTCGTGGCGTTTCTCCTGGCCACCTCCCTCTTGCGACGACTGATCGTGCCCGCCGGGGCGATCGGATACCTGCCCATCTTCCTGCGCACGATCGAGGCGAATGGAGGACTTCAGTTTTATGGGTCCAAAATCGTCGAGAACGCGCTGAGCTTTCTGTCAGGGATCCAGTTCCACGAGCTTCTCTGGCCGGTGTTGGCACGCTCACCACAGATCGCTTCACGCATCTCGGGCTCGGGTGGATGGATTCTGTCCACCGCACTCCTGGGGATTTGGATTGGGGTGCTGATGTTGATGATCGTTCGTGCACTACACCAGCGCAGGTCACGCCCTGGCGCTATCGAGGTCGGCACACTGCTTCTGGTCCTCGGTGCGACCGTGGGGATGCTCGTGATGCTGCCAATCGCCGCCTCCCATTTCTCCCGCTACCTCCTGTGGACTTTCCCACTCGTGGTGGCGGCCCTCTGGAAGAGCATCCACGACGTGGTACCAACCCAACACCACCGACTCGTGGCAACTGCGGCAGGTCTGGTCACCTGCGTTGTCATCGCCTCCAACGCATGGGTCTCATTCTCCATCCTGCAGAAGTCCATCGCCGACCACGGCTTGGAGGAGGGACGTGCATTTGCCACGGAGATAAGGCCTCTGGTGGGCAAGGACTCGTCCATAGCGACCTCCGGCATCGTTCCGTTCGTGCACTTCGAGGAGTGGCTGGGCCGACCGGTCTACGGCCAATACTACGGGTACGATCTGTCGACGACCCCGGCTGGCCAATGGTCCGATCGCGCCCAGAACTGTGCCTTCGTGGTCATCCATCCCGATGACCGGCTGGAGGAATTCGCTGACGCCTCCGGCTGGAAAGTCTTGGCCCGATCGAAGTCTGGAAAATTCACCCTGTATCGAACCCAGGCCGCCAACCGGTGAGCGGTCGGTACGCCGTGGACTCCATGGACGCTCCGGCCGCCCTTCACCAAGGCCAGATCGCGCCTCGGGAGCGACCTGCCGCTAGCGCCTGAACCCGCCGCCACGGAAGCCGCCGAAGCCGCCCGCTGGGCGGGAGACTCCGGTGCTGCGCATCCCGCTCCAGGCGTCGGACCGGAATGATCCCGAACTGCTCCGGGCCCAGGTATTGTCGAGCGATTGACGGGCCGCGGAGTCGTTGACGCTGCTCCATGAATTGCCGGAACGATCGTACTGCTGCCACGACCCCTGGCTGCTGCGGTAGATGTTCCCGTTGTCGCTCGCGAAGGTGCTGTTGCCGACGTGGTAGATGCCGTCGCCATCCGCGGTCCGGATTCCAGCAGCCCGCTCCGTCTGGCCCGTGTTCGGGTTCACGACGGATCCACGGGCGTACTGGGCCGATCTGCCGGAGTCCAAGTTGCCAATGCTGCCCTCGCTGCCGACCGCGCCAACGCCGGTCTTCGGATTGTAGACCGCACCGCGGGCGGAGGTGGAGTAGTTGCCCGTGTAGACGTTCTCCACAGCCCCCCGAGTCCCGACCGCCATGGTGCCCGTGACGGAATTGTAGGCATGTCCCCACTGCTGGACCCCGGCCTGCCCGGTGTAGGCGTTGAATCCCGCCTCGGTGTGTGTGACACCAGACCGGTTGCCCCAGTTGTGGTAGACGTTGCCGGTCATGGCCGCCCAGCCGCCCGGCCCCCAGGCCGTCACGCCGCCGTATCGGTTGGCCGTCCATCCCGCATAGGTACTACAGTAGGGCACCGGCGGTGGCACCGCCCAATAGGTGAAGGAGGCGCCCCACGCCCAGCCCGCCGCAAACCCAAAACCCCAGCCACCCCACGGTGTCCAGGCCAGGTTGGCGTCATACCCGTAGGTCACTGGCGCGGGAACATAGAACCCACCGATGTAGGGGTCGTAGAGGTAGCCCGTGCCATAGACCACCGTACCACCATCGCCGAGGATCGTTCCATAGTAGCCCGGGGTGTAGCCGACCCAGACGAAATCGCCGACGGTCTGATAGATGCGGACGTAGATCACCCAGTGCAGCGGCGAGGAGATCGGAATAGTGTAGATTGCCGGAGGGACCGACTTGGCCACCATCCAGGGGCCGGAGGACTAAGCCGCGGTGAACCAGATCCCGTTCTGGACCATGTACCAGGATCCGGGTCCGGTCTTGATGACCGGCAGGACGCAGTTGAAGGCTTGGCTCAGTGAGGTGCCCTCGATCGGGATCAGCTTGGGATCCCCTCCATCGAAGACCGGGGGCGGATCCATGCGGACCGAAGCGGCATCGACCCGGGTCAACTGGGCGATGCCATTGGCGATTACCGCCTCCTGCGCCTGGGTCGTCCCCGAGACGGAGGCCAGGACGTTCTCCTTGGGGCTGTTGAGGGGGATCCGGGCGAAATCCGAAGGGAGGTCCGAGCTCGCCACAAAGGTCTAGGACCCCGACAGCGCCGGAGCCGTGAACCAGCGTCCTGAAGTGAGTACGTAGTAGGCCTGGGTCGGCAGGTACTGGAACACCCGCGACACCGTGTTGGTGGCGTACATCAGCTGGGTCCCATCCAGGGGCGCCCACTGGGGAACGCCAGCAAACACCACGAGGGAGGTGGACTGCGTCGCGACCACGATGTCTGAAATCGGCGTCGACTTGAGCGAGGGCAGCGCACCCGTCTTCGGATCCTTGCGACCCGTCAGCAGGTCCAAGGACTTCGAGGCGGTGACCGCCGTTTCAACCGAAGTAACAGAGGACGGGACGGAGGTCGCCCGGGTCCAGGGCCCTTTGAGATCGCTGGACTTGAGGTAGCCGTCCCAGAGGTGGAGATACAGCTGGCCCCCGGTGCGCACGATGAGAACCGAGGTGTTGACGAGCCGTTCGGCACCCGCGCCGGCGGTGGCCTGGAAGACTGGAGTGCCCTGCACCTGGAGGAGCACGGACGGCTTCTGGGCGAAAATGAATGCCGGCGGCGTGTTCCGGACAGGCTGGGTCACCGCATTGTTCTGGGCGTTCAGGATCGCGAGGTCGGCCTCGAGGCGGTCCAGCGGGAGCGTGGTCGCCACGGTCAGGAGCCAGGAGCCCAGGGCCTACGAGTAGGCGGCCGACTGGGTCGGGTCCGCCGGAAAATCAACGGCGGTCACCGACAGTTCATCGAGGGTCACGACCCGCATCACCTTGTCGGTGGTGGTCATCGCGGAGAAGGACGCGGTGCCGTAGCGCGGTTCTGGAGCTCCCACGGGCTATGTGGCAACCACGGCCTGGGTAGTAAGCTGGACCTGGTCCCAGGACCGCAGCTGGGGCTGGTAGACAGTGTAGGTGACCCCTCCCGAGGTGAAGCTGCGAGGCCATCCCAGGTGGGCGATGACCGGAACCGCCGGCGCGGTCGCCTTCGAGGCACAGGAGGTCAGGATCGCCGAGGTGGCGAGACCGACGATGAGCAGGAGGTTTTTCAGGGAAATCGGGCGTCGGGCGCTTATCGAGGAATGCTGCCCGAAGGCCCATCCACCATCCACCGAAAATCGGACGACGGTCCGGTCCACCCGCTCCAAGCCTCAGGACAGGATGCGGCGTCCCTCGTCGAGGAAGATGCCCTTGAACATCATGTCCAGCGCCTGCGGGTTGCTCGCCTTGGCCAGGGCCTCCTCCTCGGTGATCTTGCGGGCCTTCACCATGTCATAGAGGGCCTGGTTGAAGTTCTGCATCCCGTCGTCACGTCCGGTCTCGATCGCGGCCCCGAGCTTCTCCAGCCGGTTCTCCTCCAGCATCTTCCGGACGGTCGGGGAGTTGATCAGGATCTCGAGCGCCGGGGTGACGCCGCCCGACACCGTGGTGATCATGCGCTGGCAGACGACTGCCTTCAGGGTGCCGGCCAACTGGCGACGGACCTGTTCGCGTTCCTCCGGACGGAAGAAGTCGAGGATGCGGCCAACCGACTGGGAGGCGTTCTGGGTGTGGAGCGTGGAGAGGACCAGATGTCCGGTGTCGGCCGCCTGCATCGCCGCGGTGAAGCTGACGGCATCACGCATCTCGCCGACCATGATGATGTCGGGATCCTGCCGGAGCACATGCTTCAACCCATGCTGGAAGCTCTGGGTGTCGAGGCCAATCTCGCGCTGTTCGATCACCGACTGATTATCCTCGAACACGAATTCGATCGGATCCTCGAGGGTGATGATGTGCTTCTTGAAGGTCGCATTGATGTACTCGAGCATCGCCGCCAACGTGGTCGACTTGCCGGATCCGGTGGTCCCGGCGACGAGCACGATGCCGCGGGAGGACGAGGCGACATCCTTCAGGATGGGCAGGAGGCCCAGCTCGTCGAAGCTGGGCACCTGGGTCTTCACATAGCGCATCGCCAGCGCATAGGAACCCTTCTGTTGGAAGACGTTGGTCCGGAACCGGCCCACTCCCGGCTCGAGGTAGCTGAAGTCGGCCTCGCGGTCCTCCTCGAGCTTCATGCGGGCATGGGGCGGCACCATCTTCGCCACCACGGTCTGCATCCATTCATCCGTCGGGATGGGTGCCTCGATCGCCACCAGCTGCCGGTTGATCCGCAGCACGAATGGGGCGCCCACCTTCACGTGCACATCCGAGGCCCCGCCTTCGACGGCGGCCTTGAGCACGCCCCGCATCAACTCCATATGTTCCATAGTCGATCCCGGAGGTTAGCAGGTCCGAGGCCGGACGGAACGAGATTTCCCCGGGAGAACCCGGATACCCTCCCTTCGACGCCGCTTCGACAGGGGGCGGTTTTCGACGAAATAAATCTCGCGCCGTCGCGTCCCAGTTTTCAACGTGCCCGGATCCATCATGTCCAGCCTCAAGCGCATCGTCACTGTCGAGTGGCGCCACCAGATCCACTTCACGGAGAAGGTGTTCGATCGCGGCAACGAGCTCCTCATGCGGGTACTCCAGGGACAGTCGGGTCCAAGACCGGACCACCGGGCCAAGGTGCTCCTGGTCATCGATGAATCCCTTGCGACAGCCCGTCCGGACATGGTTCAGACCATCGAGGAGTATTTCAGGTTCCGCCGGAGTGGGATCGATCTCGTCTGTCCTCCGGTCCTGATGGTCGGCGGGGAGTCGGTAAAGAACGCCTACTTCAGGGTCTCCGAGGTGCATGCGCTCGTCGACCGACACCACATCGACCGCCATGGCTACGTGGTGGCCGTCGGGGGCGGGGCGATCCTCGACATGGTCGGTCTGGCCGCCGCAACAGCCCACCGGGGGGTGCGCCACATCCGCATACCGACCACGACCCTGGCCCAGGCCGACTCCGGTGTCGGTGTGAAGAACGGGATCAATGCGTTCGGGAAGAAGAACTTCATCGGCACCTTCTCCCCACCCTTCGCCGTCATCAACGACTTCGACCTCCTCACCTCCCTCGGTCCCCGCGACCAGCGCTCGGGATTCGTCGAGGCCGTCAAGGTGGCCTGCATCCGGGACGCCGAGTTCTTCGGCTGGCTGGAGCAGCAGGCCCCTGCGCTGGCCCGGTTCGAGTCGGGCCCCATGAAGCGGCTGATCCACCGGAGCGCCGAGCTGCACGTGGACCACATCGTCAACGGCGGGGATCCGTTCGAGATGGGCAGCGCCCGGCCCCTCGACTTCGGGCATTGGGCGGCCCACAAGCTGGAGCAGCTTTCGGAATACAGGCTGCGCCATGGCGAGGCGGTCGCGGTCGGCATCGCGCTCGACGTCCTCTACGCCCGGCTCCGCGGATTCCTCGCAGCCTCCGACGCCGAGCGGATCCTGGTGCTGCTGGAGACCCTCGGCTTCGACCTCTTCACCCAGGAACTCCTCCAGGAAGACGACGCCGGTCAGCTCAAGGTCCTGGTCGGTCTGGAGGAGTTCCGGGAGCACCTCGGTGGGGAACTCTGCATCACGCTGCTGCGGTCCATCGGCGAGGGATTCGAGGTCCACGACATGGAGTCTCCCCTGGTGCTCCGTGCCATCACCGAGCTGCGGACCCGACATGGCCAGCGCTCCGGAACGGTGGTGCGCGTCGGAACCTGAGGGACAGGCCAGCAGGGACGCCTCACGGAACCACCTCAACGGACGATCCAGCCGCCCCCGAGCACCCGATCGCCGTCGTAGAACACACAGGCCTGTCCCGGGGTGACCGCCCTGGCGGGTTCCATCAGCCGCACGGACGCCCGACCTCCCGACTCTTGGACGAACTCCGCGTCCGCTCCCGGGTGGTTGTAGCGGATCTTGGCCATGCAGCGTACGGGTCCCGGGGCCCCCGCTAGGAGTTCGGGCGAAATCCAGTTGCAGTTCGACACCCCGAAGCGGTCGCGCCCCAGCTGATGCTCCTCCCCGACGACGACCCGGTTCCGTTCCGCGTCGAGCTCGACGACGTACAGCGGGCGGGGCGACGAAATGCGCAAACCCCGACGCTGGCCGATCGTGTAGAACTCGATCCCGTCGTGTCCCCCAAGCCTGCGGCCCTCTAGGTCGACGATGTCCCCGTGGTGGACCGACGCCAGGCGGGATTCCCTCAGGAACTTCCCGTAGTCCTTGTCGGGCACGAAGCAGATCTCCATCGACTCCTCCTTGTCCGCCGTCCGGAGGTCACAGCTGCGGGCGACCTCCCGGGTCTCGGACTTGGTCCGCTCACCCAGGGGGAAGAGGGACCGTGCAAGCTGTTCCTGGCGAAGGCTGAAGAGGAAGTAGCTCTGGTCCTTCCGGAGATCGCGTCCCCGGAAGAGCTGGACATGTCCCGTCACCGGATCCTTCTCGAGCCGGGCAAAATGTCCGGTGGCGATGAGATCGCAGCCGAGCTGGTCCGCCCGGTCCAGCAGCACCCCGAACTTCAAGTGCTGGTTGCACATCACGCAAGGGTTTGGGGTGCGGCCGGCGCGGTACTCGTCGGCGAAATATTGGATGACCTTCTTCTGGAAGAGATCGGACTCGTCGACGAGGTAGTACGGGATGCCGAGCTGGGCGCAGACGCTCCGGGCATCCATGACCGCCTGGGGACCGCAGCACTTGTCCTCGGCGCGATTGACGCAGTCCTGGGGCCAGAGCTTGAGGGTGACGCCGACGACCGAGTGCCCCTGGTCTTTGAGCAATGCGGCCGTGGCGGAGGAGTCCACCCCCCCGCTCATCCCCACCAGAATCCGCGCCGGTCGATCCTGCTGCATGCCGCGGATGTTGTAGGAACTCGGACCCAGGCCGCATCCCCGAAAATCCCGTCGACCAATCTTCCACTGGTCGGTTCCGTCCGATAGTGTCCTTCTAACCCCGTTTCCAAGTTCCCCCGGCACCCGTCCGCCTAATCCATTTCCCATGATCAAACCCAAGCTCAAGCACGAGCTTCGGACGCCCCTGAACCACATCCTGGGCTACTCCGAAATGCTGCTGGAGGAGGCCACCGACCGGGAGGTTGGCGACTGGCACCGGGGGCTCGAGCGCATCCATGAAATCGGGATGATTCTTCAACATGGGGTGGACGAGCTTGTGGTTCCCGCTGTGACGGAGACCCATCCTCAGATCCAGATCCAAACGCCCCCTGAATGGCCTGCACTCCTCACGGAGATCCGACAGCAGACGGGACTCCTCGGGTCCATCGCATCAGAGGAGTCGACCGGGGCCACCGAAGACCTCGCCCGGATCTGCGGAGCGGCAGACACCTTCCGGCAACTGCTGGATTCGATCGCGTCACCCGACCAATCCGGGAGCGATAGGAATGGGGGTATCCTCGAGGCGGAACAGGAGACGGATGTCGACGAACCGGATCGGGCCATGGAAGCAGCCCAGACCGGGGCGGTTCTCGGACGCGTCCTGGTCGTGGACGACGACGAGGGCAATCGCCTGATGCTGGAACGACGGGTGAGACGGCTCGGACACGAGGTTCTGAGCGCCGCGAACGGTCAGGAGGCGTTGGATCTGCTTGGGACAACCCCTATCGACCTCGTGCTCCTGGACATCCAGATGCCTGTCCTGGACGGCCAACAGACCCTGCAGATCCTGCACGCCGATGCGGGGCTGCGGCGGATTCCCGTCATCGTCCTGTCCGCCTCGCGGGACATCCAGCGGGTCGCCCGCTGCATCGAGTTGGGGGCCGAGGACTACCTGCCCAAGCCGTTCAATCCGATCCTGCTGCGGGCGCGCATCAACGCCTCCCTCGAGAAGAAGCAGCTGCGGGACCGGGAGGCCGAATACCTGCGCCGGATTGAAGAGGCGCAGCGCCGGTCGGAGGAGCTCCTCCATGTGATCCTGCCCCGGGACGTCGTGGTGGAGCTTCAGACCACCCAACGGGTGCGACCGCGAGCCGTGGCGGATGTCGCCGTGCTGTTCACCGACCTGGCCGGGTTCACGCAGTGGTGCTCCGGACGTTCCCCGGCCGAGGTCCACGACGAGCTCCAGGGGCTCGTCGAGGCCTTCGAGGAAATCGCACTCCGACATGGACTCGAGAAGATCAAGACCATCGGCGACTCGTTCATGGCGACCGCAGGTCTTCTGGAACCGGTGTCCAACCCGGCAGCCGATGCCGTCGCCTGCGGACTCGAGATGATCCGCTCGGCCGCAACCCACGGTCAGGGATGGCGACTCCGGGTCGGGGTCCACGCCGGCCCCGTCAGCGCCGGGGTCGTGGGACGCCACAAATACCAGTACGATGTCTGGGGCGACACCGTGAACACGGCTTCCCGGATGGAGCAGGCCGCCCCGCCGGGACACGTCTGCGTGGAGGCGTCGACCTGGAACCGCATCTCGGACCAGTACTCGGGAACCTCCCTGGGTGAGGTCCGCATCAAGGGCAAGGGGGATCGGGAAATCTATCGCATCGATGGATCCCGGGAGTCCGACGCATCATGAACGACCGATATCCCGATCCCTAAACCACCGCATTCCCGTGATACCATCATACCCAACTTCCACCCGTTTCCAGCCACTTTGGTGCAAGGGATCTGCCCCGAAGGTCCTCATGCTGTTCCTGCTGGCCATGGCAATGGGCCTTCGAGTGCCGGCCGCAGCGCCAGGAGATGCCCTCTACTTCGACGGCAAAGGGAGCTACCTGGAACTGCCTCCCCACGTTCTCGACGGCTATGGCGAACTGACCATCGAAGCGTGGATCCGGGTGGAGCGCGTGGGGTTTTTTACCCGCTTCTTCGAATTCGGGACACAGGGCGATCGCTGGACGACTGCATGGCAAGCAAGCTTCAATATCCATACGGGCCAGAGAGAGTCGGCCTCGTGGGCGATCACCGATGGGTTGCTGTCACGGTGGGATGAGATGGGGTGGGTCCACCTCGCGGTCACCGGAAACGGAAGCTCGTTCAGGGGGTATCTCAACGGATCCGAGTTCCTCGCAGAGACTAACAGTTTGCCGTTCCATCCTGGGGGAAACGGCCGACGATATTATTTCGGCAAGGACACATTTGGGGGTGAGGAGGAGGATTTCGTCGGCTTCATGGATGGCATCCGGATCTGGAACCGGGTGCTTTCAGCCTCGGAGATCCAGGCAACGATGACGAAACCCGCTCCCTGGGGGACGCCAGGGCTGGTGGGACTTGTGGACGCGTCCATGCAACAGGTGCGGGCCCAAGATGGAACCCTACGGCCGGCCCTATTCCGGGGTGGCCTGACGTGGAAGCCGTCAGGCCGAGATCCTGGTGTACGCCCTCCCACGGTGTCGATCCGTCCTCTGGAGATCGAGTTCAGTGAGACGGTCAAGACATCCGATCTGGCGCTTTTCACCGCCGCCCTGAAAGGGGGAGAACTCATTGATATCCAATGGTCTTGGAACGCCTTGGGTTCCGGAAGGGTTCGAACCAATTCAGCAGGACGGCTGACGGGTAGAATGGACCTGCAATGGCTGCCCACAAGGCTACCCGACGTGTTGTATCTGATCTGCTTCCGCAGGGAGGGAGATCCTTGGGTGAGCCGGGTTCCGATCCGTTGGAGCGGCCTACAGCCGGAAATTCCAACTTCAGTCGTCCTGCCAGGCCCAACGGAAGTCGCTATGGACAGCGCGTTGACGAATGCCTTGTCGGGAGCCTTGCAGAAGGGACGCAATGTCTACCATAGCGTGATGTTCCTCGAAGGGCTGGGTGACCCGGGGGCCGCGACGGAGGCCCTCGTCCCCGCTGCCAAAATCGGTGGATACAAATCCTACGCTGCGCATGAACTCCTGCGACGCGAGGTGCCCCCGAGCCTCTCGCAATTCTATCAGGTTCGGCAGTCCTCGTCGGCCCGATTCCTCGGAGGAATCGTCGCCTCGCTCGGACTCGTCCTCGGCTGCCTGTGGGTCTTCAACCGAGACATGCAATCGGCCGTTTGGTTCAGCTTCGCCTGCATGCCACTGAGCCTCTGGCTCCTCTTTGGCGACAACGGAATGATGTCCGACCTCCGCATGGGGGTTTTGTGTCTCCTGTTCCCAGCACTCTATGGATTCCTGAGATCGGCCCTCGGGCTCGGATTTCCAAGACGCGCATGGGCGGCTGCTGGGCTAATCGCCCCCGCGCTCCTCTTCCTGGCCTGTCAACGGGCCTTCTGGCCCGCGGCGGTTGGATTGTCTGAGAACCTTCTCACTCAGGTCCCCCTGCGGTGGCTCTGGCTCGACGCCGCAGCCGTGGGGCTCCTCTGGCTGCTCGGGGAAATGCTGGGGAGCATTGTCACCTCAAACGCTGGGGCCTCAAGACTCGATCGTCGCCTCGCGATCCTCTCGCTTGTGGGTATCCTTTTTGTCTGCGTGGGTGTGCCCAATTTTTGGCTCACAGCGAACCTGTACTGGGCGGGCTGCAGGGTGGCTGGCGGAATCCTTGGGTCGGTATCCAGCTTGAAATCCTGGCTCTTGCAACTACCTCCCGCCACGGCTAGCGGCAATCCCGAGTGGGCCTGGGAATGGTTCCAGGTGCCCGCGGTAAGTCTGTTTGCGCTGGGAGGCTTTCTTCTCGTCGGCAACCGATTCCGCGAACTCCGCCTCAGACTGCAGGCGGCCAATGCCCGCACCCTCGAACAGCTCCAGGCAATCCAGTCGCAGAGCGAGACTCTCCAGAAGGCGG
>SYEM01000116.1 GCA_005801385.1 Verrucomicrobiales bacterium | reverse complement strand
CTATGAGCGGTTCTCCAACTCCAAGCTGTCCCGCCGGAACAACAACACCAGCGGACAGGTCTACCAGCAGGTGCTCGACAACGAGCGGTCGGGCAAATACCTCGGCAAGACGGTCCAGGTGATTCCGCATGTGACCGACGAGATCCAGCGCCGGATCAGCCTCCTCGCCGAGGAATCGAAGGCCGATGTCGTCATCACCGAGATCGGTGGGACGGTCGGCGACATCGAAGGTCTGCCGTTTCTGGAGGCGATCCGGGAGTTCGCCCTCGATGTGGGCCCCCACAATGTCTGCTTCATCCACGTCACCTACATCCCGTTCATCAAGGCGGCGGGCGAGCTGAAGACCAAGCCCACCCAGCAGAGCGTCGCCAAGCTGCGGGAGATCGGCATCGCGCCGAACGTCCTGGTCTGTCGCTGCGAGCACCCCCTCAACAAGGAGCTCCGCCACAAGCTCAGCCTCTTCTGCAACGTGCCGTTCGACGCCGTGGTGGAGGAGAAGGATGTCGACCATTCCATCTATGAGGTGCCCCTCATGCTCCAGCGGGAGCGGATGGACGACCTGGTCTGCCGTCAGCTCCATCTCGATCTGCCCGCGGCCAACATGGCGCATTGGCAGGACATCATCCGTCGTCTGGTCGCCCCCCAGAACCGCGTCCGGATCGGGGTCGTTGGCAAGTACATCGAGCTCCAGGACGCCTACAAGTCTGTGTACGAGGCCCTGACCCATGGTGGCATCGCGAACGACTGTGGTGTCCGGATCGAGCAGATCGACGCCGAGGACATCGAGAAGCATGGGGCCGAGACGGTGCTGAAGGATCTTTCGGGCGTGCTGGTGCCGGGTGGGTTCGGCGAACGGGGCACGGAGGGCAAGATCATGGCGGCCCGCTTCGCCCGGGAGCGTGGCATGCCCTATCTGGGCCTGTGCCTGGGCATGCAGATTGCGACGATCGAGTTCGCCCGGAACGCCCTCCGTCTGGAGGGGGCGCATTCCACGGAGTTCAATCCTGCGACGCCGCACCCCGTCATCTGCCTGCTCGAGGAGCAGCGCGGAGTCACCCAGGTGGGGGGCACCATGCGGCTCGGGTCGCAGCCGTGTCGGCTCAAGCCCGGCTCCCGCGCCCATCAGCTCTACGGCGCCCCGCTGATCCATGAGCGACATCGTCACCGGTACGAATTCAACGGCTCCTACCGGGAACGCTTCGAGAAGGCGGGCTTCACCATCAGCGGCACGTCTCCCGACGGGGATCTCGTGGAGATCATTGAGATCGAACGCCACCCCTTCTTTGTGGCCTCCCAGTTCCATCCCGAGTTTCTGAGCAAGCCGACCGCCCCGCACCCATTGTTCCGGGGCTTCATCGCGGCGGCCCTTGAGCGGAGCCACGGGAAGGCGGCCTGAGCCGAATTGTCCGGCGTCAGCGTTGGAGAAACAGGATCAGGAACCCGATCGCGGACGCCGCCAGCAGGACCACCGCCGTGATCCACCAGAGGCGCCCCAAGGGTCGTCGTCGAGGTTCCCCGGATTCCTCCCGCTCCCAGGCGTCGTGGTCGAAGTCGTCCGGATCCTCGATCCCCAGCCGCTGCCCGACCGCCGTGTCGTTCCAGCCTGTCTCCTCATCCGCCCCGCATTCGGGACACGCCAACGCGCCGTCCGGTACGTCCGCCCCGCAGTTCGGACACGTCTCCGGGGTCTCTCGCTTCCGGCGGGGCATCGATGTGGAGCGTGGGCTTCCGTGGCGGCTTCCTACTTGGACAGGAATCCTTTCGGCGTGGAGGCGGGCCTGGGATCCGGGAAGGGCAGGTGTCGCGGCGTCACCGTGACATCGGTCGTGAGCTTCAGGGGCGTCGCCGCTCCGATGTCGAAGCTCAGCTCGGCGAAATAGGCGGTCCATCCCGACTTCGGCTCCGGGATGTGGGCGACGTAGACCCCAGGGGAGGTCTCCGAGACGGGTACCGACTTGTAGATCGGCCCCGCGACCTCCAGTCGGAAATCACGGACCGCGTCGTTGTGCCCGGTCCACAGGGCCACCTCTGTCGGCTTCGTCTCGGTCCTGAGGGTCAGTGTGCCGCGCGAACCATGCGTCCAGGTGAACCGGGGCAGCGGCACCTTGTTGGCGATGGCATACTGCCAGGCCAGGAGGGTCTCGTAGGCATCGCTGTTCCGCATCGAATGGTCGGTGTTGGCCACATAGCGGAGGTATTTCGGGTCTGGCAGCTCGTTGAAGTAGAACTGGGAGGAGTCGGGCAGGAAGAACTGGTCGCCGGCGGCGTTCAGGATCAGTTTCGGCATGGTCATGCGGTCCCGGTAGGAGAAGGGATCCTCGATCTTGTCCAGAGCCTGGATCTCGGGGGTTTCCTGCCAGTCGAGGATGCGGTGTTGTTCGGCATAGTTGCCGACCGCTGGGGCGTAGAATCCGTAGGCCCGGTAGTGGTGTTTGATCGACTGGGCCATGTTCAGTACGTCGATGACGATCGGGCAGATCGCCACCACGCGCCGGTCGACCGCCGCGGTGGTCCAGGTGGTCCAGCCGCGCTTGGAGCCGCCGGAGACGACGTAGGTGTCCACCTTGGCCTTCCCACCGGCTTCGGAGCCGAGGAATTCCGTGATGGCATCCATCGCCCGCACCGCGGCCTTGGTCATGGGAAGCCGTGCCGGCCAGGTCTCGTCACCCGACCTCAGGAACTTGTCCCAGGTGTAGGCGATCAGGTCGTCCTCGACCCGCGGGCTGCCGTCCTTGTTGAACACCAGCGGCTGGTTCGGGACCATCTTGAGCTCCGCGACGACGCATCGCGTGGCCTTGGCGATCCGGATCAGTTCGGCCGAGGGGGTCGGGGGACGGTTGTTGCCCTTGTTGCTGCCGCCGGAGATGAAGAGAAGCCCCGTCGTGTGGGCGAGGTTGTCGGGCTTCACCACGAGCAGCCAGTGGCGCCATGCGGTCTGGTCGACCTCCTCGGAGGTGCGCCAGGTCTGCGAGGTCATGTCGATGGCATAGCCGGTGGCGCTCTCGTCCCGCAGCGAGATCGCCATCTTCCAGGAGTAGCTCGGGTCCGGCTTGGCGACGTAGCGGTCGAGCGCGGTCTGGCGTGTCTCCGGGACGGGTCGGGAATCGGCCCCTGCCCGAAGTCCGAGCAGTAGGCCGGCGAGGAGGACAAGATCGGGGATCAGCCGGCCGGCGAGGCCGACCCGTCCGGTAATCAGGGGAGAGGGGCGCATTCCCCAAAGCTGTGTCCAACCCGGGCTGGGATCGAGCCAAAAGCCCTCCGACATCAGACGAACTCGTGCTCCCCGAGGCGTACCACGAGAACGGGACACGGGGCGTGGCGGACGACCTTTTCGGCGACGCTCCCGAGCAGCGCGTGCTGGATCCCGGTGTAGCCGTGGGTCGAGACAATCAGCAGATCCGCGGGGATCGTGCGCGCCACGTCGGTGATCTCCTTCCAGGCCCGGCCGAGTCGGACCATCGACTCCACGGGCACCCCGGCACCGAGGGCCTTGGCGAGTGCCCGGAGCTCCTTCCCGGCGCCCTCCAGCCGCTGCTCCTCCAGGTCATTCGGCAACACCGGGAGATATCCGAAGTCGTTCGTCACCACGACCGGCTCGACCACATGCAGGAGACAGATCTCGGCTCCGAACTGCTCGGCAAAATGGCGCGCGTAGAGGATCGATTCCTGGCAGTTCGGGGAGAAGTCCACGGGCACAAGAATCCTGCGGAGATGGAACCGGTTCGGGGTGAGCTGAAGGGCGGGCGCCGAGGCCACCTGTCTGCCCGAGGTGTCGGTAACCACGAGGCGGGCTGTCGAGGTGCCGTTTGTGGCATCGCTGATCCTTCGGGATGCGTTGGACTTCTTCTTGGTCTTCATGGCGTGTGGAGGTGTTGTTCCAGATGTCCGATCGGCGCTCTGCCGTCGACAAGAGGCTGGACCTCCGGACACCCGGGTGCTTCCCGGGAATTGCCCAACAAAACCCAGCGGTTGTTGTCCGCGCCCGACTGGGGAATCCTCCCCCATGCCCCTTCCGCGCCTCCCTCGGCCTGGTCTCCTGGCCCTCGGGATCCTCTGCCTCTGGCTTCGTGCCCAGGGCCAGTCCCTCCCCGGCACTGGGCCGCTTCCCGTCGGCACGAACTGGTCGCTGGGCATGCAGGAGGGCGCGCACCGCTTCGTGGACCGCGTGATCACCGAGTCCCTGTCGCGCCGCGCCGGACGCTGGCACCGGGACACCCGGTCGCCGGAGGCCTATACGGTGTCCGTGCTGCCTCAACGGGAACGACTGCGGAGCCTCCTGGGTGTGGTCGACCCGCGGGTCAGTCCCGTCGTCCTCGAACGGTTCGGCGACGACGACAACCCGGCGCTCACCGGCACCTTCGAGGGGGGCTCCATCTGGCAGGTCCGCTGGACGGTCCTGCCGGGATTCCAGGCCGAGGGCCTGCTGGTCGAACCCCAAGGCACGCCGCGAGGTCACCTGATCCTCCTCCCGGATGCTGCGGAGACTCCCGAGTCCTGCATCGGCCTGGATGCTGACTCCCCCCGGGCACAGGCCCTGAGGCGATGGGTTGCCTCGGGGTTCCAGGTCGTGATCCCGACCCTGATCGATCGCGGCCGACGCTGGTCGGGAACGCCGGGGCTTTCTGAGCTGCACCCGGCAGTGCCTGGCACGGTGGACCAGTCGCATCGGGAATGGATCTGGCGGCAGGCATTCCACATGGGACGCCACCCGATCGGCTATGAGGTCCAGGAAGTCCTGGCGGCGGTGGACTGGATCGGCCAGCGCCACGGCACAAACCGTCCCGTGGCCGTCGCCGGATATGGGGAGGGTGGCGGAATCGCCCTGTATGCGGCCGCCTGCGATCCCCGGATCTCAGCGGTGCTCGTGAGTGGCTGGTTTACGGATCGCCAGGGAGTGTGGCGCGAGCCGATCGACCGGGATGTCTGGGCGTTCCTCCGGGAGTTCGGGGATGCGGAGCTGGTCACCCTAGTCGCCCCGCGGCCGGCAATCATCGAACACGCCGGCTTCCCGCGTGTCAGTGGGGAGAAGGGGGAGGTGACCACACCCGAATCTTCGGTCGTCCGTGCGGAGTTCGAAAGGATCGACGGCCTGCTTCCAGCGGGGTTCCAGAGCCGAGCCCTTGTGACGGCATCCGACGGCGGGCCCGTGTCGGATCCACTGAGGGGATCGCTGGCCCGGCTGGTCCAGGCGCTGGGCGTGGATGCGGTCCCGACCGAGGCTCTCCCTCCGGTCGTCCGGCATCATCGGAGGCGTTTCCAGTCGGACGATCGGATGGGACGCTTGGTGCGGGATCTGGGCGCGGTCATCCAGCAGCGCGTGAGGCGGTCAGATCTCGAACGGGACCGCTTTTTCCTGGGCGCCCTGATGCCTGAGCGTCTCGGCAGTTCACGGGCGGGCGGGCTGTCGCGGACCCATCAGGTGCCCCCCCTGCCGGTGGCTCCCTTCGTCAATGGCAGCCGCAGGTTCAGGGAGGCGTTCCGTCGGGACATCGTCGGTGTCTTCGAGGAGCCGCGACAGCCGGCCCGACCCCGGACGCGGATCGCCTATGACACGTCCCCCAAATGGGTGGGACATGAGGTGGTGATCGATGTCTTCCCCGAGTCGTTCGCCTGGGGGTTCCTGCTGCTGCCTCGGGACCTGAAGCCGGGGGAGCGGCGTCCGGTGGTGGTCTGCCAGCATGGTCTCGAGAACGTGCCGGCCGAGACCATCGAGCCCGGCATGTGGGTGGGGGCGAGCGATTTTGCCGCGCGTCTGGCGGAGCGGGGATTCATCACCTTCTCGCCGCACAACCCATACCGACATGGCGAGCGGTTCCGCCAGCTCCACCGCAAGGCAAACACGGTCGGCGCCTCCCTCTATTCGATCATCATCGCCCACCACGAGCAGTGGCTGTCGTGGCTGGCCTCGCGCCCGGAGGTCGACCCGCAGCGCATCGGCTTCTACGGCATCAGCTACGGGGGGACGACGGCGATGTTCGTTCCACCGGCCGTCGAGGGCTACGCGCTGTCGATCTGCTGCGCGAACTTCAACCAGTGGACCCGGATGGTCGCCGGTACCGAGACGATGGGCTACATGTTCACCGGCCAGTGGGAGTTCCCGTACTTCAACATGGGCGGCGCCTTCAGCCACGCCGAGCTGGCCTACCTCATGGTGCCGCGTCCCTTCATGGTGGAGCGCGGTCACCACGATGCCGTCGCGCTGGATTCCGAGGTCGTCGGGGAGTTTGCCAAGGTCCAGTGGCTCTATGACCAGCTGGGCCTCGGGGACCGGGTGTCGCTGGAGGTCTTCTCGGGTGGCCACTGCATCCATGGCGAGGGGACGTTCTCGTTCCTCCACCGACATCTCGACTGGCCGGAACCCAAGGATCGGCCCTGACTGGTCCGCGATTCCAGCCCGTGGGGTCGAGTCCTGCCGGACCCTCCCCGAGACAGCTAGGCTTGCGGGTGTAGCAGGGTGGCCCTAGACGTTGTCGCGTGATCGGAATCGAGGACGAACAGCTTCTGGAGAAGCTCTCGAAGTCGCAGATCTTCGCGAACTACCAGAAGGCCTTCGGCGAGGCCACCGGGCTGCCGCTGACGGTCCGTCCGATCCATGTGGGCGCCCCCTCGCTGCACGATCACCCGCACGAGAATCCCTTCTGCGCCCTCCTGGCGAAGTCGAACAGGTCCTGCGCCGCATGCCTGGAGATGCAGGAGACCCTCGCTGAGAATCCAGGCGCCTCGCCGCGCACCGCGGTCTGCTTCGCCGGTTTCAGCGAGACCTCGATCCCGCTGAGGTTCGGACACCAGCTTGTGGGGTTCCTGCAGACCGGACAGGTCTTCGTGGAGGACGGCCCCACGGACGAACGCTTTGCCAAGACGGCCCGACACCTCATCGACTGGGGGCTGAGGACCGACCTGACCCGTATGGAGGAGGCCTGGTTCCACACCCGGGTTCTTTCGCGCGACCAGTACGAGGCCATGGTCCGGCTGGTCACCATCTTCTCGCAGCACCTGTCGATCGTCGGGAACCAGATCCTGGTCCAGGACCGGAATGCCGAGCCGCCAGCCGTCGTCCGTGCCAAGCAATTCATTGCCCAGCATCAGGATGAGGACCTCTCACTGGGCCAGGTGGCCAAGGCGGTGAACACCAGCTCGTTCTACTTCTGCAAGCTGTTCAAGAAGGCGACGGGACTGAACTTCACCGACTACGTCTCGCGCGTCCGGATCGAGAAGGCCAAGAACCTGCTCCTGAACCCCAATGCCCGGATCAGCGAGGTGGCGTTCGCGGTCGGCTTTCAGTCCCTGACCCATTTCAACCGCGTCTTCCGCAAGGTTCTCGGGGAGTCCCCGACCGAATACCGTCGACGTCTGCCCAAGGGTGGAAGCCGGTGAGTTCGGGCCATACCCACGACGAGGCACTGCCGTGGCGTCCCATGGCCGCACGGGCCGGGGTGTGTGCCGTCTCGACGCTGGTGGCGTGGTGGATGGAGTCGGCTGGCCCCATTGGCTCCCAGGCTCTCTACGGCCTCGCCTTGTTCAGCGGCTCCTGGGATCTCGCCCGCCATGTCGCCCGGGATCTCCGGGCGCTCCGGTTCAACACCGAGTTCCTCATGCTTCTCGTGGTCCTGGGGTCCACGGTGCTGGGAACCTGGAGCGAGGGCGCCCTGCTCCTCGTCCTGTTCTCCTCCTCGTCCGCGCTGGGTGCCTTCGCCTCGGCCCGGACCCGACGCGAGATCCAGGCCCTTCTCAAGGGGGTCCCCAAGCAGGCCCGGCTTCTGGTCGACGGGGTCGAGACCCAGGTTGCGGTCGACAGCCTCCGTGCCGGACAGGAGATCCGTCTCACTGCCAACGAGCAGGTGCCGGTCGATCTGATCGTGCTCCGCGGCGACAGCGCGTGCGACGAGTCGACCCTGACGGGTGAGGCCGAGCCGGTTCCGAAGTCCCCCGGCGACCGACTTTCCGCCGGGACGCTCAACCTCTGGGGAGTTCTCGAATGCCGGGTCGAACGTCCCGCCGGGGAGAGTGCGCTCCAGCGGATCATCCAGATGATCTATGAGGCCCAGCAGCAGAAGGCGCCCATACAGCGGTTCACCGACCGGTTCGGAACCCGCTACACGGTCGGGGTGGTCGCCGGCTGTGGCGTCTGGTTCCTCTACAACCACCTCGGTCGGGGCATGCCCGCCTTCTCGGCGCCGGTCGAGGGGGGAACCGCGTTTTACCGGGCCATGACCCTGCTGGTGGTCCTCTCCCCCTGCGCACTCGTCCTGTCGGTGCCGTCCGCCATCCTGTCGGCCATCGCCTGCGGTGCCCGACACGGCGTCCTGTTCCGCGGGGGTGCAGCCGTCGAGACACTGGCCGACATCACCGCGGTCGCGATGGACAAGACCGGCACCCTCACCGAGGGAACGCTGCAGCTCGTTGGCGTCGATCGGCTGGAGGGGTCCGAGGCGGCTGCCCTCGCGGCTGCAGGGAGCTTGGCCGCACTCTCCAACCACCCGATCTCAAGGTCGCTCCAGCGTGAGACGATCCGGCGTGCCGCCGCGACAGTCCCGCTGTCGGGATCCGAGACCGTCCCGGGACAGGGGATCCGGGCGCATGGACCTGATGGAGAATATGGGTTGGGCAGCCGGGCACTGATGGGGATGAGACTCCCTCGGGAGGTCGTCGAGGCCCTGGATCCAGTCCCAGACGGTGTCAACGAGACGTGGGTCTATGGCCCGGGTCTCCTCGCCCGGATGCGGCTCCGCGATGTGCTCCGCCCCGAATCCGCCGGGCTGGTGGCCCGGCTTAGGTCGGACGGTCTCCGGACCGTCATGCTCACCGGTGACCGGGCTGCGGCCGCGGAACGTCTGGCGCGTGAGGTTGGGGTCGACGAGGTGCTGCCCCAGCTTAAGCCGGAGGAGAAGGTCGCGGCCGTGCGGGCCCTCCGTGAGAAGGGGAGTCGGGTCGCCATGATCGGTGACGGGGTCAACGACGCCCCGGTGATCGCCGGTGCCGATGTCGGGGTTGCCATGGGTACCCGTGGATCCGACGCCGCCCTGGAACAGGCCGATGTCGTCTTGATGAACGACCGGCTGGAGAATTTTCTCTTTGCCTGCGAGCTGAGCCGAAGGTCGCGGAGGATCATCGGACAGAACCTGGTGATCTCTCTGGGGACCATGGCGGCCATGGCCCTGGCCACGCTGGGATGGAGTGGCCTGCCTCTCTGGACCGGTGTTGCCGCGCACGAAGGCAGCACCGTCCTGGTGGTGCTCAACAGCCTCCGACTGCTGGCCTCGCCGAGGCCGTCAGCGGACCGGAAACTGGGTTCCTGATCGCTCACGGCCCCCAGTGTCCAAAAAATGGCTGGAAAAATCGGGCTGCGGACGGCACATCCTAGACCCTTCGGTCCATCTGTATGAACGAGCAGATCGTCATCCTTGATTTCGGGAGTCAGTACACCCAGGTCATCGCCCGCCGCATCCGTGAATGCCGCGTCTATTCCACCATACTCCGGTATGACACCCCGGCGGCCGAGATCGCCCGGCTGAATCCCAAGGGGATCATCCTGTCGGGCGGTCCCAACTCGGTGTATTCGCCCAAGGCCCCGCTGCCGGATCGGAACCTCTTCAAACTCGGGCTGCCGGTCCTGGGGATCTGCTACGGCGTCCAGGTCCTCGCCCAGTTCCTCGGCGGCAAGGTCGAGCGCGGCCAGAAGCGCGAGTACGGCAAGGGTACCCTCACGGTCGGGGATTCCTGCTGCGCCCTGTTCGGGGGGCTCCCGAACTCGCTCCAGGTCTGGAACAGCCATGGCGACAAGCTGACCCGCCTCCCCAAGGATTTTGCCGTCGTCGGAACCACCGAGAACTCCGACTACGCGGCCATCGAGGACCGCGCCCGACGCTTCTTCGGGATCCAGTTCCACCCCGAGGTCGTCCACACCCCCCGGGGCAAGGAGATCCTTGCGAATTTCGTCCACAAGGTCTGCGGCTGTGGCAAGGGCTGGACCATGCGGAGCTACGTCGACCAGGCGGTCGAGGATATCCGGGCCCAGATCGGATCCGAGCGGGTCATCCTCGGCCTGAGTGGCGGGGTCGACTCCAGCGTCGCGGCCGCGCTCAT
>SYEM01000115.1 GCA_005801385.1 Verrucomicrobiales bacterium | reverse complement strand
TCGGACTCGTCGGCATTGCAGATCAGGTAGATCGGCTTGCCGCTGCGGCGGTCGACGAAGCTCCATTTGAGTCCAGCGCTGAACCCGGCACCCCCGCGGCCGCGCAGCCCGGATTTGAGAACCTCGTCACGGAGGACCTCCTGGGGCGACTGCACCTTGCCATCAGGAAGGGTGCGGGAGGGAGTCGCCAACGCCTTCTTCAGCGACTCGTATCCACCGTGGCGCTCGTAGCACCCGATGTCCGGAGTGTACCCCGGGGAATCGGCGTGCTTGAGGATGAGTTTGTACTGTTCGGGCATGGCAATGCTTGACTCAGAATCTCACCTGACTAGTTTCCGTCCGCTTCCGGCCTGCCCGATGGTGTAACGGTAGCACAGCAGACTCTGGATCTGTTTGTCATGGTTCAAATCCATGTCGGGCAGCCAACCTCCCAAGGCCGGGACCTCCAGAAGCGGTTCGACCCCCGATTTCACGGGGTTTCTCCCAGGTCCAGGTTTCATCGGCCTCCCCCTTCCGCAAGGATCCGGTCCGCATCCGAGGACGTCACCTTCTCCTTCAGATCTTCGTTCACCATGACAACCGGAGCGGTGCCGCAGCTGGCGAGGCACTCGACGAATTCGACGGTGAACTTTCCGTCGGGAGTGGTCTGGGGCGTATGGCGATGGGGATCGAGTCCCAGCTTCTTGCAGAAGTGGTCCCGGAGCTCGCCAGAACCGGCGAGGGCGCAACTCAGCGTGCGGCAGACCTTGATGTGAGTCTTCCCGAGCGGCTCCTGCCGGAACATCGGGTAGAATGTCACCAGCTCATGGACGTTGATGGGCTGGAGACCGAGTTTCCCGGCCACCCACTCGACCGCATCGCGCGAGACGAACCCGAAGTGTTCCTGGAGCGCGTGGAGGAACATCAACGACGCACTCCGCTTCTGCGGATAGTGCGTCGCCAACTCGACCAGCTCGGCCTCGAGGGCTGGAGGAACGGAAAAGCTCATGTCGTTTCGATATTCGTTTCGCGGGTCGGTTCGGATCGATCAGCGGTCGCATTCCCCCATGACAAAGTCGAACGACCCGAGGATCGCCACGACGTCGCTCATCAGGTTGCCGGGCAGCAGGGCCGACAGAATGCTGAGATTGCAGAAGGATGGGGCACGGATCTTCAGCCGGTGCGGGGTCCCGCCACCACGGCTGTTGATGTAGAAGCCCAGCTCGCCCTTCGGGTTCTCCGCCCCGAAGTAGACCTCGCCCGCAGGGGCGTTCTGCCCCTGGGTGACCAGCATGAACTGGTGGATCAGCTCCTCCATGCCGCTGAGAACCTTCGACTTGGGAGGGAGCACGATCTTCCCGTCCGGAACATTCACCGGCTCCCGCGAGGGGTTGTCGAATCCTCCCGGAATCCTCTGGAGCGCCTGACGGATGATCCGGACGCTCTGACGCATCTCCTCGGTCCTCACCAGGTAGCGGTCATAGCAGTCGCCCACAGAGCCGACCGGGATGTCGAAATCGAAGTCCTTGTAGCAGAGGTACGGATGGGCCTTCCGGACATCGTAATCGACACCACTTCCGCGCAGGTTGGGTCCGGTCAGACCGAAATCAATGGCCGCCTCGCGGCTCACAACGCCCACATCCTTCGTACGATCCACCCAGATCTTGTTGCGGGTCAGGAGACGCTCGGCGTCATCGATGCTGATCAGGACCTCATCGCAGAATTTCTGGACCGCGGCACACCAACCCGGGGGCGTGTCGCGGGACACACCGCCAATCCGGGTATAGCTCGTCGTGAACCGGGCACCGGTCAGGCTCTCGGCCAGGTTGTAGATCTTCTCACGCTCCGTGAACGTGTGCAGGAACACCGTCATGGCACCCACATCCATCGCAAACGCACCCAACCCCAGCAGGTGGGCCGAGACGCGGGCCAGCTCGCAGCAGATGACCCGGATGTACTGACACCGGGCGGGGAGCTTGTCGTCGATCCCCATCAGCTTCTCGACCGCAAGAGCGTAGGCCACGTTGTTGGCGAGAGGCGCAAGGTAGTCCAGTCGATCCGTGTAGGGGATGAACTGGTTCCACGTCATGTTCTCCGCGATCTTCTCGTCACCGCGATGGAGGTATCCGATGTCGGGATCGGCCTTGGTGATCGTCTCGCCATCGAGCTCGATGACGATGCGGAGGACCCCGTGGGTTGACGGGTGGGACGGACCCATGTTGACCACCATGCGATCCCCCTCCAGATCGCGGAGCTCATCGGCCCGGGCGGCGGTGTCCTTGACGCTGATTTCGTGAACGGCAGCCATGGTTCAGGTTTCGGGGGTTCGTGCCCGGGGCTCACGGGCGATGCTGTCGCGTCCACCCGCCGGGGTGATGAACGGCCCACCCTCGAGCGGAGCCGGACGAGTAAAGGCCGTGTCCGGTAGAACGCTGGGCTTGCCTGCCAACGGGAAATCCTTCCTCAACGGAAAATACGGATAGCCCTCCCACATGAGGATCCGACGCAGGTCCGTATGCCCACGGAACCGGATCCCCATCATGTCGTAGGCCTCGCGCTCATGCCAATCCGCCGCGCGCCAGACCCCGGAGACCGTGGGGAGCTCGGACTTCTCCTCCGAAACAGAGGTCTTCAATCGCAGGTGACACCCATGCGACACCCCGTAGAGCTCATAGACCACGTCCCAACGGGGATCATCCCCCAGATTGTCGACCCCGCTGAGGTCCAGAAGCAGATCGAAACCCAACTCCCTCTTGGCCATCGCACAGACGTCCGCAATCCGCTCCGCATCCGCCACCACCAGACTTACCTCGCCCCGGAACTCCGTCGGGGCTCCGATCAGGTCCGGGAACGTGTCCCTCAAACGTTGCGCCAATTCCAGGTGTTTCGACACGTTCGTTATCCTTAACCTTTTGTCAGTTCCCCGTGGGCGCCCAACTCAACACCGAGTCGGCCATAACGCTCGGGAGCAACGTCCTTGAAGAGAGTCCTGGTGATGGGTTCCCGGGAAACCTTGTTCTGAAGCTTCATCAAGGCATCCAGGAGGGCTTCCGGGCGTGGAGGGCAACCGGCAACGTAGATGTCCACCGGGACGATGTTGTCGACACCCTGAAGGACGGCATAGCTGCGGTACATGCCGCCGGTCGAGGCGCAGGCGCCCATGGCAATCACCCATTTGGGTTCGGCCATCTGCTCGTAGATCCGACGGACGGCCAAGGCCATCTTGTAGGTGACCGTCCCCGCCACAATCATGACATCCGATTGTCGTGGGGAGAACCGCATGACTTCGGCGCCAAACCGGGAGATGTCGAACCGGCTGGCACCGGCCGCCATCAGTTCGATCGCACAGCAGGCCAATCCCATGGGCATCGGCCACAGGGAATTCTTCCGGAACCAATTGATGGCGGCATCCAGCTGAGTGTGGACGACCTCGCCCTCCACCTTGGAGTTGTAGCCGAATTCCGTGGTGGAAATGGAGGGGTTGGGGCTTGTTGGGGCGACCATGACGTCAGCGCCAGCCACTGGGGGTCGGCCGGACGGCGGAGGGTGGAATGGCCTGTTTTCACCGGCAAGCCGCTTTTGTGATATTTTTCACAAGCAGCGTCCGGAAAGGCCATCCGACACACCCTGAAGCCCCTCCTGCAACACGGACCCCCATCCAGACGACACCCTCAGGGACCGATGGATTCCCCAGCCACCTCGTCGAGCCATCGGATGGAGAATCGTCCCAGTGGGTGACAGAGCGCGACCGCGTGGGCCATGGATCGGGCCTCGAGCTTCGTGTAGATGCTCCGTACATGGCTCTGGACCGTGAAGTGGCTGAGCTTCAACGCATCGGCCACCTCCTTGGCGCGATGGCCCTGGCTGTAACCGTCCAACACGTCGATTTCCCGATGGGACAGGTTCATCTGCGCCGTGATCAACGCCGGGGACTGGTGAAGGGCCTCCACCAGAAGCCGAAGCGCCACGGGGTCCAGGAATACGTCACCCGACCCGATCTGGAGGATCCGTTCCACGATCACATTATGCCGGGTATGGATGGAGATCACCCCGTGTGCCCCCGCCGTGACGGCCAGTTGGACCGAGCGGGCCGAGAACAGGCGATCGAGGACCAGAATCCTGACCGACGGTGAGAAGGTGCGGATCCGGGTCAGCATCTGGTAGGGCATGGCATCCCGCTGATCAGGTTCGACGACGATCACATGGGGTATGCCTCCACGCGGCGAGGACGCCGGTGAGAGGTGGTTCAGGACGGCCGGAACCAGTTGGAGTCCCGGAGTCGAGCGGATCAGGGCCGCCAGACAGTTCTGCGTTTCAGAGGAGGTGTTGAGGATCGAGACTTTGATCGTCATGGGCTCGGGGGTTCTGGGTTGAAGAACTCACTGCAGAAGCTCGCCACAAAGGCAGGCCGGAAGGGCTGTGGCACCGTCGAGGACGACCGGTGCGGGACCGGCGGGAGGGGATTCCACCGACGTCGAACCACCCGGAGCGGGTCGACAGGCAACGACACCTGTGGGTACGGACGGGGAATGATGGGCCAACCTATTGCCACGCCATCAGGAGTCCAGACCGGACTCACATCGATTCCGAAAAACGGAGTCCTATGACCTGGATCGGGCCTCATCGGACAACTCTGGGTGTGATGAAGATCACGAGTTCCTTCCTCCGCTGGGCATTGAACTCCCCCCGGAACAGTCTGCCCAGCACCGGTATATCCCCAAAAATAGGGATCCTCCTCTGACTCTTTGCCGTCTCCGTCTGGATCAACCCGCCCAGAACGATGGTGGACCCGCTTCGGACCCGGATGAGGGTCGAGGCCTGTTTGATGTCGAGGACGGGTGCCGTGGTGGATTTGTTGGGGGAAACCCGCGTCTCGAGCAGGCTGGTGAGCACGGGAGAGACATCGAGCGAGATCCAGTCATCCTCGGCCACCTGCGGCGTGATCGCCAGGATGGTGCCGACCGTGATGCTGGTGACGGCATCCTGAGCGATGACCGCCGAGGCTCCCGGAGTCGTGCCGCCCCCGGGCACGAGGGTCGAGACGTTCTGGAAGAAGGGTGTCTCGGTCCCAACCTTGATCAATGCGGTCTGGTTGTTGAGGGTGCGCAGCCTCGGCTTCGAGATGACCCGGACCTCTCCCTGCTCCTGGAGCATCTTGACCAGCACCCGGGTATCGGAACCGGTGAAGGTCAGATTCAATGAGCTTGGGGCGAGGTCGAAGCCGCCGTTGGGCCGCACGATCGAGGAGGCTCCCCCCATCGTCAGGGCGCCTGCAGAGGTCTGGATCGCCTGTTCCCAATCGATCCCGAACTGGGACTGTTTGTTGAGCGTCACATCATACAGACAGGCCTCGATGTCGATCTGGCGGCGGATCGTCTGGCCGACGCCGTCCAGATAGCGGGCCACCCGGGCCTGGGCGCTGGGCCGATCCGAGATCTGGACAAGACCAGCCGTGGGATTGATGGCCAGGGTCTCCCGTCCCACAGGCGTCAGCAAACGCTCCACATCGGCCCGGAGTTCCTTCCAGAAATCGATGTGGTTCTCCGCGCTCAGATTGATCGTCGAGCCTCCACCGGAACCGCCACCGTCCGAACGCCCCGAGGCCCCCGCCCTGCCACCTGGACCACCCGCAAGGCCGCCCCCCACACCTCCGGAGGACGCTGCCGACAGCGACGCGGAATTGTGGCCCATGCCACTCCGACTCAGCCGGAGATAGTCCACCCGATGGACCCGTGTCTGCCGGGTTCGCACCCGGATCAGACCGTCCTCCTCATCCCAACAGCAGTCGTTCGCCTCCAGAAGCGCCCTCATGATCGGGTCCAGGGCCAGACCCCGGACGTCCACCGTCACCTCACCAGTCACGTCGGCATCCACAACGATGTTCAACCGGTTCGCCTCCCCGAACAGCAGCAGCGCGGATTTCAGATCCAATCCCGAGGCCTTGAAGGAATAGAGCCGGGCGTCCGGAGTCCCTTCGATCGCCGGCAGGGCAGGATGGCCCCTGGATTTGCCAGTCGGCTCGCCAGCGGCCGACTCAGTGGAACCCGTACGGACGGGAGGCCATACGGCCTGACCGACCTCGAGCACCCGTGACTCCCATTCAAGTCGCGGATCCTCCGGATAGGAGAGGTCCTCCACGCCGTCCCCGAGGGCCTGACCCAAGAGGCCACAAACCAGGAATAGAAAGAGCGCACGATCCAGGGATCTCCTGGTCGGGAACCCAGCGGTTCGGAGAGGGAATGCATTCATGAGATGGGAATCGGCTTCAGGAACGGGGTTTGACCGGTTTCGGATCCGGCCGGGGTTGGAGTCCAAGCCGTCGACTGCCCTCCGGGCCGGTAATCCAGACGGCATCGACACCGCAATGGGCCAACTGGAATCCACCCAGTGCGTCTCCGGACCTCACCACCCGCCCGCCGATGACGGCCAGGGGATCTCCCGGCTGGCACCAGATTGCGCCCAGCCGGAGGGAGTCGAAGCCCATCCACGGATCAGCGGACCCGACCGATCGTGCCGGTGCCCCCTCGTCAAAAGGATCCCCTGAAGACCGGATCGCGACCGAACCCCTGTTGCTGGAGCGTTGGAACGGAACACCTATCCACCCCGCAACCTCGGGTCGGATCGACGCCGGCAGGACCTGAAGATCCCGGTGGTTCCGGGGTGGTCTCGAACCCAGACGACCCACCGCCCAGCCCATGAGGGCCCCGGTGAACGGGAGCAGCACCGCAAGCCAAGACCAACGCTGGAGCCTGCGCCTCATGGTTCCGATCTCCGGATCCACAACCGCCCCTCCACCACCACCCCGGCCAGGCCGCGGCCTACCCCGGTCCAGCGAAGCCGGCCCAACTCGAACGGCGGTCGCCCAAGGTCCAACTGCTGCAGGAAACCCTGCATCCGCGTGGTCGCTCCTTGCTTCGCCGAGGAGGAGTCCAACTCGACGACCAGACCGACATGTTCCACATCGGGCCTGGCCGCCATCGGCCGCACCGAATCCCCCCAACGGAATCGGATTCCGAGCCCCGCCTCCGCAGCCGCCTCACGAAGGCGTTGAGCCCAGACCCTCGCGCCCCCGACATCCTCCGGCAGAGCGGCAAGAACCCGCTCCGAATCCACGGCGTCCATTCGCCATTCCTCGTCGGATGATTCCTTGAGGGCCTCACACCGCCGGGCCAGAACCGTCAGGCATCGCTGTTGGTGCTCGAGGCCGGATGAGGCCGCTCCCAGCCAGATTCCAACGCCGGCTGCGCAGCAGGTCACCAGACCGACAAGCAGATCCCCTCGCCTCGGATGTCCGAAGAGGGACTGTATCGCGGCCAGGTCGAATCCGGGCTTCATGGCAGGATCCATTCCCTCCGGAATCCAGCCGGGTTTCCCGGACCTGGACCGCTGGACTCCACGGCCAGAAGCTCCGCCCACGAACCATTCGCCGGGGGGGCAACCGCTGGTTTCGATGCAACCCATGCGGGCCGCGCACCGAGGTCCGCTCCCAGAACCGCATCCAAGGCCCCGATTGCAGCAACCCTGTTGGAGCCGATCGATCGACCCGAAAGCGCCAGATGCCAGGCGGACGCCGTTCGCCCGAGATCGAGCTCCGTCAGCACCAGTCCATCCGGCAAATCACCGAAGATTCTCGCCGTGAGATCTGCCACGGGAATTCCACCCGGCATCTGCTGCCAGGGACGCATCAGTGTGACGGCCTCGTCTCTCTGGAGGGTCCAGATCTCCGCCTCCGCGAGAGTCCGTTCGACGACCTGTCGCTCACGCTCCTGGACAAGGATCCTGCCCCGGAGTCGATACCCCACCGTCAACAGTCCCATCAGCAGGAGCACGCCAGGCAACGCCACGAGAATGGCCGGTCGTGATGCGGTCGAGACCCCGACCCGACCCCGCCGCGTATCCTCGCGCTCCACAGGAACGAGATCGACCACACTCCCCATGGCGCACCGAAGGACCCGGGCTCTCCAATCCCCATCGTCCCGACCTTCCAACAGCTCCCGGTCCAAGCCTTCCGACCGCAACCCGTCGACGACCGCACTCGTCCAGACCCCTGGGCCCCGAAGCCGGATCCGCGGAGCCCCCCAGGACCAGTGCTCCCGCGCGAACCCAAGGGTCTGCCGGAGTTCCCGGGTGACACGTGGAACATCTCCGGGATCGAACATCAACGGCCGAACCATCCAGAGATCGCCACCCCGACGGAGTCCAACCGCGAGGCCCAAGGGCAGATGCCATGCCTCGAGAACCGCGACGTCCGAGGAGCCGTCGGCAGCCGCCTCCAGTGCGGCCAAGCCTGCGAAGGGAATCATCGCAGCCAGCTCGATCCCAAGGTCGCGAAGCCCTTCGCGGATCGACTGATACAATTCCTCCGGCATGGCGTAGACCAGACGCCGAGCCGACTCTCCCGGGGAGGCAAGTGGGACATCCCGCCAGCGGACAGGCCCCTTCACCGGCTTCTGTCGGTCGAGAGAGCGCTGGATGAGGGTCCGGACCACGGAGGCAGGGGCAGCGGCTGGGACGTCGACATGGATCTGAACGACCTCGGGATGCAGCAAGACCAACACCGCCCTGTTGGGGGAGGTTCCAAGATGTCGAAGAGCCTCCTCGGTCGCCCCACGAAGACACGTCACATCGGGGATCGGCCCCGGCGACTTCCACGAGCTCATTTCCTCGGGTCCAAGACGGAAGACCTCCAGCGCACCAGGACCCCAGAGGAGTCCCAGGTGATCCTGCTCGGCACAAGACCGATCCCTACCCGCCCACGGCGGCACCGTTCTCAGCAATTGGAGCATTGTCGGATCCTCTCTTCAGGGGGTTTCCAAAACACCTCGGAGGGCATCGCGGAGCCCACCGAGCGCCAAGGTTCCCGCCTCGCTGGGTCCCTGAGGCACCCCTCCCCGGGAGCGCTCCGCCACAACGCGCGCGCAGTTCGCAAATGCATTCCAGATGTCCACCGGCAGAAGAGGATTGACGGACCGGTCTGGCGGGAGAGTCAGGTACGCGTCGGCCATCCGTGCAAAGTCCTCGATCGAGGGTCGGGCCGGCTCCGGTGTCCAGAGCCCGACCCGGTGCCACTGCCCCCGCTCCAACCGATACCGCACCGGTGTGTCGACCACCTCATGGATCACCGGGACACCCCGGGAATCCATCAGGGCAACTCTCGTCCCCTTCAGGAGACGGCACTGGAATCGGCCCACGGTGCCGACGACCGCAGGCCCCTGCTCCAGCTGGATGAAACCGACTGGGGTATCGATCACATCCCACCCCATCTCCACGAACTCGGGTTCGAGATCGATCCGACCCACGACCAGATCCTCGGCGCGGCCATTCCAGCCCTCGGGAGCCTGACCGGCTTGGAGATCCCACAGCACCTGGAATTGAGTCGCGCTGAGATCCTCGGCCCTCAGGGGATCCCCGACCGACGACAGGAGGAGGAAGCGGACATGCCGTATCTCGCTCCAGCCCACCGATCCGCCTTCCGTCACTCCGCTCGGAAGCAACCGCAGAGCCGGATCCCGGAGCAGAAACCGGGACTGTCCTGCCGTGTTGATTCGGAGGAACGACTCCGGAAGCCCAACCCCAGCCGCCATGAAGCGCATCCCCTCGGACTCCTCAGGAATCTTCCCCCGCCGACACACCTCCGAGCGGAAGCCTTCAGCCAGACGCAGCACCTGCCGCATCTCCGAGTCCCGCAGTTCATGACGGGAAAGGTTCTGAAGGGTGGGTGCCGAGAGCCCCACCAACAACCCAAGGACGGCGAGGACTCCCGCCAGTTCAACGAGAGTCCATCCACGGACATCCCGGCGGACCCTGCCTGTTCCACCTCCCGCTTCTGGATGAACGGCTGGCGCGTTTCTCATGGCTGGAGAAGGTACGTCGAGACATCGATGAGGCGTTGTGCCGCCTCGGTGAGCCTGCGGTGGGACGGGACCACCAAGTCCGTGGGGCCGGTCCTGCGAAACCCATCCGCGGACCAGCGCCCATGGGCACCCATGAGATCATACATCGCCTCGGCCAGCTCCACAGGCTCCACGCCTCGAAACGCGGGTCGTTCCAACAGTTCGGAGACCCTTCGAGCGGGCTCGTTCGGAGGCAGAACAGAGGCGGTGCCGAATCGCCGATGCCAACGTACGCCATCGAAGACCCAGCTCGAGGATCCCTCGACCAGCACCGTCTCCTGGATGTCGCCTGCGGAGTCCAGGAGCAGGAGCTGCGAGGTCTCGATGTAGTGCGCCTCGTGATGGCCTCCTGGTCCACAGGATCCAACCACATCAACCCGATCCACAGCCCAGCGTGCCGGAAGTGCCGTGGACCTGTTGTTCAGGATCACCCTGTGGAACAACGGTTCGAAACCGATCCGCTCCATCACCACATCGTCGGCCCCCACGACTCCATCCCGCCGGGCATGGGCTGGCATCGCCCCAGTTGGATTCTCCCACCAGGCCTGAAACTCCAGTCGCGCTGGCTCCTCCACGCCCTCGTTCGGTGCCGAGATCAGGAGCATCCGGAGCCCCTCGGGCCTGGAGGTCCCATAGGCATCCTGACGGTACTCCATCGCCGGACCTCGCCCCGCGAGGGTCCAGACCGGATCGGGGACCCAGGATCGAGGAGCCCCATGGAGGTTTGTGCGGATCGTGGCGATCGGGATTGCAGACACCCTGGCCAGGACGGCTGGCCATTCAGAGGGTGCGGGCAGCTGATGCTTTCGTCGGACCCACCGCTCCATGGACGCAACGAGCCTCGACATCTCCGCCACCTCGGCCTGCCTTCGGCTCGCAGCCATCCGGGACAGGACGGCTTCAGTGGTCACCGATGCGAGGATGGCGAGGATTGCAAGCACCCCGATGAGCTCGATGAGCGAAAACCCATCGAGGGACCCCTCGGAACGGGTTCTGGAAGGGAGAGGTTTCATCGGACGGATTGGAGGAGGGACAGAACGGGGAGGATCATGGCCACGGCGATGAAGCCCACGATCCCGACCAGGGCGAGGATCAGCACGGGCTCGAGCACCGCTGTGAGTCCCTTGACGCGTTGCCCCAGGAGATCCTGATGGTGGGATACGGCGAGGGAGAGGGCTTCGTCCAACCGACCGGTCCGTTCCCCACAGGCCACCAGCCGGACCATCAGGGCTGGGAACAACCCGGAACCACCCATGGCCACGCTCAATGGCTCACCCGCCAAAACCCGATCCTTGAACGACCGGACCACCTCCTGCACCCAGGGCCCTCCGCAGACCCCGGCAACCTGGTCGAGAGCCGATGGAAGCGGGACACCTCCCCGATACAACAGGCCGAGATTATGGGCGAACCGCGTCGCCACCAGAAGATGGGCCACAGGACCCACGATCGGACACCGGAGCCCAACACGGTCCCAGGTCCGACGGAATCGCGGGGAGATCCGATGGAGGCTGCTCCCGAGGGTGCCGGCGCCGATGAGCACCGCCGCGATCCATCCCCCGTATGCCCGACCCATCGACGACACGGTCATGAGCACCCGTGTCGGTCCTGGCAGAGGCAGTCGGGCGGCCACAAGCAGGTCCATGAGCCGCGGAACCACCTGGGTCAGCAAGACACCCACAAAGAGTGTTGCGGCACCCAGGACCAGCAGAGGGTGGAGCGTCGCCTGTCGCACCTCCGCCAGAAGCCTGTCCGTCCAGGCGAGATGGCGCTGTCCTTCCGCAAAGGCCTCGGGTAGGGACCCACACGCCTCTCCCACCCGGATAAGCTGGATGAGTTCCCGCGGGAAGACCCGCGACCACGACTCCATGGCCATCGAGAGGGTCTGGCCTCCCTCGACCCGGTGCCGAACCTCGGACACAATCCTGCCAAGGGAACACCGTCCCGATTCCTCCGCGAATCCATCGAGGGCCTGGACCAGCGGGATGCCCGCCTCCGCCTGGAACCGCATGGAGGCACAGAAGGTGATCAGCTCCGCTCGGCGCACCCTGGATCCACGAGGAGTCCGACCCAACCTCTCGGGTCTTGGGAACGCCTCCAACAGCCAGATCCCCCGGGCCCGAAGATCGGAATCGAGTCCCTTCTCATCGACGGCGGTCGCGACGCCTCGCCGGATACGGCCCTTGAGGTCGACACCCCGGTATGTGAAGTGGGCACTCATGGTCCAGGATCCCCGAGGGTGCTGAAGAGTTCCTCCATGGAGGTCTCCCCGCGGAGGACGGCCGCTCGACCCTGTTCCAGCAGTGGGATCATTCCCCCTTCCCTTGCGAACCGAGCCACCCTCGCGGAGCTGGGCCGGCTCGGGATCAGTTCCTGGAGCCCCTCACACACCGGGAGGAACTCAAACAAGGCCATCCGCCCGCGATACCCGGATTGCCCGCAGGCAGGACACCCCACCGCTCGCCACCCGCTCCCCGATCTCTCCCGCCCCGTCGCCCCCTCCTGGATCCCATCCTCCCGCCGACACCCGGCACACAATCGTCGAACCAGTCTCTGGGCGAGGACAGCATTGAGGCTTCCCGGGAGGAGGCCGGGCTCCACACCCAGGTCCAACAACCGTGGAATCGCACCGGCTGCATCCTGGGTATGCAACGAGGTCAGGACACAGTGGCCGGTCAATGCCGCCCGGACCATCAGCTGGGCCGTCTCGGAATCCCGGGTCTCGCCGACCAGGATCACATCGGGATCCTGTCGCAGGAGGGCCCTCAACCCCCGGCCAAACGTCAGGCCCACCTCCTCCTGGATCTGGGTCTGGCGGACGCCGGGCCAGGATATCTCCACCGGATCCTCCAGCGTGAACAGCGAGACCTCCGGTCGATTCAACTCCCTCAGGATGGCGTAGAGCGTCGTCGTCTTCCCGCTTCCGGTAGGCCCCGTCACCACGAGGGCGCCGTGGCTCCGGCTCAGGATGAGCCGAAGATCCCTCTCCAGGTCCGGACCCAGACCGAGCGCCCCAAGGGTCAGGGCCTCGATTCCCGCACGATGCAGCCGGAGGACGACACTCTCACCAAACTGCGTCGGCAGGGTGGAGATCCGGAGATGGACCCGCCTGCGTCGGACCGAGACGGTTCCACAGCCATCCTGGGGGCTGCGCGACTCCGACACATCCAATCCGCCCAGGATCTTGAGGCGCGCCGTGACGGCGGCCTGGACGGGTTTCGGGATCAGGACATCGCCTCCCAAGAGACCATCCCGTCGGAGTCGCACCCGTAGAGTGGTCTCGGCCGGCTCGAAGTGGAGATCGCTGGCGCCGGTCTCCAGGGCCTGGGAGATCAGTTCCTCCACAAGATCCACGATGGGACCCTCGCCCCGGGTCTCCACAGTGGCGGGAGCTCCGGATCGCGGTTCCGCTCCCTCCAGTGACAGCTGGGTCTCGAGACAGCGTCGAATCACCCCCGAGGCAGGATTCAACGCGCCCTCGATGCCTTCCATGGGTTCGAGGGCTTCGAGGAGGCTGGACTCCGAGGACACTCGGATCTCGACCTCCGGTCCGACAACCTGGCGGATCTCGTCGACAGCGGGCAGGTCGAGCGGGTTGGTCATGGCCACGAACCGGACCCCGTGAGGGTCCACCCTGGGCACCGCCCCGAGGCGGCGCATCCGTTCCCGCCCAAGCCGTTCTTCCAGCGCCCCACACGTCGAGGAGTTGTCCATGTCCGCCTCCGCCACACCCGCCTCCGCTGCGATGGCGGAAGCGAGCCGCTGCCCGGAGATGAACCCGAGGTCGACAAGCACCCGGACCAGGGTTCCCCCCCGGCGCTGATGTTCGACCCGTGCCAGCTCGAGCTGGCTGGAATCCAGAAGCCCCCCCGCGAGGAGACGGTGAACCACAGGGTCCTGGATGGGTTCCGCGAGCATGTGGGGTTCCATGGGACCGGAGCCTCAGCGGTGGGCGAGGTAGACCTTCACGGTACCCGACTGGGACCCGCTCATGTTGAACTTCACCCGGCCCTGGTTGCTGGTGTCGGCCGTCGACAGGAGGTTCTCCTCGAGGTCGAGGCGGCGGTTCAGCTCCCGGGCATCCTCCAGCGCCACATTCTCAAGGATGGCCTGGACCACGACACGCCCACCGGAGGCGTCGTTCCTCGGACTGTCGAGCCCATCGAGATCATAGGCGTCGTTCGCCCCGGTGGGCTCCGTGCTGCTGGTCAGGCAGTTGGTGAGGGTCACCGAGGCGGCGTCGGAGATCCGGGTCATGAACCGGCGGTCCAGGAACCCACCCCTCAGCAGGACCTCGCGGTCCCAGGCGGAGGCCGTGGTGGACGCAAAGTCGGTCACGGCGGTTCCCGAGGCGTCACCGAACCGGCCATGCCGACCGAAGTAGGTCATGGCGGCGGACCGGACAGCGTTCAGAGCCGTGGCGGCGCTGCTGACCCGCGCATCGTTGATCACCGCGAAGACACGCGGCAGCAGCATCGAGGTGAGGATGGCCATGATGGCGAGGACGCCAACCATCTCCACCAGCGTGAATCCGGACCCGGCCCGGGTTCGGGCGGTCCGGCATGGGATTGTCTCTGGGTTGTTCATGGGATCTGTCATTGCCGCGCCATTCCTGGATGGAGGCGTCAGCACTCCTCTCCTATCCCACGGACCCACCCGTCCGCCTATCGCCAGATTTAGGGATGGGAACAGCCTTGATCCCGATACCCCGACACGTCGCAGACCTTGTTCTCAGGCTCCCGAACCACCCCAGGCATCCGGCTCGGCGACCACCCTCGCGAGACGATCCAGATACTCCTCGCGCGGGATCTCGACGGCTCCCAACGACTCGGTGACAGGCGTCACCATCTGGGTGTCGAATACTCCGAATCCTTCCCGGTGGAGTCGCTCCGCCATGGACACCACGGCGACCTTCGAGGCGTCGGATTTCCGATGGAACATGGATTCCCCGGCGAAGAAGCGGCCGATCGCCACGCCATAGAGTCCGCCCGCCAGGGTGTCGCCCGACCAGACCTCGACGCTGTGGGCGAACCCTGCGCGATGTAGCGCCTCATAGGCTGAGATGAACTCCGGCGTGATCCAGGTGGGATTCCCCGCTCGTTCCGCCTCCGAACAGCCCCGGATGACCGCGCCGAAGTCGGCATCGAAGGTGACCCGGAACACCCCCTTCCGAAGGGTCCGATCAAGGCTCCTCGGGATGTGGATCCGCCCGAGGTCGAAGATCGCACGCGGATCCGGGGACCACCAGGTGACCGGTTCGACCGTCCACGGAAACACCCCGGTCCGATAGCCCAGGAGCAGGCGCGGAACACTCAGGTTGCCGCCAACCGCGACGAGCCCATCACCCCGGGCGCGTCTGGGGTCGGGAAACCACAGGCGCTCGTCGAGCATCCAGACCGCGGATCCACTCACGAATCCTCCGGGTCGCCACGAAGGACCGCCAGGAGGAAGGACTGGAACAGGTCCGTCGCCTGGATTGTCCAGAGGCCAAGGAAGTTGTCGTCGTTGACCTCCGGCCGTCGACCGTCGTCCAGATCCGGCGAACCGAGACTCTCCCAGGCCGCGACTCGGGCGTCGTTCAATCCCTGCAGGATCAGGTCCAGCTCCGAGGCGTCGAGCGTTAGGATTTTTCCGCGGCCCTGGGTCGACACCTTCTCCGGATCCTCCATCAATTTGGCAAGGGAGTCCGACAGACTCTTCCGGTTCTCCTCGAGGGCTGTGTGCAGATCCGATTCGGCTTCCTTGAGCTTGGGATCGGTGATCGTGTCCGCCATCAGCGAGGGATTCCTCCGCTGCATGTGGACCCGGAGGCCGAGGACCGCCATCAGGGCATCGTGCTCCCGCTTGTCCAGGCGAAGGACAAACCGGTTCTCGTCGTGGGAAATCAACTTCACCGGTGGGGTCCCCGAATCAGGTGTCGGCCTTCTCGAGCGTGGCCTGCAGGGAATACTTCTGGAGCTGGTGGACGTAGTGTTCCGCCTTCTCGAAGGACTCCCGGGTCAGCACGCTACGTCCCTGCTCATGGACCTCGAGCATGTGCTTCTCAGCCCGTTTCCGATCCCATCCGAACACGACCTGGAAGACGTGGGTGACGTAGGCCATGATGTTGATCGGATCGTTCCAGCAGACCACGAGGAATCCAGGTTCCTTCTGCGCCTTCGACTGCTCCTCGGGCGCCTCCTTCGTCTGGGGCGGTGTTGATGGCACCGGTGCCGGCATGGTCTGGACCCTAGCGGCAAGGCGATGGGAAACAAGCCGGCGACTCCGCCCACACCCAAGAAAAAACCCGGCTCTGGGCCGGGTTTTGGAGTCGTTGGGACATCAGGAATGACGCCGGCGTTTAACCTTCAGCTGGGTCAGCGAGTGCATCAGCGAGGCCTGGACGGTCGCATGCTCGTCGTCACCCAGCTTCTCGGCGAGGCGAGCCTCGGCCCGTTTCCGGGCTTCCTCGGCCTTCGCCTCATCGATGTCATCGGACTTGATCGCCATGTCCGTGAGGATTGCGACGCGGCCGCCGGTGATCTCGACGAATCCCGAGCCCACGGCCAGGAAGTAGTCACGGCCCGATTTGCGGGCACAGACCTCTCCGGAGGCGATCTCGGTCATCAGCGGGATGTGCCTCGGAAAGATGCCCATCTCACCCTCGACGCCAGGCAGGGTGACCATGTCGACATCCTCCGAGTAGATCTTGGCCTCGGGGGTGACGATCTCGAGCTTGAGCGTGGCCATGTTGGATTCGAGAAGAGGTTGGGAAGGGAGGGTCCGGTCGGATCGCCTCACTCCTTGATCTCGTCGATGCCGCCCTTCATGTAGAAGTTGTTCTCGGGCACATCGTCATGCTTGCCCTCAAGGATCTCCTTGAAGCCCCGCACGGTGTCCTTGATGGGCACCTGCTTGCCGGCGCGGCCGGTGAAGACCTCGGCGACCGAGAAGGGCTGGCTGAGGAACTTCTGGATCTTCCGTGCGCGGTAGACGGTGAGCTTGTCGTCGGGGGACAGCTCGTCCATACCCAGGATCGCACTGATGTCCTGAAGATC
>SYEM01000114.1 GCA_005801385.1 Verrucomicrobiales bacterium | reverse complement strand
TGCTGCCGCCAAGGCCGCCGCCGCCCTCCGCATCACCGCGACGGATCTCAAGGCGCTCGGGCTGGTCGACGAGGTCGTCCGGGAACCCGAGGGCGGTGCCCATCAGGATCCCGCCGCCACCGCGGTCCACCTCAGGGAGGCGCTTCTGAGGCACCTCGATGAAGTTCAGGCTCTGCCGGCCAAGGATCGCCTGTCGGTCCGCTACGCCAAGTTCCGGGCCCTCGGCCACGTCCACCAGCCCACCTCGGCACCCGCCGCCTGATCCGACCCATGGCGGAACTCCCCCCGCTCACCTTCACCCCCATCCTCAAGGAACGGATCTGGGGAGGCCGACGGCTCGCCGAAACCTTCGGCAAACCCCTTCCGGAACGCGTCCCGATCGGTGAGTCCTGGGAGATCACCGACCGACCCGAAGGCGTCTCCGTCGTCGCCTCGGGCTCCTTTGCCGGCCGCGACCTCCGGTGGCTGATGGCCCACCGTGGACACGACCTCCTGGGACGCGACACCGCCCCCGACGAGCGGTTTCCCTGGCTCATCAAGCTCCTGGACTGCACCGACGACCTCTCCCTCCAGGTGCATCCACCGGCCCACAAGGCCGCCACGCTGCGCGGGGAACCCAAGACCGAGATGTGGTACTTCGCCGACACCCGTCCGGGATCCCGCATCTATGTCGGCCTCCGACAGGGGGTCACCCGTGAAGGGTTCTCGCGGAAGGTTTCCGACGGGACCGTGGCCGACTGCTTCCACGCCCACGACACCCACCCCGGGGATGCGATGTTCGTCCCGAGCGGACGGGTCCACGCCCTCGGCGGGGGCAACCTGGTCTTCGAGATCCAGCAGAATTCCGACACCACCTACCGCGTGTTCGACTGGAACCGGGTCGGTCTCGACGGGAAACCTCGGGAGCTTCACCTCGAGGCCTCCATGGCCTCGATCGACTTCGATGACTTCGAGCCGGGACTCATCGACGCCACCGCCCGCTCCCGGGAAACCGACAGGCTCCGGGAACTGGTGCGGCATCCGCTGTTCCACATCGACGAGCTGCAGGTCGGGGCGGGCGGGCCCCTCCCCGATCCGAGGCGCCCTGGAACACCGGGGGCGCTCGGGGTCGTCCGGGGACACCTGACCGCGTCGGGCGGCGGCGAGACGGTGGACATCCCGGCCGGCGGATTCGTCCTGCTCGGGGCGTCCCTGCGGACCCCGACCCTCATCGCACACCCCGGATCGGTCCTGCTTTCGGTCACGCCGGGGTCCTGAGACGCCCTCGGCCCGACACCTCTCCCTGGGCCGGTGGATCGGGCACTGCCACTGGACGCTCCGGACATCGACGGGCATCGTCACGACAGCCTCGGATGATCCCATGGAAACGCCTCCCACGAAGCCCTCGCCTCCCGGCGAGGGGATGATCAACGACGAGACCCTCCGTAGGTCCCCGCTGCTCCGGCAGTTGATCAACGACCGCTACTTCCGGTTCGGTCTCGCGCTGGTGACCCTCCTCGTCGTCTCCACCGCAATCCTCCTGCCGAAGGGATTCCGATCGACACCTGAGGGATTCCTGCCGGTCATCCACGTTGCCCTGCTGGACAAGATCCAGGCCCGGTCGCTGTCGAAATCGGCCCGGTCGTCGGAGACCGCCGGCCAGATGGATGCCGCCATTCTGGGATGGCAGCTTGCCGTGGCCAACGACCCCGGTGATCCCACGCTCTCCAGGGGCCTCGTCTCCCTGATCGCCCGGCAACCGGTACCGGACAAGCGACACCTCCGGTCCGGGGCCAGCCACGCCCTCTGGCTGCTGCGTCTGACCCGCACCAACCGTGATGATCTCGATCTCGCAGCCCGGCTGTTCAGCCTCTACGGACAGGACAGCTACGTGGCCAGCCTGCTGCGTCCCATCGAGACGAATCTGACCCCGGTGCAGGCCCGGGAATACCTCAAGTCCCAGTTCCACCTCGGCTACATGGACGCCTTCGGCACCGCCTGGGATCGATACCGGAAGGACGTGGAGAATGCCCCGGACATGCCCCTGTACCGCGCGGCGTGGGAGGCGGGATGGGGTCCGGCCGAGACGCTGCATCCGGGAGCCGGACGCCTCGCCCGGGCGCGTCAGAATCCGACCACGACCGTGCTGGCCAACCGCCTCACCCTCTCGGTGGGCTGCTCACGGGCCGACATCCACGCCTACGAGCAGTCGCTCGCCGCGATTGTCGACCGCCATGCCGACCGCGTGTCGGACCACCTCAACCACTGGCGGCTGCTGGTGAACGCCGGCCAGCGCGAGCGGGCCGCGGAGCTCGCCCAGCGGTATTCAAACCCACCGGACAGTCCCTCCGACGCCCTCCAGATGACGGATCTGTATCTCGAACTGGGACTCACCCCGTTCGCTGCGGACTTCCTCGAGAAACAGGTGGCGCGGTTCGACTTCAACCCGGAGATCTGGCAGCGGCAGGCCGACCTGCTCATCCGGCTCAAGCGATGGGATGACCTCCGGGCACTGGCCATCGGGCTCCGTGCGATGGAGCGGATCTCACCCGACCTCAACAGCTACGCCTGGATGCTTCAGGGCATCGCCGAGCTGCAGGTGGGCAAGACCGGACCGGCGGAGACCGCCTTTGCCCGGTGCGTCGATTTCCCGCCCAACAATCCCCTCACCAGCTACCGGATGGCCCAGCTCCTGAACAGGCATGGTCAGCACACCCATGCCACGGCGCTGCTCCGGAAGCTTGAGAAGGAATTCGGTGGGCTGGCCCAGTACTGGTTCCAGGTGGTCAGCGCCGCCTACCAGGCCCGGCAGTTCGAGGTCATGCGCCAGGCTGCGGCAAAGGGCTACGAGCTCGCGACCAACAACCCGATCTTCATCAACAACTACGCCGCGGCCCTGCTGATCGAACGCACCAACGCCCCGCTCGCCATCGAGCTGACCCTCCGCCAGCTCGGTAAGGATCCCACCAGCCGGGCCGCCCAGATCAACCACGCGCTTGCCCTCCTCCAGAACGGGCGGCTCGACGACGCCGCCGAACAGCTCGACCGCATCGATCGACGGGGGCTCGAGAGCTCCTACCGGACCCAGCTCCAGCTGGGCTACTTCGAGCTCAATGCCCGCCGCGGCAACGCCGCCGCCGCCCTGTCGGCCTACCGCGAGATCGAGCCCCGATTCCTCATGCCCCCGCAGGCCCGCTGGGTCGAGGAAACCCAGAAACGGCTCGCCCCCAAGGGCTGAGGGGCGAAACCCATGATGGGTTTCGCAGTGCCCTGCGGAACCGGGCGCACCGCGCCCGCCTCCCCCACTGCGGCCCAGACCTCGTGGGATTGCAGACCCCAGCCCAGGGGTCTCCCCAGCCGAAACCGCAGCCGTACCCCACGACCCCGGTCGGTGCTCCGCACCCAGTGCTGCAGGGCACTGCAGCACCCACCCCGCCTCCGGACCAGCCCGGCGATGCCACGACCCGTCCTACTCGTATCGGAGCGACTCGATCGGATCGAGGTTCGCCGCCTTCCAGGCTGGATAGGTCCCGAAGACCACGCCCACGAGCGAACACACCCCGAGTCCGATCAGCGCCCAATCCCACGGCAGGACCGCAGGGACCTTGAGCAGGATCGGCACGACATTGCCCACCGCGATCCCAAGGATCACCCCGAGGATGCCGCCGATCTCGCTGAGGACCACGGCCTCCAGGACGAACTGGGTCATGATGTTCCGCTTCTTGGCCCCGATCGCACGACGGATCCCGATCTCCCGGGTCCGCTCCGTCACACTCACCAGCATGATGTTCATGATCCCGATCCCCGCCGCCACCAGGGCGATGCTGCTGATGATCCCAGCCCCCGCCCGCACGGCCAGGGTGATGGTCCGGAACTGCGTGATCAGCGAGTCGTTCGACACGATCTCGAAGTCGTCCGGCGCCCCCGGGGGCGTCTTCCGCAGCTGACGCAGGATCCCGCGCGTCTGTTCCATGACATCCGGGAACGCCTCCTGGCTGGGGGCCTGGACCTGGATCGACAGCGGCGTCTCCCGTCCGTATCGGCGCAGCACCCAGGTGATGGGTACCGCGATGAAGCTGTCCTGGCTGGAACCGAACAGACTCCCCTTGGGTTGGAGCACGCCCACCACGGAGAACCGCATGCCCTTGAAGAGGATGGTCTGGCCGAGGGCCGATCCGAACGGGAACAGCTTCTTCGCCAGGTCCGCCCCAAGCACCGCCACCGGCCGCGAGGCTTCCTCATCCGACTCCGCCAGCGCGCGCCCCTCCTCGACCACGAGGCTCCGGGTCTCGAAGGCAGGCGCAGACATCCCGCGGAGCGACACCGTCGGTGGGGTTTTGCCGTAGTCCGACGCCGCCTCGCCGCGGTCGACCTCCGCCACCACGCCGACATGACGCGCCAGCGTCGCCCGCTGTTCCAGCTGGCGGGCCGTGTCCAGATAGAACCGCTTCCGGCGCAGATACTGATCGATCGTCTCGTCGTCGTCCTCCACATGGATCGCCGGGAAGCGCTGGATCTGGAACGTATGGCTGCCCAGCTGGGCCATCTCCCGCTCGATGTTCCGCTGCAGGGCCTGGATCGCCGTCGCCACCAGGATGATGCTGAAGACTCCGATCAGGATGCCGAGGAGCGTGAGGGCCGATCGCAGCTTGTGGGCGCCGATCGCATGGAACGCCATGCCCAACGCCTCGCGAAGCTCCGTGTCAAGTGGGATCCGGGGTTTCATGGGGCTTCGATGCGGGATTTCACTCGGCCCTGAGGGCGTCCACGGGATCCATCCCCGCCGCCCGCCACGCCGGGAGGAAGCCGCTCACCACCCCGGTGGCGGTCGAGATCAACAATGCCAGACCCACCAGCCACCACGGCATCGTCGCCGCCAGGAACTGGTCGATCACCAGCGTCAGGGGCCATGCGATGAGGATCCCAACCACGCCGGCCCCCAGGGTGATCGACGCGGCCTCGACCAGGAACTGGACCAGGATCGTCCGACGCTTGGCTCCGATCGCCTTCCGGATGCCGATCTCCCGGGTCCGCTCGGCCACGCTCACGAACATGATGTTCATGATCCCGATGCCGCCGACGAACAGCGACAGGCTCGTGATGAACAGGGCCACGAGGGCGATGGTGCCTCCGACGCGGTTGAAGAAGGCCACGATCGCCTCCTGCTGGTTGATCGAGAAGTCGTCCGGCGCATCCGGCGGCACCCGACGGAGCTTGCGCATGATCCCGGTCAGCTCCTGTCGGGCCTCCTCCATCAGCTCGGGATTCCGCACCTTCACCGCGATGGAGAAGTCCGGGAACCGGGTCATCTCCTCGGTGAACCGGGTGATCGGGATCACCATCTGGTTGTCGAGATTGGTCCCGTCAAAGAACGACCCCTGCCTGTCGAGCACCCCCACCACCTCGAAGGGCATCCCATTGAGCTTGATCCGTGACCCCACCGCGCCGCCGTAGGGGAAGAACTTCTCGGCGATGTAGGAGCCGATCACGCAGACCGCCCGCCCCGCCTGCACGTCCCCGGGCGAGAGCCAGCGTCCCGCCGTCAGCGTGAGGCCCCGGACCTCGAGGCTCTGGTCGGTGTTCCCGGCGACCCAGACCCCCTTGGCCTTGCGACGGTCGAGCTGGACCGTCCCTCGACCGTTGCTTTCCACGCTCACCGCCTTGGCGAAGGTCGAGAGACGCTCGACGTCCCGGGCGTTCTGGAGGGTCAGCTCCTTCCGGTTGCGGCTCGCCCGCCACTCGGCCTCGCTCGAGAACCACGAGAACCGCTGGATGAAGAGCACGTCGGCCCCGATCGCCCCGACGCTCTTCCGGAACGCCGAGTTGAGCCCCGCGATCGCCGTGCCCATCAGGGTCACGGTCAGGATCCCGATGACGATCCCCAGAGTGGTCAGGGAGGTCCGGAGGACGTTCGACCGCAGCGACGACCAGGCGATCCGAACCGCCTCGCGGAACTCCGAAGCCAGGGTCATGCGACGTGGAGGCTCGAGGCTCCGGCGCTGCGGGGCCTCGGGTTGATCTCGTCGTCGGCGATCAACCCGTCCCGGATGCGGAGGATCCGCCGGGCATGCTGGGCCACGTCCTCCTCGTGGGTGACCACGATGATCGTGTTGCCGCGACGCGACAGCTGCTCGAACAGGCCCAGGATCTCCTCGCCGGTCCGGGAATCCAGGTTCCCGGTGGGCTCGTCGGCCAGGACGATGCTCGGGGTGTTGACCAGAGCCCGGGCCACCGCGACCCGCTGGCGCTGGCCGCCGGAAAGCTCGTTGGGACGATGATGCATCCGTTCGGCCAGACCCACGTTCGCCAGCGCCTGACGCGCCCGTTCCAACCGCTCCTCCACCGGCACCCCCGCATACACGAGGGGCAGCTCGACATTGTGCAGCGAATCCGACCGCGCCAGGAGGTTGAAGCTCTGGAAGACGAACCCGATCTCGCGGTTCCGGACCTCCGCCAGGGCGTTGTCGTCCATGTCGGCCACATTCGTGCCGTTCAGCTCGTAGGAACCGCTGTTGGGGGTGTCGAGACAGCCCAACAGGTTCATCAGGGTCGACTTGCCCGACCCGGACGGACCCATGATCGCGAGATACTCCCCCTTCTCGATGTCGAGGGACACCCCACGCAGGGCGTGGACCGTCTCGGAACCCATCACATAGTGGCGGGTCAGATCGCGGATGCGGATCAGGGGCATGGGATCCTCGCGGTGGAGCGGGCTACGGGGAAGACGGTGTCGCCGTGTCCTTCGGCTGGTTGTCGACCCGGACCGGAAGGTCGATGTCGAGCTCCCGGGCGATCGCCTTGTAGCTGCCGCTCACGATCTCCTGGCCCTCGGTCACCCCCTCGAAGATCTCGTAGTGGGTGTCGTCGCTGATCCCCCGCTTCACCGGGAGCTGGCGCGCCTTGCCGTCCACCACGGTGAAGACCACATCGATGGGCTTCTCGGTCTTGTCCCGGCGCTTGTCCGGAACCGCCCCGAGCTCCTGCAGTTCCCGCTGCTCCATCTTTTCCCTCGCCTCGGCCTTGGCGTCCGTCTTCTCGAGGCCGGTGGGCAGGCGGGTCGTGACCGACTGGATCGGGACGGTGAGGACGTTGGTCCGGTAGCGGGTCTCGATGTCGGCTGTGACGGACATGCCGGGAAGGAACCGCTCGCGGTCGAGGATCCGGATGCGGACCTCGAACTTGGTGGCGTCCTGCTGGGCGGAGGCCGCGGCAGCCCCGAGTCCCGTCTTCGAGGAGTTCGCGATCTGGGTGACCTTGCCGTTGAACTTGCGGTTGCGGAATGAGTCGACCTCCAGTCGCGCCGCCTGGCCCAGGCCGACCAGCGGCACATCCACCTCACCCACCTCGACCCGGGCCTCCATCTTGGTGAGGTCGGCAACGACCATGATCTCGGTGCCCGCCATCATGCCGGTGCCGACCACCCGTTCGCCGGTCTCGGAGGTCAGCTTTGAGACGGTGCCGTCGATGGGACTGTAGATGGTGCATTTGAGGAGGTCCTCCTCGGCGCGTCGGACCGACGCCTTGGCGTTGTCGACGCGGTGCTGGGCGGCGGAGGTCTGGGCGGACCGGACCTCCCGGGTGGTCTTGGCCGTGTCGTACTCCGCCTCGCCCACGATCTTCCGCTCGAACAGCTGCTGGACCCGGCGCAGCTCGACGTCCGCCTGGCTCTGCTGGGCCACCGCCGTGGCGAGGTCCGCCTCGGCCGTCCGGAACACCGCATTGGCCGAGTTGCGGGCCGCCTCGTAGGTGTCAGGACGGATCCGCACGAGCAGGTCGCCCTTCTTCACGGCCTGCCCCTCCTTGACCGGCAGCTCGATGATCTCGCCGGAGACCTCCGGACTGATCTTCACCTGCAGGACGGGCTGGATCTTGCCGGTCGCGGTGACGGTCTCGACCAGGTTGCGTCGGGCGACGCGTTCGGTCTGGACCGTGAGGACCTGGGTCCGGGTCTTGAAGTACGCCGCGGCCCCACCCCCGCCGAGGACGGCCACTCCGAGGAGGGACAGCAGGAGGGTTCGGCCCGAATTCCGTTTTCCAGTCGCCATGATGACTCTTTCGATCCTCAGAAGACACAGCCGCAGGGATTCCGTTGCAGGAATCTCACAGCGAGGGGAATGCCACCCGAGGAAGCCAACGTGGAGGCCCGACACGCCGGGCGTCAAGTCACGGCCCAGAAACAAGAAACACCCCCGGGGAAAGAGGGACTCACACGGAGACACCGAGACGTGGAGGAAGGACACGGTAGGGCTGCGGTCCGTCACGGCCTCATCTCAACCCGTCACGCGTTGCGCACCCGTGAAGGGGGATGGGGTCCTCAAAGGCGTCAGAGAAACCCGCCTGCAGCGGTCGATCCGCTCAACCCTCGCGGTCTAGATGGGGACGCAACGGAGCGCGTCCCTACCGGAGGGCGCTCCCGCGCCCAGTGATGCAGGCCCGCGCAGACGTGGAGGAAGGACACGGTAGGGCTGCGGTCCCTCGCGGCCCCATCTCGATCCGTTGCGCGTGGCGCACCCGTGAAAGGGGACGGGGTTGTCTGCAGCGTCAGAGGGTCCCGACTGGCTGGACCGATCCGCCAAACCTCGCGGGGAAGATGGGGACCTGAGGGACCAGGTCCCTACCGACGAGGGGCGCTGCCGCGCCCCGTGATGCAGGGCACTGCATCACCCACCCATGGACGCCTTCGGCGTTCCGCTCAGAGACATCCTGCATCCCCTCGTCCTTTTTCCCTCGCTCCTATTCTTACTCCGCGTCTTCGCGTCTCGGCGTGAGTCCCCTCCGGAAAACCGAAGGGTGGCTGCCCTGGGAAAAACCCCTTCCCTTGCAGACGGATTTTCCCGGAGGGTTCCCGGGTCGTCGCCATGTTCAAAGGAACCTTCACCGCCATCGTCACCCCCTTCCACCAGGGCCAGCTGGATGAGGACGCCCTTGTCCGACTGGTCCGCAGCCAGGTCAAGGGAGGCGTCTCTGGCATCGTCCCTGTCGGCACCACCGGTGAATCCCCCACCCTCGACTACGACGAACACATCCGGGTGGTGGAGCTGACCGTGAAGACCGTCGCAGGCCGGATCCCCGTCATTGCCGGTACCGGGGCAAACTCGACGCGCGAGGCGATCGAGCTCACCCAGCGGGCCGAGGTTGCCGGGGCGGATGCGTCCCTCCAGGTCGCTCCCTACTACAACAAGCCGACCCAGGAGGGCCTCTACCAGCATTTCCGGGCCATCGCCCACAACACCCGCCTGCCCCTCATGCTCTACAGCATCCCGGGCCGCTGCGGAATCGAGATCGCCGTCGAGACCGTCGCCCGCCTCGCCGCCGACTGCCCGAACATCGTCTCGATCAAGGAGGCCGGTGGCTCCTGCGACCGCGTCAGCCAGCTCCGTGCCGCCCTGCCCCCGAAGTTCACCATCCTGAGCGGCGACGACTCCCTCACGCTGCCCTTCCTGTCCGTCGGCGCCAGCGGTGTTGTCTCCGTCGCCTCCAACCTCGCCCCGAAGGCCGTCAGCCAGATGGTGGAACGCTTCCTCAAGGGCGACCTCAAGGGAGCCCAGAAGCTCCACGCGAAGCTGTATCCGCTGTTCCGCAACCTCTTCATCGAAACGAACCCCGTCCCGGTGAAGGCGGCCCTCGCCCTCATGGGGGAGATCGACCCCGAGGTGCGGCTCCCGCTGGTGCCAATCGGCGACAAATCCCTCGCGATTCTGGACCAGACCCTGCGGCAGCAGGGGCTCCTGCGCTGAGGGGCACCTTGCGATCGACGGCCACGGTCTGTCCGGATCGAGGCCTTGGGATCGCCTCCGCCTTGGATTGGCCTTCAGCCCGGGGCCGAGTGCTGGTACTGGAGGGGCTGTGACGCGACTTCTCATCAACGGCTCCAAGGGCCGCATGGGCCAGGCCCTCATCCAGTGCGCCGCCCGCAACCCGGAACTCCAGGTGACCGCAGCGGTCGACCAGGGCGACGATCTCGGCGCGGTGCTCGACACGTGTGACGCCGTCATCGAGTTCTCGTTCCACAACGTGACCCCGGGTGTCGCCGCCCTCTGTGCCGAACGCGGCAAGGCCCTCGTCGTGGGCACCACCGGGCATTCCGAGCCTGAGAAGGAGGCCATACGGAACGCCGCGAAACGCATCCCCATCGTCTGGGCCTCCAACTACTCCACCGGGGTGAACACCCTGTTCTGGCTCACCCGGAAGGCAGCCGAGATCCTGGGTCCCTCCTTCGACCTCGAGGTCGTCGAGATGCACCACCGTCTCAAGAAGGACGCCCCGAGCGGCACCGCCACCACCCTGCTGGAGATCCTGGCCGACGTCCGGAAGGTCCAGCTTGCCGAGGCGCTCCGACACGGTCGCCACGGCATCACCGGCGAGCGCACCGCCGACGAGATCGGCATCCATGCCCTGCGGGGCGGCGATGTGGTCGGGGACCACACCGTGATCTTCGCAGCCAACGGCGAGCGGGTGGAACTGACCCACAAGGCCAGCAGCCGCGACACCTTCGCGCTGGGAGCCCTTCGCGCCGCCCAGTGGGCCGTCGGACGTCCTCCCGGCATCTACAGCATGCAGGATGTGCTCGGACTCCACTGATCGGTCTCGGTGGCGGACCGCCCCGGCGGAACGGGCCACCGGACTCCACCTCCGACATCCATGACCTCAAAGGGAGTGGACATCCTCATCGCCCTCGGCGCGAATCTCGGGGAACCCGAGGCCCAGCTGCGCACGGCATTCGAGGAACTCCGGCGACTCTCGTCGACTCCCCTGCGGACCTCGTCGTTCTGGTCGAGCACCCCCGATGACTGCCCGCCGGGATCACCGCGGTTCGTCAATGCGGTGGCGATAGCGACACCTTTTTCCGGCGACACGCCGGAGTCCTGGCTGGACCGGCTGCAGGCGCTCGAGCGGCAGGCGGGGCGTCGTCCGAAGGCGGTGCTGAACGAGGCCCGTCCGCTGGATCTCGATCTGATCGCCTGGGGGGACCTGATCCTCGAGTCCCCCCGCCTTGTCCTACCGCATCCCCGGGCACACCAGCGACGATTTGTGTTGGCCCCCTTGGCCGAACTGGTCCCGCACCGCGTGCTCATCGGACACGGACGGACCGTTGCCGAACTCCTTGCCGAGGCGCCGGAGGATCCCGGACTGCGGCGGCTGTAGACCCCGCGGGGGGAGAAGGAACTCACGCCAAGACGCAAAGACGGGGAGAAAACAAAGGTAGGGATGAGGTCCCGCTCGTCCCCATCTCAACGCGCCACGTGTGGTGCACCCGTGAAGGGGGACGGGATCCGCTCCCGCGTCAGAGGAACCCGGTTGGATCCGCAGATCGGTCAAACCCCACGTGAGGAAGATGGGGTCCTGTGGGACCAGGTCCCTACCGATGAGGGGCACTCCCGCGCCCAACTGATGCAGGGCACTGCATCACCCACCCATCGAATCCTTCGGCTTCGAAAACCAACTCAATCGAGGTGACTCTGCGTGCAATCCAATCACCTCTTCCTCCGCGTCTCTGCGTCTCAGCGTGAGTCCCCTCTCTGCGAACCCGGTCACTCGTACCGCAACGCCTCGATCGGATCCAACTGCGAGGCCTTCATCGCCGGGAAGAATCCGAACACGATTCCGATCATCGCCGCAGAGCCGAACGCCAGGGCCACCGAGTTCGCCGCGATTAATGTCGGACTCTGCATCATGCCCGACAGCCAATCGGACGCCCACCAGCCGAGGCCAATTCCAAGCAATCCACCCACCACCGAAAGCGTCAGCGCCTCGATCAAGAACTGCAGCAGGATATCGCGTCCCCGCGCACCGACCGCCAGACGCAGTCCGATCTCACGGGTACGCTCCGTCACGCTCACCAGCATGATGTTCATAATCCCGATGCCTCCGACCACCAGCGACACGCCGGCCACGCCACCGAGCAGCAGTGTCAGGACTCGGGACGTTTCCGTCGCGAACTCGCTGATCTCCTGCTGGGTCCGGACCAGGAAGTCGTCGTCGCGTCCAGGCTGGATGCGATGCCGCTGGCGCAGGAGCTCCGTGATCTGGGCCTGGACCGAGGTCAGCAGCGTCGGTTCGACGGCCTGGACGAGGAGCGAGCGGAAGGTCGTGTCACCCGTCAGACGCTTCATGGCGCTGGTGTAGGGCACCAGGACAACATCGTCCTGGTCGCTGCCCATCATGTTCACACCCTTGGGAGAGAGGAGGCCGACGATCCGGAACGGGGCATTCTTGATGCGGAGGATCTGTCCGACCGGATCCTCGCCTCCGAAGAGCTGGGTGGCGGTCGTCTTGCCGATCAGAGCAACCTTGTTGGCGTTTCGGACGTCGGCCTCGGTGAAGTTGTCGCCGGACGCGAAGCGCCACGTGCGGATGTCGGCGTAGTCGGATCCAACGCCCATGATCTGCGGGTTTGCGTTCTGGTTGCCGACCGCGACCTGGGCGAAGCTGCGGACCTCGGGGCTGACGCCGGCGACGCCCTCGACCTCCTTCCGGATCGAGTCGAAGTCCCCAAGGGTCAGGGTCCCAGACGTCCCGAACGCCATGCGGAACCCACCACGCGAGGCGGCGCCGGACATGACCATCACAACATTCTGGCCGAGTGTGGAGATCTGCTTCTCGACCTGGGCCTTGGCCCCATTGCCGAGGCTGACGACCGCGATGACGGCGGCGACGCCGAAGATGATGCCCAGCATGGTGAGCAGCGATCGGAGGAGGTTCCGACGCAGGCCCGTGAAGGCGATCTTGAAGGCGGCGAGGATGATCATGGGGCGCTCCGTTCAGGCGAGTTTGACGGCGGCCTGTTCCTGCGTGAGCCGGGCCAGCTCCTCCTTGGCGTTGAGCCGCTGTTCAACAGGACGGTCTGTCACCACGCGGCCATCGCGCATCATGACCATGCGGGTCGAGTAGCTGGCGATGTCGAGCTCGTGGGTGACCATGACCAGGGTCATCCCGGCAGCGTTGAGCTCCTGGAAGATGTCCATGATCTCGATGCTCGTCCGGGAATCGAGGTTGCCGGTCGGCTCATCTGCGAGCAGGAGGGTCGGCTCATTGACCAGGGCCCGGGCGATGGCCTCGCGCTGCTGCTGTCCGCCGGACAGCTGGCTGGGGGTGTGGTCGGTCCTCTTGCCGAGGCCGACCCGCTCAAGGGATTTCAGGGCGCGTTCACGCGGGTTGTTGAAGCGTTGGCCGCCCCGACGATAGAGCATGGGCAGCTCGACATTCTCGACCGCCGTGGTCCGGGCCAGGAGGTTGAACCCCTGGAACACGAAGCCGATTTTCTGGTTCCGGAGGTCCGCTAGCTCGTCGCGATTGAGCGAGCCGAC
>SYEM01000113.1 GCA_005801385.1 Verrucomicrobiales bacterium | reverse complement strand
CTCCCGCTTCATGTCGGTGTTGAGGAGTGAGGCATAGCCCTCGCGGCCGCCCCAGAACACGTAGCCCTGTCCGCCGAGCTCATGGGTCCATTCCATCGCCCGCTTCACCTGAGCGGCGGCGAAGCAGAAGACGTCCGCGTTGCAGCTCGTGGCGGCGCCGTGCATGTAGCGGGGGTGGACGAAGTTCTGGGCGGTGCCCCAGAGGAGCCGGATCCCGGTGTCGCGCTGGAGCTTCTTGAGCTCGCGGCCGACGGCGTCGAACTGGGCGTTCGCTTCGCGCAGGTTCTTCCCATGCGAGGCGAGATCTCGATCGTGCCAGCAGTAGAAGGGGATGCCGAGCTTGGTGGCGAACTCGAAGAACGCGCGCGCCCGCTCGAGGGCCTCCTTGGTGGAACACTCACCGGTGTTCCAGGGACGGTTGGCGGTGCCGCCACCGAACATGTCGGCCCCGGTCCCACGCATCGTGTGCCAGTACACGGCGGCGAACCGCATGTGGTCCTTCATGGGACGGCCCTCGACGAGTTCATCCGCGTTGTAGTGCTTGAACGCGAGGGGATTGGTGGAGCCGGGGCCTTCGAAGCGGATGGTCCCGATCTTGGGGAAGAAGTGTTTGGCCATGATGACGGAAGGAAAATCGGCAGGCAGCCTAGGCGCTCCCTGCGATCGGCGGAAGCGGTTTTCGGGAATCGAGGTGGGCCGGGGTTTCGAACCTGGGGACCTCAGAGTTTCCCGAGGAGCTCGAGCCAGCGTTTCCAGGCCTTTTCGCGGGCGCTGCGCTGGGAGGCATTGGCATCGGGCGCCTCCCCAACCCGCATGAACCCGTGACCCGCCCCGGCGTAGATTGCCGGGGTGTAGCTCTTGTCCGCAGCCTTCATCAACTCCTCGGTGACTGGGATGGTCGAGTTCACCCGTTCGTCGTTCTCCCCATAGAATCCGTAGACCGGCACCGTGATGCGGCGGATGTCCTCCGGCAGCGTCGGGCCAGCCCCATAGAACGGAAACGCGGCCTTGATCCGGGTGTTGCGGGTGGCGAAACGGAACGTCTGGGAGCCGCCCCAACAGAAGCCGGCCACGGCGATCTTGCCGTTTGATGCAGGGAGACCCGCGGCGTAGCCCACCGCGGCGTCGAGGTCCCTGATCACCTGGTCCGGCGGGAGGCTGCTGACGGCCTTGCGCGCTGTGTCGTTCCCGGTGAACCCGGCGGTTCCCTTGCCCTCGGTGCCAAGGCCCGAGAGAAGGTCCGGTGCGATCGCGACGTACCCTGCCTCCGCCAGCTGGTCGGCCACTCCGCGGACCCAGTCGGTCAGGCCGAAGATCTCATGGATGACCACCACGGTCGTGGCCTTGTCCTTCCTCTCGGGGAAGGCGATGAAGCAGGTGACCTTGCGATCCCCATTCTTGATGTCGACCCACTCGAGGTGGCGGGGGGACTTCTCGAGACGGGCCCTGGCCCAGTCCTGGGCGAGGAGGCCTCCGTGCAACAACACCGACACAGCCAAGATCAGAATCCGGTTCATCGTACCGAAACGCTAGGCGGATGGGTCCCCGTTGGGAATCCGGGAATCCGGGCATTGGAGACCTGGGCATTGGAGACCTTGTCAGGTTCCGCGATATCCGATAATTCTGTCCGCGTGAAAGGTCTTGCTGCTCTCGCATTCTTCCTTGTGTTCACCGTGCTGATCGCCGCCGGAATGGTGATGGGCGTTCACGGCAGCTCGAAGGGGTGGTGGCTCATGGTCGCCTCGCTGGTCGCGTACCTTGGGTTCTTCATCAAGAAGGGCTGCCTCACCCAGGCCCACTGAGTTCCGACCCTCGGAACCCTCCCGTTGGCGTCCCGGTTCCCCGTGGAACCGGCCGTGCCGGCCCCTCTGGGTGATCCGATCCGCAACCGAACATGAGCTCCCGCAAGACCAAGGAGGGCGCTTCCCTGAGACTGGGCCTTCCGAAGGGATCCCTCCAGGACGCCACCCTCGAGAAGATGGCCAAGGCCGGTTGGAACGTGACCGTCTCCAGCCGTAGCTATGAGCCGTACGTCGATGATCCGGAGCTGACCATCCGCCTCATCCGTGCCCAGGAGATCAGCCGTTACGTGGAACTTGGCTACCTCGACGCCGGGATCACGGGGCACGACTGGATCATCGAGAACCACAGCTCCGTCCACGAGGTCGGGGAATTCATCTTCAGCAAGGTCTCACGCCAGCCGACCCGCTGGGTGCTGGCTGTTCCGGAGGAGTCGTCCATCCGCTCCGTCCAGGATCTCGAGGGCAAGCGGGTCGCCACCGAGGTGGTGGGCCTGACCAAGCGCTGGCTGCGCAAGCATGGGGTCAAGGCCGAGGTCGAGTTCTCCTGGGGTGCCACCGAGGTCAAGGCCCGGGAGCTGGTGGATGCCATCGTCGAGGTCACCGAGACCGGCTCCTCGCTGCGTGCCAACAAGCTGAGGATCGTCGACACCCTTCTCGTCTCGACTCCCCGTCTGGTTGCCAACCACGACGCCTGGAAGGATCCGTGGAAGCGCCACAAGATCGAGACCCTTGCGCTGCTGCTGCGTGGAGCCATCGAGGCCGAGGCCAAGGTCGGTCTCAAGATGAATGTCCGTGAGGGCAATCTTTCAAACTTGTTGCAATCGCTCCCCGCGTTGCGTAATCCCACCGTGTCCGGGCTGAGTCAGTCGGGCTGGGTCGCGGTCGAGACCATCATAGATGAGTCCGTCGTCCGCGAACTGATCCCACAACTCAAGGCCGCTGGAGCGGAGGGCATCATCGAATATCCTCTCAACAAGGTGGTTTACTGACCGCCGGACACACACAAGACGTATGGGTTCACTGAAGAAACGCCGGAAATCGAAGATCAACAAACACAAGCGTCGGAAGAAGCTCCGCCAGAACCGCCACAAGAAGCGCACCTGGCAGAAGTGACCGGCGCACCGGTTGATGACGCCTTTCATAGCGCGGTCCTGGCTTTTCCGGGGCCGCGTTCTTTTTTTCGGATGTCCTTCGCGCTCCAAACCATTTCGTTGTTACTGATCGTCGTCGGACTCGTTTCGACGGGGTGCCGTTCGGTCCCCGGCCCCATGGACTCCCGGAGATCCCGCGCCGCCATCGAGACCGAGGCGGAGATGGACCGGAAGGTCCGCGCGATGGCGGCCTTCTCATCCGGCGTCCTTCTGGCCGAGCGCGATGAACCCGAGGCGGCCTACCAGCGGTTTGCCGAGGCCGCCGAGAGTGATCCCGGCAACGAGGCCCTCGCCACCGACCTCGCGCGGCACTACTTCCAGAAGGACCAGACCGACAAGGCGATCGCGGTGCTCGAGCGCACCGCCGCCCAGCCCGGTGTCTCCGGGGTGACCCTCGCTCTCTTGGCCGATGCCTACGCCCGAACCGGTCGGGAGCCCCAGGCGTTGCAGTTCTTCGAGGCGTCCATCCGGGCCACGCCAACCCTGCTTGCCGCCTACCAGCAGTTGGCTGCCCTCCATCTCGCTGCCAAGCGTCCCAAGGACGCTCTCGCCACGCTGGAGCGCGCACTCCAGATCAGGTCCACCGAGTCTGGTGTCTGGCTCAATGTGGCCGATCTCTATTCGTGGTATCTCCGCACGGAGGAATCGGGAAAGGACCAGGCCCGAAAGGATCTGCGCGAGGCCCTGAATCGTGCCGAGGCGAACGGCGCCAAGGACCCCCCGGAACTCGTCCGCCTCGCCAAGGGCTATCTCGACCTCGGGGATTCAGCGCGCGCCCAGGCCTACCTGACCAAGGTCAACGAGCTGGTCCCCAAGAATCCGGCGATCGCTGCGACGCTCGCCGAAATGCTGATCCGGGAGGGACGCCTCAATGAGGCAAAGGATCATCTTGAGCTCCTCAGCCGCGCCAATCCTGCCTCCCCGATGCCGTGGTACTTCCTGGGTGTCGTGGCACTGCAGCAGACCAACCATGCCGAGGCGGTCCGCCTCTTCGAGCGGGTGATCCAGATCAATCCCGACTTCGAGCCGGCCCATGCGGATCTCGCCGCAGCCCTGCTCAATCAGGATGATCCCAAAGGTGCAGTGGAGGCTCTCAGGCGTGGGCTCGAGAAGTTCCCGGCGTCCTTCCGGCTCGTCTACCTGACAGCACTCGCCGAAGCGCGCCGCAAGGACTACGACCGCTCGCTGGCCGCCTTCCGCAAGGCCGAGGCACTCGCCGGTGAGGATGCTGAAAAATTCATCGACCATCGGTTCTACTTCCAGATCGCCGTCATGCTCACCGAGGCGAAGCGCGAGGCCGAGGCGGAGGAGTACCTGAACAAATCCCTCGCGCTGGAACCAGACTACGACGAGGCGCTCAACCATCTTGGCTACACCTGGGCGGAGAAGGGAAAGAACCTCGACAAGGCCCTCGAGATGATCGAACGGGCCCTCAAGGCCGAGCCGGAGAATCCGGCCTATCTCGACAGTCTCGGCTGGGTGTTGTTCCGACTCGGGCGCCCGGCCGAGGCCTTGCCCCCGCTGGAGAAGGCGGTTCGACTGCTGACCAAGCCGGATGCCACCGTCCTCGATCACCTTGGCGACGTGCTGCAGGCGCTGGGTCGCAAGGAAAACGCCCGGAAGGCCTGGACCCAGTCGATCGCAGCCGAGCCTTCCGAGGAGGTCCGGAAGAAGCTGGAATCCTTCCGGTGAGGCCCTCGATGGGACTTCATCGGTCCCGTAGGAACCCCGCGATCAGGTGTCGCTTGTACTCGAGACGTTCCCGGGCCATCGACAGTACCTCTTCGTGGTTCACAGTCCGGCCACGTTTCCCAAGTCCTGCCGCCATGTTGGTCAGGCAGCTCAACCCCGCCACTCGGACACCGCAGTGTCGCGCCACGATCACCTCCGGGACCGTGCTCATCCCGACGGCATCCGCACCGAGACGACGGAAGGCGCGAATCTCCGCGGGCGTTTCATAGCTGGGCCCCGGCACCGCAAGGTAGACCCCGGAGTGGACCTGGACTCCGAGGCCTCGAGCGGCCTTGAGGAGACGCTTTCGAAGCACGGGATCGTAGGCCTCGGAAAGGTCGACGAAGGGAGGGGGCCCCGAATGGATCGTCCCGCGCAGGGGATTGGCATCGAGTCCGTTAATGTGGTCGGAAAGCGCCATGAACTCCCCTGCACGAAACCCCGCGCGGATGGCCCCCGCCGCATTGGTGACCAGGAGCTCCTGAATCCCTAGCGCGGCGAGAACCCGGATCGGGAAGGTCGTCTGGTCCAGACCGAACCCCTCATAGTAGTGCGCACGGCCGCGCAGCACGGCGACCCGAACTCCTTCCCAGTGACCCAGGACCAGACTGGCCTCGTGTCCCGGGACTCGTCCCACCGGGAATCCGGGAAGGTCTGCGTAGTCAAACTCGTGTTCGACATCGACGCCATCGGCCGCCTTGGCAAACCCGCTTCCAAGCACGATGCCCACCTCCGGGATGAGGCGGGTCCTGCGCTGGATCCGGCGGGCCGTCGTCCGGGGATCTGGGAGTCGGATGGAGGGCACGACCGGGATCATGGGGCTCGGTCCTCGGACCGGCGAGCCTGTGCTGTCGGTTCCACCCGCTTCTGGGATTGGATTCGGTGGTGGATGGTTTCAGCGCTGGTTTTGCCCTGGCCGGCAGCGTTCAACAAAACGTGCAGGGAATCTTGTGACTCCACGCCGTTTACCCAGGGTCCTGCGTGATTAGCCTGGGAAGGCCCCTGGACGTTAGGTGAAGACGCGCCGCATCATCAAATGGGTGATCATTGCCGCCGTTGCGAGCGTCATGCTGTTCGTCGTGTTGCTGCTGCCAGGGGCACGTTCTTTGCCGGAGGGCTACACTGACGCCTATTTCCCGCGGGGCGGGCATCGCTACATCGTTGCGCCGGGCGGTAGTAAAAAGGGAGGCCCGAAGGCCTCCCTTGATGTCGCTGCTGGCTGGAACCAGGCGCAGGATCAGTACTCGCGATCCTTGAGCAGTCCGGGGCGCGGGACCGGGTACTTGCCGCCCTCGCTGATCAGCGGGGGTCCAGACTTCATGTCGAAGGCATTCACGCCCGGAGCGAACTCCTGCGGGTTCTTGATGTAGTCGTCGTAGGTGATGACCTGGCCCGTGTGGGCGGCGAAACGGCCCATCGCGGTCACGAGGCTCGCCTTGGCACCGCGCTCGGCTTCGTTGTAGGGCAAGTCCTTCTTGATCGCGTCGATCAGGTCCTCCCACTCGAGCAGGTAGGGATCCTGGTCTGGACCCTCCTTGCCGGTGCGCCAGACGATCTCGGAGTTGGTCATCTTCTGGGCCTTGTAGATGCGCGCCTTGGAGGGCCAGTGACCCTCGGACGAGATCACGGCGAGACCGTTCTGACCGTGGGCGTAGCTGGCGAACTCGTCATGGCAGCCGGCCATGGTGCGGCCGAAGTGGAAGTACTTGGTACCGTCGCGGAATGTGTACTCGACCGAGTAGTTGTCGAAGTTCTGGTCGACATTCTCGCCGCGGTAGTTGCGACCGCCGCTGGCCTGGGCCTGGACCGGCCAGTCGTTCTTCATCCAGCAGCATTCGTCGATGTTGTGGATGTAGAAGTCGCTGAAGCAGCCGCCTGAGGCCCACAGGAAGCTGTGGAACCGGCGGATCTGCCAGAGGAGCTCGCTGTCCTCGCTGTCCGGCATCGGCTGGGAGAAGGCGGAGCCGACCGGTCCGTGCATGCGGTAGGAGCGCATGGTGATGATCTGGCCGATGGCGCCGTCCTGGATCTTCTTGTGCAGCTCCTGGCGGGAGCGGCAGTGACGGCACATGAGGCCGACGCCGACCTTGATGTTCGCCTTCGTGGCGAGGTCCGACAGCTCGATCATGCGCTTCGCGGTCGGGGCGTCGACGGCAACCGGCTTCTCCATGAAGACATTGATGCCCTTGTCGATGGCCTGCTTGAAGAACGGCCAGCGGAAGGCTGGCGGGGTGGCGAAGATCACGATGTCGCCCTTGTTCAGGACCGACATGGCCTTCTGGGCGCCGTCGAACCCGATGAACCGGCGATCCTCGGGGACGTCGACCTTGTCTCCGAACTGGTTCTTGAGGCCCTCGTAGCTCGTCTTGAGCTTGTCGGGGAACACGTCGGCCATCGCGACGAGCTTGACCGGGCCATTCCGGGCGCTGAGGGCATTGCCGGCGGCGCCGGTGCCGCGGCCACCGGAGCCGATCAGGGCAATCCGGATGGTGTCGCCCGAGGCGGCATGGACGTGGGGAAGTGCGACGCCGGAGAGCGCCCCGGCGGCGGCGAGGGTCCCGGTGCTCTTCAGGAAGCCACGACGGGACGTGGAAGTGGGAGGGGATTCAGTGGACATGCGGTGACGTTCGCGCCGCGTGTTGTCATGTGTCAACTGCACTCTCTCTCTCGCCGACTGTTTGAAGAACTCGAGAGGTCCTACAGGTGTGCGGTTCCCGAGGGCGGCGGCCACCCGGTGGCTGCAATGCCTCCTGCCGACTAGGCCCCGAGATAGGCGTCGCGGACCTTGTCGTTGTTGCGGAGGGCCTCGGCCCGGTCGGCGAGGAGGATGCGTCCCGTCTCCAGGACGTAGCCGTTGTGGGAGATCTCAAGCGCTCGGTGGGCGTTCTGCTCCACGAGAAGGATGGTGAGCTTCCGGACCCGGTTCAGCTCCACGACCTTCTCGAAGATCGTTCGCACCAGCAGCGGCGCAATGCCCAGGGAAGGTTCGTCGAGCAGCAGGCAGCGCGGCTGGCCCATCAGGGCCCGACCGATGGCCCGCATCTGCTGCTCACCACCGCTCAGCGTGCCGGCCAACTGGGACTCCCGTTCCTCGAGACGAGGGAACAGTCCAAACACGAATTCCTCCTCCCGTGCAATGATCGCACGGTCACGCTGCAGAAAGGCCCCCATGCGGAGGTTCTCCCGGACGGTCAGGTTGGCGAACACCATCCGACCCTCGGGACAGTGGGCAAGGCCCCGGGCCAGAAGCCGGTGCGGAGGAATGCCGGTGATGTCCTGTCCCTCGTAAAGAATCTGTCCCCGGCTGGGGCGGACCATGCCGGAAATGGCGCGGAGGGTGGTGGTCTTTCCGGCACCATTGCCGCCGATGAGCGTGGCGATCGTGCCCTCGTCCACCCTGAGGGAGACCTCCCTCAGCGCCGCGATCGCGCCGTAGTGCACATCGATGTTCCGGACCTCGAGCATGGAAGGGGGATTCTAGGCGGCGGTTCGTTCCTCGCCGAGGTAGGCGGCGATGACGGCAGGATTCGAACGGATCTGCCCGGGGGTTCCCTCGGCGATCTTCCGTCCATACTCCAGCACATGGATGCGCTGGCAGATCCCCATCACGACCTTCATGTCGTGCTCCACCAGCAGGATCGACAGCTGGAACTTCTCCCGGATGAACTGGATCAGACGCATGAGGTCGACCTTTTCGGACGGGTTCATCCCCGCCGCGGGTTCGTCGAGCAGGAGCAGACGCGGGCGGGTCGCCAGAGCCCGGACGATTTCCAGCCGGCGTTGGTCGCCGTAGGAGAGGCTCCTAGAAGGGGCGCCCTCGAAGCGCTCGAGGTTGAAGATGGCGAGCAGCTCCCGGGTCTGATCCCGGATCCGGTCCTCCTCCTCCCGGAACTTCGGTCCCCGGGTCAGGGAGTGGAGGGCGTCATGGTCGAGGTGGAGATGGAATGCAACCCGGACGTTGTCGAACACCGAGAGGCTGGGGAACAGGCGGATGTTCTGGAAGGTCCGGGCAATACCCATCTCCGTCAGACGATACGGCCTGAGTCCACCGGTCGGCTGCCCCCCGAAGCGGATCGAGCCCCCGGTGGGCTGGTACACACCGGTGATGAGATTGAACATCGTGG
>SYEM01000112.1 GCA_005801385.1 Verrucomicrobiales bacterium | reverse complement strand
CCTCAGCCGGGCGAAGGAGAAGGCCCGCCAGATCAACTGCTACAGCAACCTCAAGCAGATGGGGCTGGGGGCCCTGCTCTACGCCGAGGACTACCGGGGCTTCATCCCGCGGGGCAATCAGCCGTTCTGGTGGGTCACCTTCATCCCCTACCTGGGTGGCACGGCTGCAGCCCGCGACCAGTACGGCCGGATCAAGGTCTACACCTGCCCCAGCTATCCCAACAAGCGCCAGGTCATCTGCTATGTGGTCAATGCCTGGCAGTTCTCGAGTCCCACCGATCGCACCGGCAGCGAGATCACCGGCATGACCCGCATCGGACGCGTCCAGCAGCCGACCGAGACGGTCTACCTGGGCGACAACGAGAACGGCCCCTGGAGGCCCGTGTTCACGCTCACCAACATCATCGGCAGCGACGACCTGAACGACGTCTGGTCTCCGGGCCACCTCCCCTATGGCGCCTCCGGCAGGACGCTCAGCGGGGAACGCCGTGTCGCGGCGAAGCGCCACGGTGCGGGGGCCAACTTCATGCACTTCGACGGCCATGCCGGGTGGAAGGCCGCCCGGCTCAAGACGGTGGACGACTGGCGGGAACAGCGCCGCTGAATCCCACGCAGTCCCCGGCAACCCCGGATCGACAGCCCCGGGTCCGCCCCGCCAGACTCCGGTCCATGCGCTACCGTCGTTTTGGCCGGACCAACCTCCAGATGCCCGTCTTCTCCTGCGGAGGGATGCGCTACCAGCAGTCGTGGTCCGACATCCCCTGGAGCGAGGTGAAATCGGAGGTGCAGGCGAACCTCGAGGCCACGATCCACCGGTCGGTCGAACTGGGCATCCACCACATCGAGACCGCCCGCGGATATGGCTCCTCCGAGATGCAGCTGGCACCGGTGCTCAAGCAGTTCCCGCGGGAGAAGCTCATCATCCAGACCAAGATCCCGCCCAAGGCCACCCAGAAGGAGTTCCAGGAGGTGTTCGAGACCTCCATGCGCCTGCTGGAGCTCGACCATGTGGACCTGCTGTCGCTGCACGGGATCAACAACCAGGAGCTCCTCGACCAGACCCTCCGTCGCGGCGGCTGTATGGAGCTCTGCCGCCAATGGCAGCGCGAGGGCCGGATCCGCCACGTCGGATTCAGCACCCACGCGACCCCCGACATCATCTCGAAGACCATCCGCAGCGACGAGTTCGACTACGTCAACCTCCACTGGTACCTGGTGAACGACCTGAACCGTGCCTGCATCGCCGAGGCTGCGCAGCGCGACATGGGGGTGTTCATCATCAGCCCGAACGACAAGGGCGGAAAACTCTATCTCGAGCTGCCCCGGATGCGCTCCCTCTGCGCCCCGCTGACGCCGATGCAGTTCAACGACCTCTACTGCCTTGCCCGCCCGGAGGTCCACACCCTGTCGCTCGGCGCGGCCAGGCCCTCGGACTTCGACGAGCACCTGGGGATCTTCCCGCACTACGACCGTGCCGCGGAGGTGGTGGGACCCATCGAACGACGCCTGAGGGATCACATGGACACCGTGCTTGGGGCAGACTGGTGTCGGCGCTGGTGGGTCGGACTGCCCGAGTACGTCGACGTCCCGGGCGAGGTGAACCTCGTGGAGATCCTGCGCATCTGGACCTTTGCCAAGGCGCTCGAGCTCACCGACTGGGCCAAGTTCCGCTACAACATGCTGGGCCAGGCGGAGCACTGGTTCCCGGGCGAGAACATCGCGAAGCTCGACTTCCAGCGCGTCGCCGACGCCCTGAGGAACAGCCCCTTCGCCGAGCGCATCCCCGCGATTCTCCGGGAGGCCCACGACCTGTATTTCGACGCCCCGGTCAAACGCCTGAGCCAGAGTTGAACCTCTTCCCCGTCCTTCTCGAAGACGACGACCTCCTCGTGCTGCACAAGCCGGCAGGGCTCGTCTGCCATCCGACCAAGGGGGACGAGTACTCGAGCCTCGTGAGTCGGCTGCGGCTGTACCTCGGGCTCGAGTCGGAACCCCAGCTGGTGCATCGGCTCGACCGTGAGACCAGCGGCGTCATGGTGGTCGCCAAGAACCCCGAGGCGGCCCTGGAGCTCCGACGCCTCTGGCAGACGGGATTCGTGACCAAGGAGTACCTCGCGCTGGTGCACGGCGCGGTCGAGGCCGATTCGGGGCTGGTCGACCTCCCCCTGGGAAAGGACGAGGCCAGCCTCATCGCGATCCGGGACACCCCGCGTCCGGATGGACATCCCGCCCGGACCCGATGGTGGTGCGTCCGGCGGTTCGAACGTCCGGAGGGCGTCTTCTCCCTCCTCCGGATCCATCTCGACACCGGCCGGAAGCATCAGATCCGCATCCACATGGGGGCGATCGGCCATCCGCTGGTGGGCGACAAGCTCTACGGCCTGGACGAGGGGTTCTACCTCGACTTCGTGAAGCGGCGGCTGACGGAGGCGCAGCGCCAGCTCCTGATCCTGCCCCAGCAGGGCCTGCACGCGATCCGGCTCTGGCTTCCATGGAACGGCGAGGAGCGGGAGTTCCGGAGCGAACCGGAGACTCCGTTCCTCGAGTTCCTCGCCGGCCGTCCTGTGGTCTGGGGCGAGGGAACGACCTGAGGCCATCCACCGCGGCCTGCCTCATTCCTCCTCCGCATCTCCGCACCACCACGTGCGTCCCCTACCCCTCCGTGAGCAACCCTGCCGACGAGGTTTGCATCGACGAACCCACGTACCGTGCCTAGCTTTTCACGCGTGATCCCCCCGGTCCTCCGCGCCCTGGTCCAGTTCGTCTTGCTCGGGATTGGTCTCGATCTCGTCGCAGCCGAGCCCTGGACCTTCCACGCCCGCGTCCGCTCCGGCACCAACACGCCTCCCCTAGCGAATGCTCCGGAGGAACGCCTCCTGACCTGGGACCCCGCACGGACCGCCGTCGTGGTCTGTGACATGTGGGACCAACATCACTGTCCCGACGCCACCGACCGCGTCGGTGAGATGGCCCCGCGGATGAACGAGGTCCTGAAGGCGGCCCGCGAGCGGGGCGCCCTCATCATCCACTGCCCCAGCGACACCCTGGACTTCTACAAGGACCACCCCGGACGCCGCCTCGCCCAGGCGGCACCGAAGGTCGAGACCCGCATCCCGCTCCAGGGCTGGTGCTCGATCAACCCTGCCCAGGAGCCGCCGCTGCCGATCGACGACTCCGACGGGGGCTGTGACGGCTGTCCGGACTGTCCTGGCTACCGGGCCTGGACCCGCCAGCACCCGGCGCTGGAGATCCGGGACGGCGACGCGATCACCGACTCCGCCGAGGCCTTCTACCTGATGCGCCAGAGGGGCATCACCAATGTCCTGGTGATGGGGGTGCACATCAACATATGTGTCCTCGGCCGCCCCTTCGCCATCCGGCAGATGGTCCAGCAGGGGCAGAACGTGGTGCTGGTCCGCGACCTGACCGACTCCATGTACAACCACCGGAAGGCCCCGTATGTCTCACATTTCAGGGGCACGGAACTGGTCGTCGAGCACATCGAGCGGCACTGGTGTCCGTCGATCACGAGCGCCGACCTGATCGGCGGCCAACCGTTCCGGTTCCGCGACGACGTCCGGAAGCGCATCGCGCTGGTGATCGGCGAGAACGAGTACCGGACGTGGGAGACCCTGCCTGAGTTCGCCCAGTCGGAGCTCGCCTGGCGCGGCTACGACGTCGCCCTCGTCCAGGCCCCCCCGAAGGAGGGCGACTCGGGCTTCACCAACATCGCGGCCCTGCGTGACGCCGACCTCGTCGTGGTCAGCGTCCGTCGACGCGCACCCCCCAAGGAGCTGGTAACGCTGCTGAAGGCGCACCTCGCCGCCGGAAAACCCATCGTCGGACTCCGCACCGCCAGCCATGCCTTTGATACGCAGGCGAACGGACCCGACACCGCGACGTGGCCGACGTTCGATGTGGACGCCTTCGGGGCCCGCTACAGCGGCCACTACAACAACAAGCCTCCGACGGCGCCGCACACCCGCATCGAGGGCGTCCCGGAGGCCACCGGGAACCCCGTCCTGACCGGGGTCACCACCGCCCCTACGCTCGTCACCTCCCATCTGTACCGGGTGGTCGACCGTTCTCCCGACATCACCCCGCTGCTGCGCGGGCAGGTCGAGGGTCGCACGGAGATCGAACCGGTGGCCTGGACCTCCGCCGCGCACAACCGCCGGGCGTTCTACACCTCTCTGGGCAATCCCGACGACTTCGCCAGCCCCTCGTTCCGCCGACTCCTCCTCAACGGCATCCTCTGGTGCCTCCAGGATCCCATCCCACCGTCGGCTCCGGTCCCAGCCTCCGTCGACTACGCCGGCCAGTGGCGTCGGATGAAGGTCCCCGGGACCTGGGAGGAGAACTCCGGCGGGGCTCTCTCGGGACAGGACGGACTCGCCTGGTACCGATGCCGGGTCCAGCTGCCTGAGTCGTGGCGCGGACAGGATCTCCAGCTCCGGATCGGGGATGTCGACAACGCCCACGAGGCGTTTGTCGAAGGACAGCGCGTCGGCGGCGCCGGTGCCTTCCCACCGCGCTATGCGAACGGATACAACCTGCAGGGAACCTACGAGGTGCCGGGTGGTCTGACCGGGTCCGCCACCGGTCTGCTGGTCGCGATCCGGGTGTACGACCACGACGGTCGGGGCGGCTTCAAGGGTTCCGCCCCAGTGCTGCGTCGAGGCGAGGACCAGTTGGATCTCAAGGGGGACTGGGGTTTCAGGGTCGGGGATGATCCATCGTGGTCGCGCCCCGAGACGGCGACGGGGCCGACGACACCCCTTCTGCAGCCCTCCGTGTCCCGGATCGCACCGGCCGCGCCGCCTCCGGTGGCTGCGCCGACCCCTCCGGCCGTCCCGTCGGCCGATCGTCCCCAGGAGACCGCCGACAAGCCCCTGGCGCCTGCCGAGGCGGCCCGACGGTTCCAGGTCGCCGACGACCTCGTCTGGGAGCAGGTCCTCTCCGAACCCGAGATCTCGCAACCGGTGTTCCTGAACTTCGACGAGCGCGGCCGCATGTGGGTGGTCGAATACCGCCAGTATCCCGCCCCCGCCGGACTGACCCTCGTCAGCCGCGACAGCGTCTGGCGAGCGGTCTACGACTCCGTGCCGCGTCCACCGCCGAACCACGTCCGGGGTGCCGACCGGATCAGCATCCACGAGGATGCGGACGGCAACGGCACCTTCGAGCGCCACAAGGTGTTCGTCGACGGCCTCAACATCGCCACCTCGGTCGAGCGCGGACACGGGGGCGTCTGGGTGCTCAACCCGCCCTACCTCCTATTCTATCCCGACGCCAACGGGGATGACGTCCCCGATGGCGATCCCGAGGTCCGGCTTTCGGGATTCGGGCTGGAGGACACGCACAGCGTGGCCAATTCCCTGCGCTGGGGGCCCGACGGTTGGCTCTACGGCGCGCAGGGCAGCACCGTGACGGCGAACATCCTGGTGAGTGGACCGGACGGTCGACCGCTCAACGCCAAACCGCTGTATTCACAGGGACAGAACATCTGGCGTTATCATCCCGGGCGCCGGGTCTATGAGGTCTTCTCGGAAGGTGGTGGCAATGCGTTCGGATGCGAGTTCGACAGCGCCGGACGGGTCTTCTCCGGCCACAACGGGGGCGACACCCGGGGATTCCACTACCAGCAGGGCGCCTACCTCCAGAAGGGCTTCGAGAAGCACGGCCCGCTGTCGAACCCCTACGCGTTCGGCTACTTCCCGGCGATGCCGATGGCCAGCGAACCGCGGTTCACGCACAACTTCGTGATCTACGACCACGGCGCCCTGCCGGCGCGCTACACCGGTCGTCTCCTCGGCGTGGAACCGCTCCAGGGGCGCATCGTGGAGAGCGACGTGCTTCCCGACCGATCCTCCTTCAAGACCCTCGATGTGGCGCGGCCGGTCGTCAGCGACGACCGCTGGTTCCGTCCGGTCGACATCAAGGTGGGGCCCGACGGTGCGGTCTATGTCTGCGACTGGTACGACCGGCAGGTGAACCACTACCGGAACCACGAGGGACAGATCGACGTCTCGAACGGCCGCATCTACCGCATGCGCTCCAAGGCAGACCCCCGGGTCCGTCCCGAGACCCTCGCCACGCTGTCGCACGCCGATCTGATCCAGCGTCTGTCCCACACCAACCGATGGGTGCGCCAGACCGCATTGCGGTTGATCGCCGACCGACCGGAACCGTCCCGGATCCCGGATCTGTCCAAGGCCCTGGCGGCAGCCCGGGGTCCACGGGCCGTGGATCTCCTCTGGGCCCTCATGCTCGAGGGGGGCGACACCGAGGCCGAGGCGCTTCGGGCACTGTCCCATCCCGAGCCGCAGGTCCGACTCTGGACCGTCCGCCGCCTGGGCGACACCCGCTCCGCGTCGCCGGTGCTGGTCCGCCGACTCACGACCCTTGCGGCTGGGGATCCGGATCTGGAAGTGCGCAACCAACTGGCCTGCACGGCGCGTCGCCTGCCCGCCGCCGACGCGGCGGAGATCCTCCGTGCGCTCTGTGGGCGCGACGAGGATGTCGACGACAACCGCCAGCCCCTCCTCCTCTGGTGGGCCCTGGAGACGCTCTGCACCGCAGACCCGGAGACGGTGCTGCGCCTGTATTCCGATCCGGCGTTCTGGAGCCGACCCATGGTCCAGCGCCACCTGCTCGATCGTACAGCCCGACGCTGGGCCCAGGCGGGGTCCCGTCGGGAACTCCTGCTCTGTGCCGCCCTGTTCCAGAACTCACCTTCGGTGGACTCGAGCCGTCGCCTCATGCAGGGCTTCGAGGCGGCCTTCAAGGGGCGTCCGCTCGCGGGTCTGCCCGACGATCTGGTCCAGGCCATGTCCCGTCACGGCGTGGGCTCACCGGCCTTCGCCGTGCGCCGGGGCGATCCGGTGGCGATCCGACGCGCCCTGGCGACGGTGGCCGACGAATCGGCGGCCCGCACGGAGCGCCTGGAGTTCCTGGGTGTGCTAAGCGAGGTGCCGGTGCCGGGGGCTGTGCCGGCACTGGCACGGGCCTATCGGGGCGCCGCAAAGGACGATGCCCTGCGGCAGTCGGTGCTCATGGCGCTGCAGCCGCACGAGGACCCGGCCATCGCCGGAATCATCCTCGGCAGCTGGCCCGCGCTCGGCCCTGCCGCACGGACGACCGCCCAGACGGTGCTGTCGAGCCGTGCCACCTGGAGCCGGACCCTGGTCGACGAGCTCCAGCCCCGCCCCGCCGGTGCGGCACCCTCACAGGTGAAGGCCGACTCGATCTCCCTCGGGACGGTCCGCCGGCTGCGCCAGCACGACGACCCGGAGCTTCGGGCGAAGCTTGCCATGCTGTGGCCGGAAACCCGCACGCCAACAACCCGCGAGATGGAGGATCTGATCCGGAAGCGGGCCGCGATCGTGAGGGCCGGTTCCGGGGATCCCTACAACGGCCGCACCCTGTTCCAGAACACCTGCGCCGGGTGTCACCGGCTCTTCGGCCAGGGCGGCCAGGTTGGACCGGATCTGACGGTGTATGACCGGTCGGACCTCGACTCGATGCTGCTGTCGATCGTGAACCCCGGGGCGGAGATCCGGGAGGGCTACGAGCAGATCCATCTGGAGACCCGCGACGGGCGTCTTCTCTCCGGATTCCTGGTGGAGAAGGACGACCAGACCCTGGTGTTGCGCACCCTGGACAACCAGACTGCCACGATACCGGTGGCGGATATCCGCGAGCAGGATCGTCCCGCGGCCTCACTGATGCCGGAGGGATTGTTGGATGGCTTCAAGGACCAGGAGGTCCGTGACCTGTTCGCCTACCTCAGGAGCACCCAGCCGCTGGTGGGCGAACCTCCAAGGCGCTGAGGACTGGAGGTCCTGCACCGGTGGGTTCTGCAGTGCTGTGCAGAACCTGGCCGCCTCCCGACGGCCAGCCTCCCCGGGACCCAACAGCACCCAAAAACGCCAGAGCCTCCCAACACCACAGACCGCACGCCCACCGGCTTCCCCTCCACTGGATCCCACACCTCGCGGCGTGGGTGCTCCCGCACCCAGTGATGCAGGGCACTGCATCACCCACCGGTCCTGGG
>SYEM01000011.1 GCA_005801385.1 Verrucomicrobiales bacterium | reverse complement strand
CCGACTCCCGAAACTCCCGCACCAGCACCTCGATCTCGGCAGGCGTCCGCCGCCGGTGCCGCCCCCGATCACTCGCAATGGATCTCATCCACCACGCTCACCAGAACCGACGGCAGGCCGAATACCATGGGGTTCGGCGTACGCTTACCGTTGAACTGCACGGCGTCCCGATGCAGGTGGCAGTGGTTCGAGGCGAACGGCACGGCGTAGCGCGGCCTCACTGCATCCATGAAGTACTTGAAGGTCTTCGTGTAGTGGAGCGGGTCGTCGTTGTTGAACTGGTCGTCGTTCTTGATCGTGTAGCAGACCCGGTCGTTGGCCGAGCTGTGCGACCGGAGGGCGATGTCGATCGGCCGATGCCGTGAGAGCAGGTGCTTGAGCGACGAACCCGCGATCTTGCAGTCATTCGCGTTCAACAGCACAAGGTCCTCGGTCTCCATGACGATCGTGGAATCGTTCAGGAACAGCCCGAACTGGTAGGCCGTCATGTCCACGTCCTCGATCCGGAACCGTTCCCCATGCTTGAGGAGGCGGAGGTTCTTGAAGCCGATCGACCGGAGGTCCCGGACCGACCGGGTGTTCGGCTCATCATGGGTGATGATGAGGGTGTCCTTGGGGAAGAGCTTCTTCAGCGTGGGGCCATGCCAGTGGTCCCAATGGAAGTGGGTGATGTAGATGGCGTCCGGCTTGAGACCGGCGATCAGATCCTCCCGGACGGGTGGATAGTTCCACCAGCTGCGCCAGTAGCAGGAACCAACCAGCCATGGATCGACGAGGATCCGAACCCGGGGCGTCTCAAACAGGTGGGAGGCGTGGGAGAGGAAGGTGATCTTGGTGGCCATGGGTCAGGGCTTCCGGGTTCAGTCTCGAATCACAGCTTCTCAAGCAGATTCTCTGCCACCCGCCGGAGCCGGTCGAACACCGTGGAAACCCAGGAATTCCATTCCAAGGATGTAGCCGGACGTCTCCTCCGGCGTCGAACCGGAACTTGGGAGATCCTGCCCTTTTTTGGCCACAGCTGGGCCGATCTCGGTGACCGTGGGGTATCCCCCATCCCGATCACTTTGCCGGAGCGGGAGCAGGCACCGCGGCCGGAGCCACCGCATTGCTGCCGATCAGCCCCGCGGCGGGCGCCGTCGTGGCGGCCGGCTGGGCACTGAGCGCCTTCAGAACCCCCTGGTTCTGGCTCTGGGCGAGATGGGAGGTCATCCAGGCCAGCAAAACGCACAGCACCACAAAGGTCCCGGCCGCATACTTGGTCAGCTGGGTCAACGTGTTGCCGGATCCAGCACCGAACAGCGCCTCCGTCGCGGCTCCACCGAAAGCCTGACCCAAACCCGCCTCCTTCTTGGGAAGCTGGATGAGGATCAGAAGGCCCAGGAAAAGGCAGCAGAGGACGAGGACCAGGGAAAGAAGGGTGATGGCGAGTTGCATGCGTTCGGAAGTTTCGTCGGTTCAGATCGAGTTCTTGATGATGTCGGCAAAGCTGCGGACCTCAAGGCTCGCCCCGCCCACCAAGGCCCCATCGACATCGGGCTGGCTCATGAGTTCGCGGGCATTGTTGGGCTTCACGCTTCCCCCGTACTGGATCCGGACGCGACGGGCCACCGTGTCCCCATGGAGGGTTCCGATCACCTTGCGCAAGAAGGCGTGGACCTCCTGGGCCTGCGCCGTGGTGGCCGTCTTGCCCGTGCCGATCGCCCAGACCGGCTCGTAGGCGACCACGGTGCGCTCGACCTGTTCGGAGGTCAGGCCCGTCAGCGACCCCTTGAGCTGGGTCTCGACCACCGCATTGGTGATCCCCGCCTCGCGTTCGGCAAGGGTCTCACCCACGCAGACGATGGGGATGATGTTGGCGGCGTGCGCGGCAGCGGCCTTCTTCGCGATCAGGGCGTCGGACTCCTTCTGGAATTGCCGGCGTTCGCTGTGGCCGAGGATGACATACCCGACAGAGAACTCCTTGAGCATCCCTGCAGCCACCTCACCGGTGAAGGCACCCAGACCGTTCTCGCCCATGTTCTGCGCACCCAGGCGAATGTTGGAGTCGAGGATCGCCTTCGAAACGGCGTCCAGAGCGGTGAAGGGAGGGCAGCAGACGATGTCGACCTCCTTGACGGGGGCGAGCTCACGTTTGAGATCGCCCACGAGGACGAGGGCCTCGGCGACGGTCTTGTTGCACTTCCAATTGCCCGCGATGATCAGCTTGCGCTCCTTGTCCATGGGAAAAGCGATTTGAACGAAACGGCAGTCTATCGGGGCACGAAGAGGCGTCAAAGGCGTTTTTGGAAGACACCTTGGTACAGCCACCGCCCCGGATCAGGCGGGTCCAGCCGCCCAAGGGCATCCAGGATCCGAGGCAGCCAGGAAGACCTACTTCTCGTCGAGGCAGGTGACACCCGGCAGGGGCGTGCCCTCGAGAAACTCGAGGCTGGCCCCGCCACCGGTGCTCATGAAGGTGACCTTGTCGCCCAGCTTGGCCTTGTTGATCGCCTTCACCGAGTCGCCCCCCCCAATGATCGACTTCGCGCCGTTCGCCGTTGCTGCCGCCACCGCGCGGGCGACCGCCAGGGTCCCCTCGCCGAACCTCGGGTCCTCGAACATCCCCATCGGACCGTTCCACAGGATGGTCTTCGCCGACTGGATCGCCTCGGCGAACCGGGCCGACGTGGCCGGACCGATGTCGAATCCCTCGCAGTCCGACGGGATATCAGGCTGGGAATTGACCCGGGGATTCACCGGCTCGAAGACCGGCTTGCCCTTCTTGTTCAGCTTCCCGGTGTCCTTCAGCTCGGCCACGACGTTGTCATTCGGCAGCTCGAACCGGACTCCCCGGGTCTGGGCCTTCGCCTCGGCATCCAGGGCGGTCCGGATGTGCTCGGGTTCCACCAGCGACTTCCCGGTCTTCTGACCATGCGCCAGCTTGAACGTGTAGGCCATCGCCCCACCGATCAGGACCGTGTCCGCCTTCTCCAGCAGACGGTCGATGACCTTGATCTTGTCCGACACCTTGGCCCCACCCAGAATCACCACGAAAGGCCGGGCCGGCGTGTCGAGCTCGTCACCCAGGAACTTGAGTTCGCGCTCCATCAGCAGACCGGCGGCACACCGTCCCCCCCAGGCGGAGATGATGCGGGCCACGCCACTGGTCGACGCATGGGCCCGATGGGCCGCGCCGAACGCGTCGTTCACATAGGCCTGGGCCAGGACCGCCAGCTTGGCGGAGAACACCGGATCGTTGTCCTCCTCCTCGGCATGGAACCGGACGTTCTCCAGCAATAGGATCTCCCCATCCTTGAGCCCCTTCGCAGCCTCCTCGGCCTTGGGTCCCACACACTCGTCGACGAACTGCACGGGGCGCCCCAGCAGCTCGGACAGCTTCTCGGCGACAGGACGCAGGCTCAGGGAGGATTCCCGCTTGCCGTCCGGACGTCCCAAATGTGCGGCGAGGAGGATCCGGGCGCCCTTCTCGATCAACAGCTTCAGCGTTGGAAGGGTCTCGCGGATCCGGGTGGCGTCATTGATCACCATCCGACCGTCCTTCTCCTCCATCGGGACGTTGTAGTCGACCCGAACCAGAACCCGCTGTCCGAAGACCGAGAGGTCTCTCACCGTGAGCTTCGCCATAGATAGATCCTTTTCGAAAGAAGGTCAGGGTACCCACCGGACATCCAGAGGTGGAAGCGATTTCCTGTCGCCGGCTCGGTCCCACAGGGCCCACGTGTCTTCCCCCACCCTCCGTAACCGGGAGCCCCACCTCGGGTCAAAACGGATGGTCGGCGGCCCCATGAAGACGATCCTCAACAGAGTCCTGGGCGACTCCCTGTTCCATCGGGAGGCAGGGACTGCCGGGGCTTGGCAGATCCTTGGCTGGTGGGAAGTGCGTCGGGCCCCATTCAACCTGATCCTCGGAATCGTCGGACTGGTGACGGTTGCCTTGGGCACGGTGGCGATGGGCATCGCGAACGCCTTTCTGGAGACTCCCATCCATCGCCCAGACCCTCCCCTCTTCTTTTTCGCCCTCGTCTACGCCGTGGTGGTGAACCTCCCCTACACCGGAGGTTGGGTCGCCGAACTAGTCTGGGTTCAATTGTGGGGCAAGGCTCAGGACGACCTCGCGGTGGTCTCGTTCCGACTCGGCCTCCTGCTCTCGGTCCTCGTCACCCTGCTTCCCGCCCTGATCTCCATCGCGTTTGCCGTCCACGCGATCCTCACCCGAAGACCCCTGATCACACCTTGAGCCTGTGGCGGTCCTGAAGCGTGGACCCGCCATCCCCTGCCCCCGCTTCCCAGCTTGATATTGGCGTTGGAGCTCAACCTCGGCACTCTGGACGGGTCGATTCATTGATACTTGGGGACACTTTGCGCTGGTCGCGCAAAACACACTCGGCGTCAATCTGGGGTATTTCTCAGAAAACCCACCCGCCACCAAGGCTCAACTCATCGGGAAACTGCGCAGGGAAGGGAAACCGTTCAATGGTTGGCTCGTGGGCACCGGATACGCTGACGCCGTATTGTCGGACGGCCCCCTTTCCTTGTCTGACCTCGACAAGGCCTTTCCAAACCAACCCGTTCTCGTTGCGAACATCTCGACGCTCACTGGGCTGGTCAATTCTGCCGGATTGAAAAAATTGGGGATTACAGAATCCACGAAAGCGGTCTCGGGATTCATTGTCCGCGACCCAAAGACCGGGAAGCTCACCGGCGAACTGATCGGAATGCCCTACATGGAGGCCTTTTCGAGGGCGTTGGGGCAGTACTCCGAGGAGTTGACCCTGAAAACCTACCGCAAAGCGGAATCCGTCTTTACTCCAAATGGCTTCACAACCGCGCAAAGCTATGAAGCCACACCGAACGACATCCGTATGATGCGGTTGGCGATCGATAAAAAGGTGGTTGCACTGGATCTGATTGCACTGCCGACCTTTGACGTGGTGGACCAACTGTTGAAAACCAATCCAAAATATCCATTCGGTTCCTACAGCGGAGGGGATAGAGGATTCAAGGTGGCAGGGATGATGGTTCCCACCGATGGAGCGCCCCAGCTTCGCCTAGGCTATTTCACAAAACCGTTTCTGGATACAACGGGATTCGGGGAAGGATGGCGGGGATTTCAATACTATCCGCAGAGCCTCATTGATCAATGCGCGCAACTTGCATATAAAAACAACATCCAGTATTTTGCATACAGCAACGGAGACGCTGGAATCGACATGACATTGGCGGCGCTTGAAAAGGCGATCCGAGAGACAGGCATTACGGAAGATCGGCGACCCGTCATTTCCCATTCAATGTTCGTCCGCGAAGATCAGCTCGCAAAATACAAGAAACTGAGGGTGATGGCGATCCTGCTGGTCAATCACACCTGGCTCTACGGTGACGTGTACCCGAGGATTCTGGGTGCCGAGAGGGCGTAAGCGTACGCCGAACCCCATGGTATTCGGCCTGCCGTCGGTTCTGGTAAGCGTGGTGGATGAGATCCATTGCGAGTGATCGGGGGCGGCACCGGCGGCGGACGCCTGCCGAGATCGAGGTGCTGGTGCGGGAGTTTCGG
>SYEM01000111.1 GCA_005801385.1 Verrucomicrobiales bacterium | reverse complement strand
TGTCCCTGTCGCCCGCGTCGTCGCGGTCCCGCTCCGCGTTCACCCTGATCGAACTGCTCGTTGTGATCGCCATCATCGCGATCCTCGCCGGCATGCTCCTGCCCGGTCTTGCCCGGGCCAAGGCCAAGGCCAACCAGGTCAAATGCGTCAGCAACCTCAAGCAGGTCATCCTGGCCTTCCAGATGTATGCCGACGATCATTCGGATAACTATCCGCTCTGCCGGGACTGGGCCTCGGCCGGGGGCAAGGACGGCACCTATGACGTCTTCACGGCGATGACGAACAAGCCGCTCTACCGGTACCAGGGAACCCCGGAGATCTTCCGGTGTCCGGCCGACAAGGGGGACCTCTTCTACGAGCAGAACTTCGGGAAGAAATGCACCAATGCGTATGTCCAGTACGGCACCAGCTACCTGATGGAATGGGCCGCGGATTTCGTGCGGGTGAAACGGGTCACGGGCAACATCGCCGCCCCGCGGACCGCCTATGATGGGCAGTCGATGAAGTCCTCCGAGATCGCCCTCAGTGCGGCCAACAAGATCGTGATCGCCGACTGGCCCTGGCATCCGAACCGCGGGTTCTCGGACAAGAAGAGCCAGTGGCACAACGTCAAGGGGCGCAGCCTCTCGATCATCGCCTATGGCGATGGCCACGCGCAGGCGTTCCAGTTTCCGACGCTCTCGATCAACGACAAGTTCTGGTCGGAGAAGCCGAATCCCTCGTTCACCTGGTGGTGAGGGGAGAACTTCGGCTTGCCATGGCCGACGCCTTCCTCAGGCTCCGCCGCCGTCGGTATGAACTACAAGATCGCCAAACGCGCCGCAGCCCTCTCGCCCTCGCTCACCCTCGCCATCGACTCGAAGGCGAAACAGATGAAGGCCGAGGGCCATGACGTCGTGGGATTCGGGGCCGGTGAGCCCGATTTCGACACTCCCCAGCACATCAAGGATGCCGCGGCCAACGCCCTTGCCGCTGGATTCACCAAATACACCCCGAGCTCCGGCATCCCCGAGCTGCGCGAGGCCATCGCCCAGAAGTTCCAACGCGACAACGGTCTGACCTACAAGGCATCCCAGATCATCGTCAGCAATGGCGGGAAGCACTCCTGCTACAACGTCATCCTGGCCACCTGCGAGGAGGGGGACGAGGTCATCATCCCATCACCCTACTGGCTGAGCTATCCGGAGATGGTGACCTTGGCGGGTGCCACCCCGGTCATCCTGAAGACGACCGACCAGACCGAGTTCAAGGTGACCCCGGAGCAGCTCCGGGCGGCCATCACCCCGCGGACCCGGCTGTTCATCCTCAATTCACCGAGCAACCCGACCGGCAGCGTCTACACGCCCGATGAACTTCGGGTCCTCGCCGACCTCTGCGTCGAGCGCGGCGTGCTCATCATGAGCGACGAGATCTACGAGCACCTGCTCTACGATGGAGCGGTCCATCGGTCCGTGGCCTCGTTCAGTCCGAAGCACCAGGAGCACACGATCATCGTCCATGGCTTCGCAAAGGCATGGTCCATGACCGGGTGGCGGCTCGGTTTCCTGGCGGCGCCGGAGCCGATTGCGAAGGCGATCGATGCGGTGCAGTCCCACAGCACCAGCAACCCGTGTTCGTTTGCCCAGAAGGGCGGCGTCGCGGCCCTGACCGGTCCCCAGGACCACCTGCCGAAGTGGCTGGCGGAGTATTCGAAGCGCCGGACGGTGGCATGGCAGCGGCTCAACGCGATGCCCGGGATCACCTGCGTCAATTCCAAGGGGGCCTTCTATCTGTTCCCGAACATCAGCCGGACCGGACTGAACTCCCGCGATTTCTGCTCCCGACTCCTCGAGCAGGAGAAGGTGGCGGCCGTTCCGGGAATCGCCTTCGGCGCCGACGACTTCATCCGCCTCAGCTACGCCACCAGCCTCGCGAACATCGAGAAGGGGTTGGAGCGGATGGACCGGTTCGTGCGCGGCCTCTGAGCCGGGCTCTCACTGTGCCGGCTTGTATTGGGCCTCGGCCCGGGGCAGGAGCTCCTTGAGCCGGGCGATCCGGTCGGCATCGGTCGGATGGGTTCGGAGAAACCAGGCGGTCGAGGCGCCGTCGCGCGTCCCGTTGTACGCCGCGAACCGCTCCCAGAACCCGACTGCGGCCTTGGGGTCGTATCCAGCCCGGGCCATGTAGACGAGGCCGATCTCGTCGGCCTCGGATTCCTGGGCCCGGCTGTGGGGGAGGGCGACACCCAGCTGGGCCCCGACGCCGTAGGCCTGGGTCGCGAGGGGCAGATACCGGGCATATTGGGTCTGTCCCATGTAGGCGCTGCCGAGCTGGCCGACGGCGTTGATGCCGGCGGCGGTGGTCATGCGTTCCCCTCCGTGTCGGGCGACGGCGTGGGCCACCTCATGGCCGATGACCGCGGCGAGGCCGGCGTCGTCCTGGCAGATCGGCAGGATCCCGCTGTAGACCCCGACCTTGCCACCCGGCAGGCAGAACGCGTTGGCCTCGGGGCTCTCGAACACCACGAACTCCCACTGTGCATTCGGCAGTGCCGCCACGGCGGCGATGCGCTTGCCCACCCGCTCGACCTGGGCCTTTGCTGCTGCGTTCTTGGAGAGGGGAACGTCCTTCTTCATGGACTCGAATGCCGTCAGTCCAAGCTGTTGTTCCTCCTGGGGAGAGAAGAGGTTGAGCTGCTGTCGCCCGGTCTCGGGCACGGTATTGCAGCCCGTGAGGAGGAGCAGGAGGGCAAGGATCGATGGGAGCCGCGGTGTGCGATGCTGGGCGAGGGATCGGATCGTCATGCCGGAAGGGTGGGACGACGGACGCGGACCGACAAGAGGGGGGACGTGGGAGAGTTGGGGGCGGTCGCCTTCAACCCGTGCCTGAAACCGACAGGTGAAACGGACAGGTTGAGTGTCCGGGGCGGTGGACGCATCCTTTCCACCGTTTTCCCACCGTGATCGATCCCCCCCACGATGCCGAATCCGACCCATGGCCCGAGGTGGCGGTCTGTTTTGACCACGGCCCGATGGATCCGGAGATCCTGGATGCCCTGTGGTCCCACGGTTGGCGGCACTTCGGTCGATCGTTCTTCCAGTATTCCCGGACCGAGATGCACGGGCAGCCGGTCCGTGTCATTCCGCTTCGTGTCGACCTTTCCCGGTGGACCCCCTCCAGGAGCCAGTCCCGCATCCTCCGCCTCAACAGGGACCTCTCGGTGGTGGCCCAGCGGCCGCATCTGACAGAGGAGCACCGCGATCTGTTCGCCCGCCACACCGCAAGGTTCGAGGAGAACGTTCCGGACTCGCTCGAGACGTTCCTCGGCCCCGACCCCGGGCGAGGGAGGGATCCGGATGCCTATCCCTGCGAGTGCGTCCAGATCGAGGCAAGGGTCGGCCGTCGTCTGTTGGCGGTCAGCTTCCTCGACCTGGGGTGTGAGGCGGCCTCGTCGGTCTACGCGTTCTTCGATCCGGAGGAGTCCCGGCGCAGTCCGGGATGGCTGACCTTCCTGGCCGAGATCGAACATGCCAAGGCGTCCGGATGCCGGTTCCTGTATCCAGGATACGCGTACCTCGAGCCCTCGGCCTACGATTACAAGAAGCGGCTGGGGGCCCTTGAGGCCTACGACTGGTCGTTTTGGCATCGCTGGGAGCCGGAGTGACCGGAGGGCAGTCCTCCCAGAACTCTTGTTGGACCGCACTTCGATCTTGGCCGCGTATTTGCTATACTTCCCGGGTAACCATGACGATTGGATTCAACGCACTGGGCCGTCAGGCCCGTTCCTGGAACTTGCTGTGGGCAGGGTTTCTCCTGCTGCTGGGTGTGGCGGGGCTGCCGTCGAGGGCCCAGACCCCTCCCAGCCAGGGACTGCTGCGGGAGGTCTATTCCGGGATCCCTGGAGTATCCGTCGCCGACCTCACGGGCGCGGCGATCTTCCCGAACTCGCCGACCACGAAGGGCTATGTCACAGCGGCGTTCGAGGCGCCGACGGATGTCCTCGACAACTATGGCCAGCGTCTCCGCGGCTATCTGGTCCCACCGGTCACCGGCAACTACACCTTCTGGATCGCCTCGGATGACGGGAGCGAGCTGTGGCTCAGCACGGATGACACCGTCGGTCGCCGGACGCGCATCGCATCGGTGTCGGCTTGGACCGGCCCCCGGGAATGGGCCAAGGAGGCGGGCCAGCAGTCCGCACCCGTCCGGCTCGAGGCGGGACGGAGCTACTACGTCGAGGCCCTCATGAAGGAAGGCGGCGGCGGCGACAATCTTGCGGTCCGCTGGCTGCGTCCGGACGGTGCCGATGAGGGGCCGATCCCGGGCAAATACCTGCTGCCGTGGGGTGTGGTCTTCAAGGCGCCGAGCATCGTCCGGCAGCCGCAGTCGACGAATGCCGTGGAAGGCACTGTGGCCCGTTTCGATGTCCTCCTCGACCCGCTGAGTCCGTCGCAGTTCCAGTGGCGACGGAATGGTGTGTCGATTCCCGGTGCGACCAATGCCTTCCTTGACTTCCAGCCGGTACGTCTCACGGATGACCTCGCCCGTTTCTCCGTCGCTCTGAGCAACTCGTTTGGGACGGCCGTGTCGACAGAAGCCGTCCTGAGTGTCACCCCGGACACAGTCCCGCCCCGGCTTGTGAAGGCCGAGAACCGATCGGCGCGCCTGATCCGGGTCGTCTTCAGCGAGGCGGTCGATCCGACCACCGCCCAGACCCCGGCGAACTACACGCTGTTGGACGGAGGCGTCATCGAGACCGCAACGATCTCGGCGGATGGGTCCGAGGTGGTTCTCGGAACGGCACCACTGGTCTTTGGGAAGACCTATACCCTGACCGTTTCGGGAGTCCGGGATCGTGCCGCGTCACCGAATGTCATGCCGGCTGGCAGCCTTGTATTCACGGCGCTGGAGTACATCCCGAATTCCATCGGATCGGTTCCGGCGGGAACTGTGGTCCGGGTCGGAGACGGCCAGTTCGACGTCACGGGCATCGGGGTGGATCTGGGTGGGACGCAGGACCGCTTCCTCCTGGCTGCGGAATCCCGGACAGGAGATTTCGACCTTCAGGTCCGTGTCGCCGGGGTCACGGTGACGGATCCCTTTGTCCATGCGGGGTTGATGGTTCGGGACAGCCTGGAGTCGAACGCGCGGTTCGCCGCGGTGTTCGCCTCCTCGGCACAGCTGGGGTGTTTCTTCGAGTCGAGGACCTCCATTGGAGCGGCTTCAGCCCAGGCCTCGATCACCGGTGGCTATCCGGTGGGCTATCCGCAGGCTTGGCTACGGCTTCGGCGGGCGGGAAGTGCGTTCACCGGGTTCGCCAGCATGGATGGACGGATCTGGACCCAGCTCGGCACTGTCACGATACAGGGCATGCCCGCCTCGCTGTTCTTCGGTCCGGCGGTCTCGAGCCAGGATGAGCAGACTCCGACCACCGCCCAGTTCCGGGATCTGGGCCCCGTTGTCAGCACGGCCGTTGGGCCTTGGGTCGCCGATCGGGAGCCGCTGGGACCGTTCGTCAGGTCGACCGGGTTGGTGCTTTCCGAGCTGATGTATCATCCCCTGCAGCGGGAAGGACAGGGCGACCTCGAGTTCATCGAGATCTACAATGCGGGGTCCACCCCGGAGAACCTCTCCGGGGCGAGGCTGTCGGGTGAGGTTCAGTTCACCTTCCCGGAAGGGACCCGGATCCGGGCCGGGGAATTCCTCGTGGTGGCGGCGAGCCCGTCGGATCTCCAGCGCGCGGCTGGCCTGACGAAGGTCCTTGGACCCTACGAGGGGCGTCTGTCCAACGGTGGCGGTTCCGTGGCGCTCAAGACCGACCAGGGTGACACCCTCTTCAGGGTGGAATACCAGACCCGGGCGCCATGGCCGATCACCCCGGATGGCACCGGCCATTCGCTGGTCCTAGGGCGACCGAGCTATGGTCCCTCGGATCCCAGGGCGTGGATGCCAAGCCGCCGGGTCGGCGGGACCCCAGGCGGACCCGAGATCCTCGGCGCACGTCCGCTCGACGGCGTGGTCATCAATGAATTCCTAGCGCATACCGATGATCCCCAGCGCGATTTCATCGAGCTCTTCAATGCCTCGAACGCGGAGATGGACCTCGTCGGCTGTGTTCTGACCGATTCGATCACGACCAACCGGTTCCGGTTCCCGGTCGGCACGACGATCCCCGCCCGGGGGCATCTTGTCCTCGACCAGAACCAGCTCGGGTTCGCGCTCAGCGCGGCGGGCGAGACGATTTATCTGGTGGATCCCACGGGCGAGCGTGTCCTCGACGCACTTGAGTTTGGTCCGCAGGAAAACGCTGTCAGCTCGGGGCGCCAACCCGACGGTGCCACGGAGGTCCGTCGGCTGGTGCAGCCCACGCCTGGAGCCGCCAATACGACGTGGCGTCCGGAGTCCATTGTGATCAGCGAGCTGATGTACAACCCGATCAGCAGGGCTGACGAGGACGAGTACGTGGAGCTGTTCAATCGGACCGGGACGGCCATCGACCTTGGGGGGTGGGAATTCACCGCGGGCATCGGCTATCGGTTCCCGCCCGGGGCGGTCCTGCCGGCGGCGGGCTATCTGGTCGTGGCCAAGGACCCGGCCCGGCTCCGGGCCCACCACCCGCACCTCACCGTGGCCAACACGGTCGGTGGATTCTCCGGGACCTTGTCGAACTCCGGCGAACGGATCGCGCTCGCTCGGCCGGATGAGATCCTGTCGACGAACGACGTTGGCACCGTGTCGACCCGACGGATCCTCATCGATGTCGCCGAGGTCACCTACCTCGATGGCGGACAGTGGGGGAAATGGGCGGATGGGGGTGGGTCGAGCCTTGAGCTGATCGATCCGGATGCCGATCCCAACCGGGGCTCCAACTGGGCGGACTCCGACGAGACCACCAAGGGCCAGTGGACATCAGTCGCGGTCACCGGTCGCCTCGACAACGGCAACAGCGGCTTTCCGCCAAACCAGCTACAGGTGACCCTCCAGGGTGAGGGGGAGGCGCTCGTCGATTCGGTCGAGGTCATCCGCTCGGGGGGCACGGCCAACCTGGTGTCGAATCCCGGATTCGAGGCCGGCAGCGGGTCCGCCGCGACCGGGTGGACCTTCCAGGGCAACCATTCCCAGTCGACCATCGACAGCACCGGTGCTGAAGCGGGGTCCCGCTGTCTCCACATCCGGGCTCCAGCCCGGGGTGACACCGGGTTCAACCGGATCCGGACCCCGCTTGCGGCGGGATTGGCGGATGGGACGACCGCGACGATCCGGGCGCGGGTCCGCTGGGTGACCGGTTGGCCTGAGGTGCTGTTCCGGATCCGGGGCAACTGGCTCGAGCTGCCGGCGTCCTTGACGGTTCCGGCGAACCTGGGAAGCCCGGGGCTTCTGAACACCCGTGCCGTCCCCAACGCCGGCCCGGCGATCGTGGACGTTGCCCACACGCCGGCCCTGCCGGCGAACCAGCAGGCCGTCATCGTTTCGGCCCGGGTGTCGGATCCCGACGGCGTCGCCTCGGTACGGGCGATCGGCCGGATCGATGGCGGGGGGACCGCCGTGAATGTGACACTGCGCGACGATGGTTCCGGCGGTGATGTCGCCGCCGGCGATGGGGTGTACAGCGGGACGATCTCCGGGCGCGCGGCGGGAACCCTGATCGCCTTCCGGATCGAGGCCATCGACGGCGCTGGGCTGCCGATGACCACGAGGTTTCCGGCGGAGGCCCCGGCCCGGGAGTGTCTGGTTCGCTGGGGTGAACCCATCCCCTTCGGCACCCTGGGGCACTATCACATGTGGAATACGACCACCGTGGAGAACGCGCGGAATTCCTCCTCCGCGCTCAACAATCTCCTGCGGGATCTCACCTTCGTGTACGGCAACAGCCGCGTCGTCTACGCCGCAGGCTTCAAGGACAAAGGAAGCCCGTTCCATGGGGGGGGAGGCGACTGGTATATCGTCTTCCCCAACGATCAGCCCATGCTTGGGTCTGGTGAGATGGCGATCACGTCCACGGGCAATGTGGGCAGCGACTCAACGAACCTCCGGGAGCAGTTGTGCTTCTCCATCGCCCGGGGCATCGGCGCGGGCTACCTCCATCGGCGTTACGTCCGGCTGTACCGGAACGGGGGCCTGTTCCGGGACATCATGGAGGACTCCGAGGAGCCCAATGGTGACTATGCCGAGCGGTTCTTCTCCGAGGGCGAGAATCCGGATCTTTACAAGATCGAGGACTGGTTCGAGTTCGAGGATGACGGCACGAGCTTTAGCAATGTCGATGCCACCCTGCAGCGGTTCACCACCCCGCCGGGATCTGCCAACGCCCCTCTCAAGCCGGCACGGTATCGGTGGAGCTGGCGCAAGCGTGCTGTCCAGGGTTCGGCGAACGACATGACCAACCTCCTCCAGCTCGTGGATGCGGTGAACGTCACCGGTGCCACCTACGTGAACCGTGTCTTCAGCACGATCGATGTCGACCACTGGATGCGAGCCTTCGCGTTCCAGCGGATCGTCGGCAACTGGGACTCCTATGGGATGGGTCGTGGCAAGAACATGTATGCCTACAAGAGAGATGGAATGACGTGGAAGCTCTTCCCCTGGGATGTGGATTTCGCCCTCGACGCCGGAGGCAACGGGGCGGGTGATGCGTTGTGGGGTGCCGGGGATCCTGTGATCAATGTCATGTTCGACAATCCCGCGATCCGACGTCGCCTCTGGCAGGCCTACATCGATGCGGTCAATGGCCCGATGCTCCCGGAGCGGGTGGCCGAGGAGGTTGATTCCCGTGCCGAAGTCCTACTACAGAACGGCGTTCCTTTGACCTCGAACACCGGGGCCAAGAACTATGTCGCCGCACGGCGGCAGACGATCCTCAACGCTCTCAACTCAGCCGATGTGCCGGCCCTCGAGGTCACGTCGAATGGCGGCGCGGACCAGACCGTCGGCACACCCTCGGTCACCCTTGTCGGCAACGCTCCCCTCGCCCTGACGTCGCTCACGGTGAACGGGACCCTGTATCCGGTCACCTGGACCACATTCACGCGGTGGCAGATGACGGTTCCATTGACCGAGCGGACCAACCGGTTGGTCCTGGGAGGAATGGATCGGTTCGGTCGTCCCATCCCCGGGTATGTGGATTCCGTCACGGTGGTGGCGACGGGCGATCTGCTCCGGGCCGAGGACTTCGTGGTGATCAATGAGATCCAGTACAATCCCAGTCGTCCGGGGGCCTCGTTCATCGAGCTGCACAACACGGCTCCGACCACGCCCTTCAACCTCTCGGGCTGCCGGATCGAGGGTGTTGGCTATACGTTCCCCGACGGCTCGGTCATTCCGGCCAATGGCTACCTGGTCCTTGCGGCTGATGCCGCCGGGTTCGCCGCGGCTTATGGCAGCGCGATCCCCGTGTTTGGGACGTTCCCGGGCACCTTGAGCAACGAGGGCGAGTACCTGGCCCTGATCTGTCCCGATCCCGCGGGGGGGGCAAATATCGTGGTGATGTCGGATGTCACCTACAGCCCCCGTCCACCCTGGCCCACCAACGCGGCGGGTTGGGGGCCCTCACTCCAGCTGATCGATCCCGCACAGGATGCCTGGCGTGTCGCCAATTGGATGGCGTCAGAGACCAATGCCGCCGTCGTGGCGACGCCTGGAAAGGTGAATGTCTTCCGGTCGAGCCTCGCCACGTTCCCCGACCTCTGGATCAACGAGGTCCTGCCCAACAATGTGATGGGACCTGCCGATGATGTGGGACGTCGTGGACCGTTCATCGAGCTCCACAACCGTGGGATCAACCGCGTCGACCTCGCCGGATGTTTCCTCACCGACACACTGACCGACCTCGGTCGCTGGGCCTTCCCCGACGGGACGGGTATCCCACCGGGTGGGTTCCTGGTGGTCTGGGCGGATGGACAGCCAGCGGGTGCAGGTTCGGCGGCGCTCCATGCGAATTTCAGTCTCGTCGCCACCAACGGATTCGTGGCGCTGACCCGACGCCCGAGCGTGGTCGAGAGTCCTGTGGTGCTCGACTACCTCGAATATGGGCTCGTGGGAACGGACCGGAGTTTCGGCTCGTTTCCGGATGGCGAGCCGCGCGCGCGGCGGGTGTTCCAGACGGTGACCCCGGGTGCGCCCAACAATCCGGCGGTTTCCTCGGTGGCGGTCACGATCAACGAGTTCCTCGCCGGCAACACGAAGACGCTTTCGGATCCGGCCGACGGTGACTTCGATGACTGGTTCGAGTTGCACAACGAGGGGCCGCAGGCCGTTGACCTCTCGGGTTACTATCTGACGGATTCGACCAACAACCCGACCCAGTTCCGGATCCCGGTGGGCACTGTTCTGCCGGCGGATGGCTTCCTGCTGGTCTGGGCGGATGGAGAACCCGGCCAAAATCTCCCGAGCCGTCCCGATCTCCACGTGAATTTCCGCCTCAGCCTGTCCGGTGAACAGATCGCCCTGTTCGATCCGAATGGGAGACGAGTCGACGAGGTGACATTCGGCCCCCAGATGAATGACGCCTCCCAGGGACGATTCCCGGATGGCGCCCCGCTGCCATTGGTGGACCTCGAGATCCCCACTCCGAAGGAGCCCAACGTGGTCCCGGGGGGCAATCCTCCGCCCGTGCTGCGTCCGATCGGTCCCCAGACTGTCCAGGAGGGCAGCATGCTGACTTTCACGGCATCGGCCCAGGACTCGGATGCTGGACAGGTGCTGGAATTCAGCCTCAGTACCGATGCGCCTCCGGGCGCGGTCATCGACAAGGTCTCGGGTTTGTTCACCTGGACCCCGGGTGAGGCGGACGGTCCTGGCCAGTTCGCCTTTGCCGTGCGTGTCACCGACTCGGGTGTCCCGCGGCGCACGACTTCGGAGCGGATCGTGGTCACGGTGCGGGAATCGAACGAGGCACCCTTGTTCGGGACTTTGATCGATCGGACCGTGTCGGAGGGGGAGCTTCTGAGCTTCACGGTGGCGGCATCCGATCCGGATCGGCCCCAGCAGGTCCTGCGGTTCCAGATCGTGGAGGGTCCTGCTGGCGCTGTGCTCGACGCGCAGACCGGTGTGTTCAGCTGGACGCCGGGAGAGGAGCACGGGCCGGGAGTCTTCACCGCTCGTGTTCGCGTTGGAGACCAGCAGGATCCGGAGAAGACTGTCGAGGGATCCTTCCAGATCACCGTCCTGGAGGTCGACAATCCGCCCCGGATCGTACCTCTCGCCCCGGTGGTGGTCACCGAGGGCGACCGGCTTTCGGTCCAGGTCCAGGCTCAGGATGTGGATAGTCCAATCTCCGGACTCCGGTATGAACTCGCCGCGGGAGCCCGGCAGGGGATGTCGATCGATTCCAAGACCGGCCTTCTGACCTGGCAGACTGCGGAATCGGATGGACCCTCGGCCTTTGAGGTCGTGATCCGCGTGACCCAGACCGAGGGGGCGATCCAGAGCGACCAGTTCGCTCTCGGAATCACGGTGCTTGAGAAGAATGAGGCACCGGTGTTGGCGGCCATCCCGGACCAGAAGGCCCTCGAAGGGGACCTGGTTTCGGTGTCCATGACCGCGACGGATCCGGATCTGCCAAAACAGACCCTGATTTACACCCTCGCTCTGGGTGCGCCGGAGGGGGCGGAGATCGATCCCGTGCTGGGAGTCTTCCGCTGGAGGGTTCCTGGGGATTTTGGCGCCGGGCGGGTCAAGGTGACTGTATCCGTGGCAGACAACGGTCCCGGGACCTTGTCCGACTCCAGGTCATTCGAGATCGTTGTGGACCCACGGTTCCGGGTCGCGATCAACGAGATCCACTACCGGCCCTCCATCCCCCAATCCGGCTTCGTCGAACTGTTCAATCCGTCGACTAAGGTGACTTGGAATCTTGGCGGCCTCCGGCTTCTGGGTGCCGGGGTTTCGTTCACCTTCCCCGAGGGGACAGTGATCGGCCCCGGGGCCTTCCTGTGCGTGGTGGCGGATCTCGACGTCTTCCGAAAAACCCATGGCACCCAGCCTACGGTGGCCGGGGCCTGGACGGGTTCGATGGGGGATTTGGGCGATCGGATCCGTCTGGTGCGGACCGCGCCGGGCGGTGCCGGCGAAGAGACCCTTGCGGAGGTGGCCTTCGAGTCCCAGGCGCCGTGGCCGGTGGCGGCAGCCGGAGGAGGAGCGGCGTTGCAGCGGATCGATGCACGTCGTGACGGGACCCGGGTCGGCAACTGGTCCGCCTCAGCCGCCTACACCGGACCCCGGGACCTCGTCGCCTACACCTCGACCTGGAGCTATTTCCAGACCGGGCCGGTGTCGGCCGACTGGAAGGATCCCGGCTTCAAGGATGCGGCATGGCCGACCGGCAAGGGCCTCCTGTATGTCGAGAGTGCCGCGCTCCCGGAGCCCAAGAACACGGCGCTGACACTGGGGCAGACCACCTACTATTTCCGGACCCGGTTCACCCTGCCGTCGGTGCCCAACGGGGTGGGGCTTGTCCTCAACACGATCCTCGATGACGGCGCGGTGGTGTATCTCAACGGGGTCGAGGTCTTCCGTCAGAACATCGATGCCGCAGTGGCCGTGGATTTCAACACGTTCGCCAACGGGGCCGTCGACAATGCGGTCGTGACCGGTCCATTCACGCTCCCGGCTGCCGCCCTCCGCACCGGGGAGAATGTCCTCGCGGTCGAGGTCCACCAGGTGAACGCCGGCAGCTCCGACATCGTGTTCGGCTGCGAGCTGAAGCTTGAGGGGGGCAACGTGCCGGCCCTCACTCCGGGACTGCCCAACAACGTGCTCCAGGACCTGCTCGAATTCCCACCTGTCTACGTGGGCGAGATCGTTCCAAGAAATGTCACCGGACTGAAGGACGGAGCCGGCGAGCGCGAGCCGTGGATCGAGATCGTCAACCGTGGCGACGAGCCAGTCAGCCTCGAGGGCTGGACCCTCAGCAACGCGACGGGCGAACTCGGGCGTTGGACCTTCCCGGTCGGAGCCGTGCTCAAGCCCCGCAGTGCGACGGTGATCTTCGCCGACGGACAGACGATCCAGGGGCTCGGCTCCGAGTGGCACACGCCGTTCGTGCTGGATGCCGCACAGGGTGTGGTGCTGCTCAGTCGCCCCCAGACCGGTGGGCTGGCCGTGGTCGACTACCTGCGGTACCGCGACGTCCCGGAGGACCGCGCCGTCGTGGCCGATGCCTCGGGTCTGCCAGGGGTTGGACGGATCGTGGACCCGACCCCAGGCATCGACGATTCGGGCTCGGCCCCGAACCGGGCCCCGCAGTTTGCCGTGCTCGGCGAGCAGACCGTGGTTGCGGGTTCATCGCTCGCCCTGCAGCTGGTCGCGAGCGATCCGGATCCCGGACAGGCGCTTCGGTTCGAACTCGTCTCCGGTCCCGTGGGGCTGACGGTTTCGCCTCAGGGGCGCGTGGACTGGACACCGGGGCCCGCCCAGATCGGGGGATTCGAGGTCCAGGTCCGCGTCGTGGATGACGGAACCCCGCCACTGGCGGCCACGGCGGGCTTCGTGTGTCGGGTCCGGTCGGTGAGCGCTCCCATGATGTCAGCCGTCCTCGATGGAGACACCCTCGTGCTGGGGTTGCCGACGACCCCTGGGGTGGTCTACCGGGTCGAGGTGCAGTCGGGTCTCGAGTCCCCCACATGGACCCTCCTGCGGGAGTTCAACGGCACCGGTTCGGTCGAGCTGGTCCGCGACCCCGTGGCCGGCGAGCGTCGCTTCTATAGGGTCGTGGTTCCCTGATGCGGATGGAGAGACGCCCACGGTGGCTGGAATCTGGCCCTCCGAACGGACGGTGAACAACGTAGGGTTGAGTTGACGGTGAGGACCCGGTCGACTGGGTCCTTGTGAAATCAGTTCCGACTTCCACATTGGAAGCCTTGCTGACTGCAGCGGACGCCCTGGTCGAGTCGTTTCCAAAGCCGGTGCGGAAGTCGGCACAGAAGCTTCGTGACGCAGGAAATCCCGGGGGATTGGTCGGGCTCTCCTTTTCGAATCGATACGAGTTCGTCGGAATCCTGACGGGCCCCGGGAACATCGAGGTCGTGCTCACGTTCTCGACCGGACTTGGAGTCTGGTCGGCAAAATGCAGCCGGTGTGCCCCGGAAGGCTGGTGTCGACACTCGGCCTGCGTCCTGATGGCGATCCAGTCCAGCGAGGGGCCGATTCCCGGCCTGGAAGGTGTGCCGATCGGCAAACCGCGGCGTCCGCGGATCGTGCCTCCCCCCTCCGATCTCCAGGAGTGGATCCGACAGAATCAGCCGGGCCCGCTGCTGGTGGAAGACCAGCGCAAGCTGGGGGAGCTCCGGCAGCTGTATGAGATGTACCGCATCCATCAGAGGCTCTTTGCGGGAGACTACCTCTCGTACCAGTGGTTGGGGGCGGACTTTGAGGGTGTGAACTCTGAAATCGCCAACCTTAGACCCGGCAATGAACTTGAGTTCTTCTTTGGGCTCCGGGCTCTCATGCGGAAACGGGGGCGGCGCCTGCCCCCGCTGTTCGAGGAACTCCCCATGGTGCCCGGACCCTTTGCTCGGCGGTTCGCCGATTGGCAGATGCAGTCCGAGATCTCCGGCTGGCGTGCCCGGCTGGATCGAATGCCGAGCCATATCGAGACTCACCGTCCGTCCCGGAAGGAACTGCGATTCCGTCTGGATCCCGAGGCTCTGGTTCCAGAGGTGCGGCAGGAAGGAGGGGACTGGCGCACCCTCAAGGTCAGCGAATTCGACCCGTTCTCGAAAACCTCGGCCGTGACCCTCGCGAAGGATCAGATGCTGCTGTGGCAATCCTTCCGGGAACTCGTCCGCGTCCATTCCAACGACTACACCGAGGACTACTGTGGTCTCCATGCCTGGCTCGGGGCCCAGCTGCGGCACGAGTCGCTCAGGGTGCACTTCGTTGACGAGATGGGGTTGCCACTGGTGATCCATGCCCAGCCACTCCGATGGCGGATGACGGAGCCGAACGACGGGGAGCCGCGGTACCGATTCTCGCTGGTGGACGCCGAAGGGCATTCACCCGGGACGATCCTCAGCCAGTTTCCCGGGGTTCCGACGCTCTATCTCACCGCTGGCGGGCTGTTTGAGGGGCCGGACATCCATTCCGGTGAGTTTGCGCACGAGACGGAGCTGAGTGTCCCGCCCGCGGCTCTGGAGACCCCGGGTGGGTTACGATTCCTGGAGTGTCTTGGCGTCGGGATTCCCGAGCAGATCCGGAAACGCATGGTCACCGTGGTCCTGCATCCCCGGATCGAAGGCTCCATCAGGAACCGTCATGGAACCGCCGCGGAACGTTGCTCGCTTTTTGTGAGTGCGACCGGAGACGACGGGGATCATCTCCATCGTCTCGGCGAAAGCTCCTGGTTCGAGTCCAAGGGAGCGGACGGGAAGGGATTGATCCAGTTCGATTTCAGAAACATTGAGTCCCTCCGCCGCCTGCTGGACGACTCGGGCTTCGAGTGCAGTCCCTATAACGGAGGCTTCGAGATGCGGGTGACCAAGGCGTTTCCTGGGAAATTCCGGGCGTTTCTGGATCGGCTGCCTCCCATGACGGACCTGCGGCTGGAGCCGCCGCTGGACTCGATCCGCGACGGTGTCGTGGCCGGTTCGGTCGAGCTGGAGGTCGAGGAGAAGGAGGTCGACTGGTTTGATCTGAAGGTGGTGTTGAAAACGGAGGACACGAGTCTCACGCCGGAGGAACTGTCGCTGCTGTTGGGGGCGAAGGGTGAATGGGTGGACCTGAAGGGACGGGGATGGCGACGTCTGAAGTTTAATCTCACCGACCAGCAGGAGGAGGACCTGGCCCGGATCGGGCTCACCGCGCGGGAGCTCTCGGCCGAGCCGCAGCGACTCCACGCGCTGCAGCTCGCCGCGCCGTCGGTGCGGAAGTTCCTGCCGGACCAGACCGCGACGCGGGTCGAGCGTCGCGCCGCCGAGCTGGAGGCCCGGGTCACACCCGACCTTCCGGCGGGCATCCAGGCCGAGCTCCGACCCTATCAGGTCGAGGGTTTCCACTTCCTCGCCTATCTCGTGACCAACGGGTTCGGCGGCATCCTCGCGGACGACATGGGACTGGGGAAGACGGTCCAGACCCTGACCTGGCTGGCCTGGCTTCGTGTCGAGGGGGCACAGGCCGAACAGCGGAACTGGCCGTCGCTCGTCGTCTGTCCGAAGAGCGTCCAGGACAACTGGCGTTCCGAGGCGGCCCGGTTCTATCCGGAGCTCCGGGTCCGGGTCTGGGGTCCTGACACCCTGAAGCGGGAGGACTCCTTCACCGCGGCCGACCTCCACATCCTGAACTACGTCCAGCTGCGGGCGGTGGAGGATCGACTCCAGAGGGTCCGGTTCCTCGCCGCCATCCTCGACGAGGGACAGAACATCAAGAACCCGTCGTCGCAGTCAGCCCAGGTCGCCCGGTCCCTCCAGGCCTCGCACCGGCTGGTGCTGACGGGCACCCCGATCGAGAACCGGCTGATGGACCTCTGGAGCCTGATGGCATTCGCCATGCCGGGAGTCCTGGGTCCGCGGTCCGGTTTTGGACGCCTCTACGACGCCAAGGGGGATCCGTGGGCCCGGACCCGGCTGGCCGCACGACTCCGCCCGTTTCTCCTGCGGCGGACGAAGTCCCAGGTGGCCCGGGACCTCCCGGACCGCCAGGAGGAGGACCTCTACTGCGAGATGGAGGGCGAGCAGAGGACACTCTACCTCGCTGAATTGAAGGTGGCCCGTCGCATCCTGCTCAAGCTGAAGACCCCCGAGGCCTTGAACCGGGAGCGCTTCCACCTCCTGACCTCCCTCCTGCGTCTGCGCCAGATCTGCTGTCACCCGCGTCTGCATCGTCCGGAGTCGCAGTCGGCCGGGGCGAAGCTGGAGGCGTTGTTGGAAACCCTCGAACCGCTTCTCGAGCAGGGGGAGAAGGTCCTGGTGTTCTCCCAGTTCGTGGAGCTGCTGGGCTTTCTCAAGAACGAGTTCGTCGAGCGGAACTGGACCCATTGGTACCTCGACGGGCAGACCGAGAGGCGTGGCGATCTTGTGCGCGACTTCCAGGAACGGGAGGGCGGGGGCGTCTTCCTGATCTCCCTCAAGGCCGGTGGATCCGGCCTCAACCTCACTGCCGCCAGCTATGTGGTCCTGTTCGACCCCTGGTGGAACCCCGCCGTCGAGAACCAGGCCATCGACCGGACCCACCGCATCGGCCAGACCCGCAAGATCCTGGCCTACCGGTTCCTCATCAAGGACAGCATCGAGGAGAAGATCCGACAGCTGCAGCGGACCAAGAGCAGCCTTGCCGCGGAGGTTCTGGGCGAGGAGCGGTTTTCCGAGGCGTTGACCCTCGACGACCTCAGATTCCTCCTCGCCGAACCCGACTCGGAAGGGTGAGCCGGTTGGCGCGGGTCCGGGCGCGGCCGAGGAGCCCTGTGAACAAGGCGAACAACCCGGGGGTTGGCGATGATGGAGGTCCCGGGACAAGGTCGGGGGTGTCCGAACCGACCGACTCCGTCTTTGATTCCCTGGCCGCTGAAGTTCCGACCGATCCGGTTCCGTTGGGGGGTGTCTCGACCTCCGCGTCCGAGGGAGTGGCGGTGTCGACCTCCGCGGTGCCGGATCTGAAGCGGTCCCGTCGGTCCCGGTCCCATGTGCCGGCTCCGGGATCGCTCGACCGCCTGCCACCGCATTCCGTTCCGGCCGAGCAGGGAGTGTTGGGATGCCTTCTCCTGTCACCCACCGACTGCATCGGGTTGTGCGTCGAGAAGCTCAAGGGTGGCTCGGAGTCCTTCTATGACCTGCGGCACCGGACGCTCTATGAGCATCTGGTGTCGATGTACGACACCAAGCAGCCGATCGATCTGATCACGGTTCAGCAACGCCTCAGGGATGCATCCCAGCTCGAGGCGGTGGGTGGGCTGCCCTACATCGCAGGGCTGATGGATGCGGTGCCGAGCGCGGCCAACCTCGAGTACTACCTCGGAATCGTCCGGGAGAAGCATCTGCTGCGTCGCATGCTCCAGGCTTGTACAGGGGTGATCACCCGGGTCCATGAGAACGAGGGCGAGGTCGACCAGCTCCTCGACGAGGTGGAGCGGGACATCCTGAGGATCAGCGAGGAGCGGGAGGAGGGGGCTTCGAAGAACATCAAGGACCTGGTCAACCATGCGATCAACATCATCCAGGACTACCACAGCAAGCAGGGCCAGCTGAGTGGTGTGCCGACGGGGTTTGCGGATCTCGACAAGATGACCCATGGGCTCCACGGCGGGGAAATGGTGGTCATCGCGGGACGACCCAGCATGGGCAAGACCTCGCTGGCGATGAACATCGC
>SYEM01000110.1 GCA_005801385.1 Verrucomicrobiales bacterium | reverse complement strand
TGAACACCCCCAAGAGCCGGAGGGCTGCCAGGATGGCCAGGGTCAGGATCAGGGTGTTGAACCCGCGCTGGGGAATACGGCGGATCAGGGCCTTGCCCAGGAACAGACCCCCAACGATCACCGGGACCAGCAAGGCGTTGAACGCCAGCGAATCCCGGTGGATCAGCCCCAGCTGGGCCCCGAACGGAACCTTCATCAGGTTGATCAGCAGAAAGAACCACGCACTCGTGCCCACGAGGGTTTCCTTCGGCAGGGACACCGCGAGGAAGTAGAGCACCATCACCGGTCCTGCCGCATTCGCCACCATCGTGGTCACCCCGGCCAGCAATCCCATGCCCCATGCGAAGGACATCGTATGCGGCACCGAGGAAAACGCCTCGGGCTTCCAGTCCCGGAACAACTGCAGCATCGCCAAGGTCAGAATGATGCCGCCCACGATCGGGCTGAACCCGGTCCCAGCGAACGGCGTTCCCGCGGTCGTCCTGAGCAGCCACCATCCTATTACCACCCCTACCAGCGCAGGGGGAAGGGTCCGCCAGACCTGTTTCCAGTCCGCAGAGCGTCGAAACAACAGGACTGCTCCCACATCACCTACAATCAACATGGGAAGCACGACACCGGTCGAGGCACTCCCCGGGAACAGTTGGGCGAACAGGACGACATGGAGGAGACTGAGTCCGGGAAGACCGCTCTTGGAGATCCCGATGCCCAACGCCGCGATTCCCGCCATCGCCCACCCGGCTGCTGAGAAGTCAGGCAACACGGAGGGAAGAGGGGCCCGAGGCGGCTGGGCGATTCGTGGGGTTGGACCCAGCCGGCCGGTTCGTCGGTGTCGGCACGGACGGGGACACGGAGGTGGGAACCGGCATCAGGCCCTGTTTGGACAACAGCCACCACCCCGCAGCGAAGAGAAGACCCAGCAGCACCATCCAGAAGAACAGCCGCACGAACGAGGCCGCCACCTTCCAGACCACCACCAACCCGAGAACGGCCACTACCACGAGGCCCGCGGCGATCAGGTAGGTGCGGATCTCGGGATCCATTCGGATTAGGCCGTCGCAGGAACCTTCCGGACCGCGCGCAGGCGTTCAGCACCGTGACGCAGCATTCGCTCGGTCACGTCCCACCCGAGACAGGCATCCGTCAGGGAGACGCCATACCGAAGCTGGGACAGATCCGTGGGGATCGGCTGGTTCCCTTCGAAGAGGTGGCTCTCGATCATCACACCCATCAGCGGTTCACAGCCCTCGACCCGCTGGGAGACCAGGTTCATCCAGACCTCTTCCTGCTTCGCGTGCTGCTTGCTGGAGTTGGCGTGGGAGCAATCGACCATCAGACCTGAGGGGAGCCCCGCCTTCTGCAGCTGTTGGGCCGCCTCGGCGATGCTGGAGGCGTCGAAGTTCGTCCGGGCCCGGCCACCCCGAAGCACCACGTGGCCCTCAGGATTCCCCGTGGTCTGGATCAAGGCCACCGCCCCGGAATCATCGATGCCCAGGAAATGGTGTGGATGCCGGGCACTCAGCATGGCGTCGACCGCCACCTGCAGGGATCCATCGGTGCCGTTCTTGAAGCCGACTGGCATCGACAGCCCACTGGCCATCTCCCGGTGGGTCTGGCTCTCCGTCGTCCGGGCTCCAATCGCCGCCCAGCTCACGAGGTCGGCCGTGTACTGAGGGACAATGGGGTCGAGGAACTCGGTGGCGGCGGGAACGCCTAGCTCATTGATCTGCACCAGCAGCTTCCGGGCAGCCCGGAGGCCTTCTTCGAGATCGTAGCTGCCATCCAGATGCGGGTCGTTGATCAGCCCCTTCCACCCAATCGTGGTCCTCGGTTTCTCGAAATACACCCGCATCACCAGAAACAGCGTGTCCTGGACCTCCGGCGCCAACGCCGCGAGGCGCCGGGCGTACTCTAGAGCGCTGGCGGGGTCGTGGATCGAACAGGGCCCGAGAACGACCAGGAGGCGGGGGTCCTCCCGGCGCAGGATCCGCTGAACGGTGGCACGGCCCTCCACGACGGTGGCGTTGGTCCGCTCCGTCATCGGCAGCTCGGTCTTGAGGTCGGCCGGGGACCGGAGTCTCCGGGTGCGGACAACCCTCAGGTTGTGCGTCGGTTGCATGTTCGTGGGAAGACCCTAGTCGGCCGCCTCCACGTTGGCGAGAGGTGGCTTTGAGGCGTTCACCCTCCCTCAGGTCCTGGCGTGGGAAGACCGCCCGGCCAAGGCACTCCATTCAAGGCGACGGCCTGTCCGGCTCGGGAACCGGCAATCCGTACATTCGGGCCAGCGCAGGTTTCAGGAGCCAAGGCTTGGACTCGGGAAGTCTCTGAGGCATGGGCGCATCGGACCGCGCGCGCCTTCTTGGGGTGTCCTGGGCGAATAGCTGAATGATCTCGTGCCAGCTTCCCAGGCCTCGCTCCTGCAGGATCGATTCGGCCAGCACCTCCGGGGATGCCTTGGGATCGGTCTGGAAGCGTTTCCGCATCGACGCGAGCAATGAGGCTCCATCCGGGAAATCCTGTCCGACTTTTCCAAGCGTCTTGACCATCCCTGCCAGGATATGGGCCCGCGATTCCACCAAATCGTTCCGTGTGATCTGGGTGTGGAGCCATGACGACAGAAGTCCGCCCGCGGCCATGACGGCAACCCATGACCCCGCCAAGGCAAGGACCTGTCGGACCAGTCTCCCGACACCCACCTCGAATCGCTGGGCGTTGCGCGCGGCGAGACTCAACAAGGTGACCGCGAGCGCTACAAAACCGAGGCCCGCAAGCCATGCCAAGAGTTCGGGACCCCACCGAACGACCCAGACCGGCGGGACCCAGTCCGGGCCAGTGATGGGTCTTCCAGATGCATGATCCACATAGAGCTGCGTCAGGGCCTCCGAATGGGTGTTGGCGAAAAGGGCCATGCTGACGCCGAGGCAGACGGCGAACCCTCCGAGGACGCCCAAGGCGGTCACCATCGCGCTCATGATGTTCCGACAGGCCGACGAGGCATGGATGCCCACTGCCAGCAGGAACAGGATCAGGATGGCGACGACCCCGATGTTTCTGAGCCTGTCGGATTCGTTCTGGAACAACCCGCTGACCTCCTCGGCACCGAAACTCAGGGCCACCAGGCACAGTGGCAGGGCCACGCCCAGCGCTAGTCCCACGGCGAGGGTGGTGCCCACCTTGATCCGCCATTGGCGGGCGAACGGCACCGGCTGCGTCCACTGCCATCCCAGCGTTCCCAGCTGACGTTCCTCCGCGACGCACGACACCCCGGCACCCAACAGGATGACGGCGCCGAACATCCCGGCCATGAGCGTGAAGCCGCCCAGTCCGAACGTCGGCACGAACATCTCCGGCAGCCCGTCCTTCGCCAGAGCCCAGCGTGCCCCCAACCACAGCACCCAGAGTCCGACCATCACCGACGCAAAGAGTCGTGCGAGCTGGTGAAGACGCAGTTCCTTGCGGACCAGGTGGCTCGTCGATGAGTTCCCGAGAAGGCGGACCATGACCCGATCAAACACGGTCCCGGTGACGTCGATCGGCACGGCGGGTATCCGCCCGCCGGTGTCCTGGACCTCCAGAGTTCGAAGGATCCGCCGGGTCCAGAGTGCTCCGATCAGGCAAAGGATCGGCAACCCCGCCACGATCAGGGGACCCATCCAGAACGGCCTGAGGCCCCCCCCGGTATCCATCTTCGAGGCGACAACCACAGGGACCATCACGACGCTGGCAGGAACGGTGAAGCCAAACACCGCCCCGGCGATCGTGCTGCGCGTCAGGAGGGCGAACAGGGGTCCGAAACAGAATGCCGCCAGGATCACTCCCGCCACCTCCAACGGTCGTGAGGGTCGCAGGGTTCCGGGGTCGAGGCTGGGATCGGTGCGGGTGGTGAGTACGTGCGCTGCAGTGATCGCGAGCAGGGC
>SYEM01000109.1 GCA_005801385.1 Verrucomicrobiales bacterium | reverse complement strand
GTTCCGCTTCGGAAGGTTCGCCTACGGCTCACCTTCCTCCGCTCCACCACCCTTGGCGCCATGCCCACCTCATCCATCCCCTCACCCGAAGTGGGGAATTCTAATTGTCGCCAGGGGGGAGGAATAATTGTCGTTGAACAGTAGTTGGTATTAGTCAGGAACCAAGACAGAGGACCTGTCCCCTCCCCACATCCAGATTGGGGTCAGGTTAATTTGTGGTTGTTTCCCGGTGCCCAATCCTGGAACAGGTTGCAGAGGCGCTGAATCCAGAATCTTGAGCCAAGGTGCCATCCAATGCCTAAAGATGACCTGTCCCCGGAGTTGGGAGTTGGAACCTCAGGATAGGCTCACCCGAGTTCGGCCTCCCCGGGCGTTCCTCGAACAGGCCGGTAACCCTCTGCAGATGGCGCCCTTCCGGTCCGCCAACTGTCCAACCCTCCAGGTCCGCCTAATCGGTCCTGCCGATTGGCCCTCGGAATCAATCCTTGGACTTACGGCCCTGCCAGGCGGCCAACTGCTCACCGGCCCAGATCTCCGGAATCGCCTGCCGGCGTCTCACGACCGAGGCTTTCCGTCCGTTGACCAGAATCTCCGGCGGAAGGCTGCGGGAATTGTAGTTGGATCCCATTACCGACCCATAGGCTCCCGCGCTCAGCAGGACGAGATGGTCCCCTTCGGCCACCTTCGGGAGCGGACGATCCTTGGCGAAGTAGTCGCCGGATTCACAGATGGGACCGACCACGTCTGAAGAGATGGTCTTCCCGCCCCGACGGCCCAGCGGGACGATCTCGTGGTAGCTGTCGTAGAAGGCGGGACGGATCAGATCGTTCATCGCGGCATCCACGATCACGAAGTTCTTCTTTCCGGTTTTCTTAATGTACTCGACCCGGGTGACGAGGGCGCCGGCGTTGCCTGTCAGGAACCGTCCGGGTTCGAGAAGGATCCGCAGCCCAAGGGACTTGAGCTTGGGCACAAGGGTCTCCGCGTAGGTGGCGGGTGTCAGAATGCGTCGGCCGGTCGGAGTCTTCCACCAGCCCTCCGACCCGCTGGCCAGGGCGTCCTTGTAGACGATCCCGATCCCACCTCCGATGCTGAAGAAGTCGAATCCGTACTTGCCGTTCAGCCGTGCCACCAGCGGCGCGACCTTGTCGACCGCGAGTGCAAACGGCTTCACCTCGGTCAGCTGCGAACCGATGTGCATCTGCAGCCCACGGAGCCGCAGGTTGGGGAGTCGTGAAGCCCGGGCGTAGACGCCCTCGATCTCCTCGAAGGCGATGCCGAACTTGTTCGCATAGGTGCCGGTCGTGATCTTGGCATGGGTGCCGGCGTCCACGTTCGGGTTCACTCGGACCGCGACGGGGGCGATCTTGCGCCGCTTCACCGCGACGCGGCTGATTCGTCCCAGCTCCGCCTCGGATTCCACGTTGAAGCTGTAGATGCCCTGGTCGAGGGCGAATGCGATCTCCTCCTCGGTCTTGCCCACACCGGCGAAGACGCATTTCCGGGGGTCACCTCCGGCAGCGATCACCCGCTGGATCTCACCCGCGCTCACCGTGTCGAACCCGCTGCCGAGATCCGCCAGCGTGCGGATCACGGCGAGGTTCGAGTTCGACTTCATCGCGAAGCAGATCAGGTGGTCCAGCGGGGCCAACGCCTGGTCGAGCTTGGTGAAGTGGTCCGACAGCGTGGCCTGGGAATACACGTACAGCGGAGTGCCGTGTTTCTTGACGAGGTTGGCCAGGATCACGTCCTCGCACTGCAGCTGGTCTTTGACATATCGGAACGAATGCACGGGCGAAGCCTATGCCAGACCGGGGACGAGGGGGAAGGGGGGTCCGGGCGACTTAGGCGGGACCTCAGGTACTCGGCCGTCCCCTCCGTAGAGCCTCCACCTCGTCGAGCATACGGAGGTAGGACAGTAGCCAGGCGAGTTCCGGGTAAGCTGGGGCGTGTTCGGTCAGGGATCCGAGAAGCTCCGCCTTCCCCCAGCCGGCCTCCTGGAGCGCCTCCGGTACCGGGTTCCCGGCAACGATGCGGGAGTGGATCCGACGGAGGCTTTTGAGCTCGTCCACCCGGCGGGTGGGTCGGCGCGTTCCCTCCGCGGGAGCCGTTGTCGGGGCGATCAGCGGCTCGGATTCCTTGCGCTCTGGCAGAGGTCTGAGGAGTGGCAGGAGCGGTTTGAGCAGGCGCCCGAGGCGGGACGGGGAAAGCCGGATCCGGAACGTTCCCCGGCGGAGGCTGCGCTCCACCAGGACGTGGTTTTGAAGGTCGTCAATCGCCCGTTGGAGATCCGCGTCGCAGCGGGCTTCGGCCGAGGCTTGGACCGCCTCGAGATCGGTCCTGAAGAAGTCCCGTTCCACCCACCACATCCACCGGGCGGGCACCCAGGCGTGGGGATAGAGGCAACGCCAAAATACCCGATGCTCGAACTCCTCCGGTCGGCAGTCGTACACGGCCGCGTAGGCCTCGCGGAGCGTTTCGAACTGGGGCGTGTCCGTCGTCATGGACCTGTTTCAACCGCCGACGCCGAGGCTTTGGATGTCAAACGGCGGTCCATGGTTACTAGGCCCTCAGCTTGTACAGCTGCTCTCCCGCCTTGGGTACGTGCAGGACGCCTTCGGCCTCGCGGTTCATGAAGTCCTCCACCCGGATGCTGCGCCAGTCGCGATAGCCCAGATTGATCTCCTTGCAGACCTGTTCCGGAATCCCCGTCGCCAAGGTCACCCGCGCCCGGGGAGTTTCGATTCCGTTCTCGTAGGTGCCGCCTCCGAAGACGTGGGTGCAATGGGCCAAGGTTCCCCAGGGCAGGTCCTTGAACTGGTCCCACTGCTTCAGGAAGTAGTCCCGACAATGGTAGCCGACCTGTCGGATGAACTTCCCGTGGACCACGCTGACCTCATGGAGGTGGGGGGCGTAGATGATCAATTCCCCGCCCGCGGCCAACACGGGTTCCAGCTTGTACATGGCCTTCGCTCCGACCCAGAGCTCGTCGTACATCGTCGAGGCGCACGACAGGATGGTGTGATAGGGGCGGTCCTTCCAGACGATGTGATGCCGGGCCGAGACCTCCGAGGCGGCCGCCCAGGCGGATTCCGGCGTCCCCGCGAACACCGCGACCGCGCCCTCCCCTTTGGCGACGAGGGCGAAGCACTTCTTGGGTATTGGCACCATGGCCCCGGCGCGGTCCACCACCGCCCGGACCGGGGTGTTGGGATTACCGATGATCCCCATGTTCGTCACCACCGCTCCAAGCCAGTGGAAGAAGTTCAGGATGTCGGGTCCACTCACCCCGGGGAACAGGTACTTGTTGCCGCCACTCATCCCGACCACCTCATGGGGAAATACCGGACCCACGATGATCAGCTCGTCGTAGTCGAACACCCGGGCGTTGATGCTGACCGGGACGTCCATCGCGAACAGGCCACCGGAAAGTCGGTGGATCTCGTCCGCCGGGATGGACCCGAGGGAACGAAGCGCGGACGGGTTGTCCCACTCGTGATTGAAGAAACGAACGCCCTGATATCGACCGCGGCGGTCCTCCAAGGTGATCTCGAGACGGCGGCAGATAGCCTCCTCCGACATCGGCGGATGGGTCCCAAGGGCGATCAGGATGTCGAAGTGGGCGCAGACCCCGCCGATCTCGTCGTGGAGCGCCTTGAACATCATCCCGATGGGCGCTGTACGGGTGCCATCGGGGATGATGAGCAGCACCCGCTTTCCTTGGTACAAAGCTGTCGGACACGCCTCAGCGACGAGAGAGCGGACCTGATCCGGACGGACAAGGGCCCCTTCCGGGGCAACACAGGCATGGGGAGACGCGGTCATCGTGATGGGCTCATGGAACCGTTTTCCCGGCCGATCAGCCAGTGGAAGAAACGGCCCTTTTGAAGGGGTCTGACAACGCCGAAGGCGACCATGTCAGCACGGATGGAGCCTCGGCCTCCCAGCCCCCGGCATCTGTTTTGGAATACCCATCCGCAACGTTGCTCCATCCCCGTTTTCAAGCCTGGGCCGTGCCGACGCTGGGGGGTGTAAAAGTGTTTCTGTAAATTGCCTTTGTCTTCCTGCACCTCCCTCCCTTTGGGGGGAGGCGCAGCAAAGGCGAGCGTAGCGAGCCCAGCGGAGCCGACCCCCAATGGGAGGTTGGTGCACCGCGCGCTAAAAACGGGTCGAGGGCGGGCCCTGTTGGCTTCCTGTTGGGGTGGTACCAAACACATCCAACAAACGCCTCACGTGGCCCACCAAGCCCAACCTGAACTCCTCAACATCCTCCTGCAACTCATCAACGAACACGGCACCGAAGGCCTCGCCGAGGGAATCCGCCTGCTCGTCAACGAAGCCATGCGCCACGAACGCGCCCAGGTCCTCAACGCCCAACCCTACGAGCGCACCGAGTCCCGCAATGGCTACAGCAACGGTTACAAGTCCAAGTCCGTCGACACACGCGTCGGTCCCATCACCTTCGACATCCCTCAGGTCCGTGGAGGTCCCAGCTTCTACCCCAGCGCCCTGGACAAGGGCGTGCGCAGCGAACAGGCCCTCAAACTCGCCTTGGCAGAG
>SYEM01000108.1 GCA_005801385.1 Verrucomicrobiales bacterium | reverse complement strand
GCGAAACCCAGCGCAGCTTGGCTTCCCAGTCCGTCGAGCACACCCCGAAGGGCCCGGGCCGACTCGACCAGTCCCATCAGCGCGAGCCCCAGTCCCCCGGGGATTCCGGTACGGTCCGCGACGACGTTCCAGATGCCGTCGGGGTTCCGGATCAGATCCGTCGCATGGAACCGGAGGAGCGGCCCCGGGATTCCAGTCCGCCCATGGGCCGAGCGTCGGAACCGTGGGTCGGCATAGACGACCCCCGCCGGCAGCCAGCCCGACTGGATTGATTCCTGTGGGCCGTAGACATCCTGCAGGAGGCGGTCGAGCAGCGCCGCCCTCTGGCAGAGCCCCCTCTCAAGTACTGTCCAGTCCTGCGTCGAAATCACCAGCGGTAGCCGGTCGAGTCGGACGCCTCCATCCGCGGGCCCTGCGAGGTCGCGCCAGATCCGTCCGCCGGAATCCTCCGCCACCAGTGGCTCGATCCACGCGTAGCCGGGACGGATCCGTCCGCCCTCGCCCCGCATCTCATCCCAGGGCCCCGAGGCGAGGATCGATCGGGAATCCGGCCCGACGGGGCCGCGGTCGAGGATGGGGGCCGGTCCAGGACAGGGGATCATCCGCCAAACCTGCACGGCGCCCGTCCGGTTTCCAGGGACGGCTTCAGGGTTTTTGCGCCGCCCACCTACCGCGTCTTCGTTTGCGAACGGTTCGCGGAATAAGAAACGCCGCCCCCTTGTGAAGGAAGCGGCGTTTCCATCCAAACGACCCTATACAGAACCAACCACCCGGTCGGTTCTGACGGACGAAGGGACGCAATCCCGATGCCAAGTTGTGATGAGAACTGGAAGCTCCCTGTGTTCCTCGGTCATCAGGCCCCGACAATACCCTGAGGAATTCCGTATCGACGCGTCTCCGAGGCGTTTTCAGGCCCGAGGCGGTGGGTTCCATACGAGGCAGGCTCCATGATGTGGGCGTTCTGGATCCGCCGCCTTCGTGGGGCGGTGCGGTGCGCTGCGTGGAGATCGCGCTCGGTCGCGCGAATGACACGCAGCCGTCAGACGGCTCCGGATCGCGATGGTGGGCCCGCCTGTAGGGAAGGGTTCCGCGCATTGACCCGGTCCGCGGCTTCGGACCACCCTGAGCCATGTCCACGTTTCCCAACCGGTTCCTCTCGTCCTGCACCCTCGCGGCGCTCGCCGCATGGATCACCTCCTTCGGCAACCTCCAGGCCGCCGTCCGGATCCACCCCCTGTTCACCGACCATGCCGTCCTCCAGCGGGATCTGAACGTCCCGGTCTGGGGCACGGCCGACACTGGCGAGGAGGTCACGGTGGAGTACGGCCGACATCGGGTCCGCACCATCGCGAAGGACGGACGCTGGATGGTGAAACTGCCCCCGATGAAGGCCAGCACCCAGGGCCAGACCCTCCGCGCGAAGGGGCCCCACAACCACGTGGACGTGCAGGATGTCGTGGTCGGCGAGGTTTGGGTCTGCTCCGGGCAGTCCAACATGGAGTGGTCGATGGCCCAGAGCCACAAGCCCGATGCCGACATCGCGGCCAGCGCGAATCCGCACCTCCGTTTCTTCACGGTCACGAAGCGCCGATCCGTCGAGGCCAAGACCGATCTCGACTACGCCCCGCACTCCTGGGTGCTTGCGGGTCCTGAGACAACCCGACGGTTCTCGGCTGTGGGCTACTACTTTGGACGCGACCTTGCGAAGGCCCTGCCGGGGGTTCCGATCGGCCTGATCCACACCAGCTGGGGCGGGTCGCCGGCCGAGGTCTGGATGCGCCGTGCGGTGCTCGAGGCGGATGCCGACTATGCGGCAAAGATCATCGCACCGGCGGTGAAGTCCCAGGCGGCCTGGGCCGAGTCCGTCGGCGCCTGGGAGAAGCGCAAGGCCGACGCCGCCGCGAGCGGGACCGCCTTCAAGGAGGGACGTCCAGGACAGCCCTGGAACCCGGGCGAGCTCTACGGGGGCATGATTGCCAACCTGATTCCGTATGGCATCCGGGGTGCCATCTGGTACCAGGGCGAGTCCAACGCCGGCCGCGCCTGGCAGTACCGGACCTTGTTCGCCGACATGATCCGCAACTGGCGGCGGGACTGGGGGCAGGGGAACTTCCCGTTCTACGCCGTGCAGCTCGCGCCGTGGGACAAGAACCGGAAGCGCGACCTCGCTGTCATCGCCTCCGAGATCGGCGAGAGCGATTGGGCCGAACTCCGCGAGGCCCAGAACCATGTCGCCGAGACCTTGCCCAACGTCGCCGTCGCCGTGATCACCGACGTGGGCGACAAGGACGACATCCACCCAGGACTCAAGGGTCCCGTGGGCGAACGCCTCGCCCGGCTCGCCCGGGCCCAGGTCCATGGCCAGGACATCCTCGCCCACGGTCCGCGTCTCAAGACCGCCGAGTTCAACGATTCGGAGGTGCGCCTCACCTTCAAGGACACGGGCACGGGCCTCTCAGCCTCGAACGGTGCCGAGGTCCACGGCTTCCTCGTCGCGGGATCGGACCGCCGCTGGCATGCGGCGCGCGTCCAGATCCGGGACGCCGACACCCTGGTGCTCGAGAGCGCCTCAGTGACGCGTCCGGTGGCGGTCCGATACGGCTGGAACGACCATCCTGTGCTGAATCTGGTGAACAGCGACGGCCTGCCGGCCACACCCTTCCGTACGGACTCGTGGCCGGTGACCACCCAGGGACGCTGAAGCCTTACGCGAAGTCCAGGCCCCATCCCCAGGTCCCACCATGAAGCGCCTCCTCTGTCTCGGACTGCTGCTGGCCCTGCCGGCGACGGCACAGGTGCTCGTCAGCGAGTTCATCGCCGACAAGCCGCCCACGATCAGCTCCCACGCCTCCACCCTCGGCACGGCCTCCGGGAAACTGCTGGCGTCGTGGTTCGGCGGCAGCCGGGAACGCGCCCGGGACTGCGTCATCTGGCTCTCCCGCCATGAGGGTGGAACCTGGACCGAACCGGTCGAGGTCGCGGCCGGCAACGAGGACAGCCGGGATCCCTGGGCCTGCTGGAACCCGGTCCTCTTCCAGAAGAAGGGGGCCGACGACCTGTACCTGTTCTACAAGGTCGGACCCAGTCCCTCCACCTGGTGGGGACGCTACAAGGTCTCCCGCGACGGGGGGCTGACGTGGTCGAAGTCGCGTCGGCTCCCGGGCCGGGCGATCGGACCGGTGCGGAACAAGCCCATCGAGCTCCCGGACGGGACGCTTCTGTGCGGTGCCAGCACGGAGGACTCCGGATGGCGGGTCCACATGGAATGGTGCAAGTCCCCCGAGGGCCCCTGGACCGTCGGCGAGCCGCTCAACAGCGCGATGGAATGGGGCGCCATCCAGCCGACGCTTCTCCTCTGGCCGGACCGCGGTCTCCAGATCCTGTGTCGGTCCAAGCAGCAGGCGGTGCTCTCCTCGTGGTGTGACGGCGATCTCCGGCGATGGTCCAACCTCCGAAGGACAGGTCTCCCGAATCCCAACAGCGCCGTCGACGCCGTGATGCTGGCCGATGGGCGTGCCCTTTTGGTCTACAACCCAGGGACACAGAACCGGCACCAGCTGGCCGTGGCGACCTCGAGAAACGGCAGCGAATGGGAACCTGTTCTGATGCTCGAGAACGATTCAAAGGGCGAGTATAGCTACCCGGCTGTGATCCAGGATGCTGGCGGGACCGTTCAAGTCTCCTACACCTGGCGCCGTGAGAAGATCAAACACGTCGCCATCGACCCCACCCGGCTGAAGTAGACAGCTCGGATGCCGTCACTTTTCGGCATCCCAAGGTCCGGCG
>SYEM01000107.1 GCA_005801385.1 Verrucomicrobiales bacterium | reverse complement strand
GGCGAGTTCCATGATGCGCCGGCCGACATCGGTCGATCCGGTGAAGGAGACCTTCCGGATGCCCGGGTGGGTGACCAGGGCGTCCCCGATGCGTCCACCGGGTCCGGGCAGCACCTGCAGAACACCTGGGGGCAGGCCGGCCTCGGTGGCGATCTCGGCGAGCTTTAGGGCGGTCAGCGGGGAGATCGATGCGGGCTTCAGGATGACGCAGTTCCCGGCGGCCAGGGCGGGGGCGACCTTCCAGCAGGCGATCGGGAACGGGAAGTTCCAGGGGACGATGGCCGCCACCACGCCGAGGGGCTGCCGGAGCGTGAAGTCGAGTCCACCCCGGCTGACGGGAAGGGTCTGGCCCCCGAACTTCGTGATGGCCCCGGCGTAGTACTCGAAGACCCGGGCGCCGAGCCCGGCCTCGTCGCGCGCGTCGCCGATCGGTTTGCCGATCTGGAGCCTCTCCATCTGCGCGAGTTCCTCGGCGTGAGCGCGGAGCTTCCGGCAGATCTCGAAGAGGATCTCGGTGCGTTTTCCCGGAGAAAGGTCGCGCCAGCCGGATTCCCAGGCCTTGCGGGCGCCGGCGAACGCCGTCTCGACGTCCTGGAGATCCGCGGCGATCACCTCGGTGAAGACCTCCTCGGTCGCAGGGTTCACGAGGGACGTCCTCGAACGGCCCGATGGTGAGGTGTATCGGCCGTCGATGAAGAGATCGGAGGGAAGCGTCAGGCTCATGGTCGGACGAGTCTCCGCGAACCGGTTTCGGTGCGCCAACCGGAAACTGCGGGCACGCGGAGGAGAGAAGAAGGGAAGAGGGATTCACATGGTGACGCGGAGGCGCGGAGGAAAGACGGGAAGAGAGGAAGAAAAAGAGGGGTATAGGAGTCTTCTGATCAGACGCCGAAGGCGTCCACAGGTGGGTGATGCAGTGCCTTGCATCACGGGGCGCGGGAGCGCCCTCCGGTAGGGACGCGCTCCGTTGCGTCCCCATCTAGACCGCGAGGGTGGAGCGGATCGAACAGGCCCAGCCGGGTTCCTCTGACACTGCAGACGACCCCGTCCCCCTTCACGGGTGTGCCATGCGCGGCGCACGAGATCGGGACCCATGGCGAGATCCCGTGTCTTGTCGGGAGTTAGATAAGGGGTCATCTTCACTCCTCTCTCGTTCCCACCTCTCATATCTCACTCCTGTGAATCTATCCCAATTCCCCCGGCTCGGATTCGGCCTCGCGGCCGGTCTCCTCGTCGGATCCCTCACAGCTCTCGCCCAGGGTTCGGGCCAGCCGGTGCGCGGACCGTTCTGGTCCGGGACCGTCATGCTGGCCAAGGACAAGGCGGCCGCCATGAAGGGCGTCGCCATCACCCTCGGTCCCTCGAAGAAATCCTATGTGGTCTACGACCTCGACACGCTTCGCCTCGCTGCGGCATGGACGGGCGAGTTCCTCGAGTTCGGCAACACGCTGACCAAGATCGAGTGGCCGCCGCCGCCGTCCATCAAGGGAACCCTGGCCTTCACCACGGCCAATGAGCCGGGGTGGTCGGGTCCCAAGGAGGCCTTGTCGGATCCCCGGGCGAATCCCCAGGGACCGCTGCCGAAGGATTGGGCCCACTACTCGGGACTCTATGTGAACGGGGACCAGGTGGTCCTCAGCTACACGGTCGGGGGTGTCCCGGTCCTGGAGACCCCGAACGTCACGGAGGGGGCGACCCCGGTGTTCACCCGGACCCTGGAGTTTGGGAGCCCGGCGAAGTCGGTGTCGGTCCTGCTGGCGAGCGGCATCGACCCGGCGGTTCCTGCCATCAAGCTTCCCGAGGGCAGGGGGCTGTTCACCCAGAAGGACGGGACTCCGCTGTCCGTGGGGTGGGCCGGGGGCTCCAAGACCTCCGGGAGCCTGAAGCTCCTCCCGAATGGTGACCTTGTGCTCCATCTGGACCGGGTGGCGGCGAACCAGCCCCTCACGGTCGCCCTGTCGGCCTCGGGGACCATGCCCGGCTTGGCCAACGCAGGTTCGCCGAAGACGCTGACCCGCGGCGGGGCCGCGCGTTGGACGGAAACCCTCGTGACGGAGGGCAAGCTGGGTTCCGAGTCGGGCCCCTACGCGGTCGACACGATCATGGAGCCGTTCCCGAATCCGTTCCAGGTCAGCATGTTCTTCGGCGGCTTTGACTTCCTGTCCGGAGGACGTGCCGCGATCTGCACCTTCCACGGTGACGTCTGGATCGTCTCGGGCATCGACGCGACGCTGAAGAAGCTCACCTGGAAGCGATACGCCTCCGGGCTCTTCCAGCCGCTGGGGTTGAAGGTCGTGAAGGGGGACATCTACGTGGCGGGTCGTGACCAGATCACGCGGCTGAAGGATCTCAATGGAGACGGCGAGGCCGACTTCTATGAGAACTTCAACAACGACACCGTGGTGACCCCCAACTACCACGAGTTCGTCCTGGACCTGCACACGGATTCGAAGGGGAACTTCTACTATGCCAAGGGGGCTCCCTGGGAACCGAGTGTCACATCACCCCACCAGGGAACCATTCTCAAGGTCTCACCCGACGGGAAGAAGCTCGAAGTCTTTGCGACGGGTTTGCGGGCGCCCAACGGCATGACGGTTGGCCCGGACGACACGGTGCTCGTGGGGGACAACCAGGGTCACTGGATGCCGTCCTCAAAGCTCAACCTGGTGCGCCCCGGCTCCTTCCTTGGGATGGTTCCTGCGGCCCAGCGTGAATTGACCCTGAAATATCCGGACGGCCGGGAGATCAAGGTCAATCCCAGCGACCCGGCTGCCCGGGCCGCGAACAAGCTCAGGGGCTGGGACGGCGAGATGCCGATCCCGACCTCGTATGATGAACCCATCTGCTGGCTCCCGATGCGCTGGGACAATTCCAGCGGGGGGCAGGTCTATGTCACCAGCGACCGCTGGGGACCGTGGAAGGGGGCTCCGCTGTTCATGAGCTATGGCAAGTGCCTGCTCTACGCGGTGCTCATGGACAAGGTCGGCGACACCGTCCAGGCCAGCATGGTTCCGTTCGGTCTGAAGTTCTCCAGCGGCATCATGCGCGGACGTTTCAGTGATCAGGATGGACAGCTCTATCTGTGCGGCCTCAAGGGCTGGCAGAATGCTGCGACCCGGGACGGCGGGTTCTACCGCGTTCGGCACACGGGCAAGCCGGTCCAGATGCCGGTCCAATCGCATGTCGCAAAGAACGGCATCCGGATCACGTTCAGCGCCGACCTGGACGCGGCAACCGCCCAGGATGCATCCGGCTACGCCGTCGAGGTCTGGAACTACCGGTACAGCGGCGGCTATGGTTCGCCCGAGCTTTCGGTGAAGGATCCCGCCAAGCAGGCGCATGATCGGCTCGAGGTGAAGTCGGCCCGGTTGGCGGCCGACAAGCGGACCCTGTTCCTGGAGATCCCGGGGATGACCGAGGCGGACCAGTACAGCGTCCGCTACTCCATCTCGGCGGCGGATGGCACCGAGCTGAGGTCCGAGATCATCGGCACGATCCACAAGGTGGGGCCCGAGGAGCCTCTCGCGTCCCGTTGAGCCCGGCATGGGGGGTGGAGGCTGCGGGTTCTGCGGCCTCCACCCGCCGTCCGTGTGCCGCCTCCCCCCCGCTGGCTTCGCACGGTTCTGCTCGCCGGTTGCTGTGGGAGACAGTATTCAACGGCCAGTGAAAGACCCCACCCGAGGCAGCTTTCTGCGGCAGAGTGCATGGTTGTCGTTCGCCACCGTGTTTGGTGGGGCCTTCATGACCGCGGTCCACACGGTCGCGGGCCAGATGGCGACGTCGCAGTACGAGATCTTCTTCGCGATGCTGCGGCTCTTCCTGTTGCTGGGGATCCCGAGTGCCGGACTGCAGAACGCCTTCGCCCGCCAGACCGCGGCGGCGCTGGATGAGGTTCGACTCCGGGAGCTGTCCTCCACGATCCGCCAGGTTCTGGTGGCCGTCTTCGTGCTCTGGCTTGGGATGGTCGTGGTGGCGGCCCTGTCGTTTGATTCGATCAACGCGCATCTCAAGCTCGGCGATGGCCGCGTGATCTGGCCCACGCTTGGAGTGGCCTTGCTCTGGTTGGTCACCCCGGTGCTCCGTGGAGCCCTCCAGGGCTTGGAGGATTTTGGCACCCTCGGTTGGGTCAGCATCCTCGACGGGCTTCTGCGATTCGCCGGCATGTGCCTGGCCGTTCTGGGTCTGCACTCGGGAGCCGTCGGGGCGATGACCGCGGCATTCCTCGCCATGGCAGCGTCCATGGTGCTCGCCGCGTGGGGAAGCCGGAGACTCTGGCTCCATCCCGGCTCGGGATTCCAGTGGGGTCCGTGGCTGGGACGCATCCTGCCCTTCACCGTGGGTGCCGGGGCGATGCTGGCCCTCGTCAATTTCGACAGCGTCTTCCTGAAGGCCATCATCCCCGCAGATCGGACCCAGGAGTTCCTGCTCGGTGAGCGATACCTCCCGGCGGCCATGATCGGGTTTGCCATGACCCAGATCACAGTGCCATTGGCGATGGTGATGTTCCCGAAGATCGTCCGGAGCTCCGAGAGCGGCTCTCAGAGCAATGCCCTCACGCTGGCGATGCTGGGAACCCTCGGGGTCGGGTCGCTCTGCGTCGGTTTCTTCACGCTCTTTCCCAAGCTTCCCCTGCAGATCCTCTTCTTCCGGTCGCCCGAACGGTGGGCCGCCGCGGACCTGGTCCCGTGGTGTGCCTGGGCGATGCTGGCCTACGCCGTAGCCAATGTGCTCGTGAGCAACCTCCTCGCGCAGGAGCGGTTCGGCATCGTCCCCTGGGCCCTGGGCGTGGCCCTGCTGTTCATGGGTCTCCTCGTGGGTCTCCGCGGCCACTTCCTGGCCTCGCCCCCGCTGGTCGCCTTCCGCGAGGTCGCCCAGATCATGGCCGCCTGCAATGTGATCCTGATGCTCGTGGCTATCCAGATCACACGCCAGCGCCCTCGGGCTGGATGAGTCCGGGTCGGGCCTCCGATCCATGGGGGGCAGTCGCTCCCCTCAAGGTCGTGCCTCGGACCGGTATTTCCGGAATCTCGAGGTGACGGAACCGACGTAGGTCTGGGTCGATGGGAATCCAATCGTCTGGGTGAAGGTCTGACCATTCGTCCTGGCCGCTCCCGTCATCCACCTCAGCACATTGCCACGGCCTGCGTTGTAGTCGGCCAGCGCGAACGGCAGGGGGTCGTCCGTCTGGGCGTACCGCCGCACCATCTTTCCAAGATAGAATGTCCCGGCGAGAGTGTTGGTGCGGGGGTCGAGAAGATGGTCCTTGTGGAACCCCTTCACCCTTTCCGCGGAGACCCACTCCAGGGCCGCGTTCTCGGTCACCTGCATGAGGCCCAGCTCTCCAACGGTTCCCCGGGCATCGGGATCGAACCGGCTTTCCTGCCAGACCACCGCCTTCACCAGGGATGGATCCACCCCGTAGCGCCGGGCGGCGGTCTGGATGAGATCATCGAACCGATGCTCGAGACGATGCTGCCAGACGACGACGAGGAGCACGTCGAGGAGGAGGACGACGGCGAGGAGGATCCAGCGGCTGGGATTCAACGGGCCAGTCCTTCTCGCGACGGCAACCGGATGGCAAGTCCCAAGCAGGGTGACGCTCCCCAACCCTCCGGTGTCCACGGACCGGATTCCGGACGCATCACCGGCTTTTCACGTTTCCGGAACATCTTCGAATGACAGCATTGGAGAACCCGTTAGGTTTTTCAGTCAGCCGACATGGACAATCGTCGTCGTCAATTCCTCCAGTCCCTCCTCGCGGCGCCGTGGGTCGGCGCCGGATGCGCCCATTCCCCGGGTGGAGCCGGCTCCGCTTCTGCCCACGGCCCGGGTCCGACGGTTCCGGCCTATGTCCCGGCGTCCGGGGCGCCCCGTCGTGTCATCCATCTCGTGGCCGATGGCATGGGGTCCGGGATCCTGGCCTGTGCGGACCACCACTCGCAGATCCATCGCGGACGCCGTCTGACGTGGTTCGAGCTGCTGCGGCGCCCGGATCTCCAGGTCGGCACCATGGATGTGCGGTCCCAGAATTCATTGGTCACCGATTCCTCGGCCTCCGCCTCGGCCTGGGGTTCCGGGGTGCGGATCCCGAACGGCAAGGTGAACCAGGACAGCCGGGGGCGTCCCCTCCTGACGCTCTATGAGCTGTTGGGCGAGGCCGGCTGGCAGCGTGGACTCGTGACCACCACCGAGATCACCCACGCGACCCCGTCGGGATTCATCGCGTCGGTCAAGAGCCGCGACGATGCCGAGGACATCGCCGTGCAGTATCTGGATCGGAGGGTCGATGTGGCCCTGGGTGGTGGCCGGAAGTTCTTCCTGGCGAAGGAGCGCAAGGACCAGCGCGACCTGCTGGCGGACTTCCGCAAGGCGGGCTTTGCCGTGCTGCAGAACCCGGCCGATCTCGCCGCTGCTCCCAGAGACGGTCGATGGCTGGGGGTCTTCTCCCCGAGCCATATCCCCTACGTCGTGGACCAGAAGGGAGGGCTGACCCGACCCGATCCCGTGCCCTCACTGGCCGCGATGACCCGTGCCGCGCTGCGGCAGCTCGCCGCGGCGGAACGCTTCATCCTGCAGGTCGAGGGTGGCCGTGTGGACCACGGGTGTCACAACAACGATGCCGCCGCCGCCATCCTCGAGATGATCGGGTTCGACGAGGCGCTGGATGTCTGCCTGGAGTTCCAGAAGGAACACCCCGACACCCTGCTGGTGATGACCAGCGACCATGCCACGGGCAATCCTGGATTGAACGGACTCGGGGACCATTATGGGCAGAGCTCCAAGGTCTTCCGCAACGTCTCCGCGATGCGGCAGTCGGTTGGAGAAATCCTCAACCGGCTGAAGCTCGCTGAGACGACCGCCAATCGCATCGCGATCCTCAAGGAGTCGACGGGCTACGCTCCGTCCAGCCGCCGGGTCGATGCCCTGACCCCCTTTGTCCAGAAGAAGGGATACAGCCTGTTCGATGGCCTGAATTCAGATCTCGGGGCCCTGGGGCAGGTCCTGGCGAACCATCTGGGAGTGAGCTTCACCAGCACGGCCCATACGTCAGACCATGTCCCGATCCATGCCCTGGGTCCCCAGGCGGAACGCTTCCGGGGCTTTGTCGAGAACACGGAGGTCTTCGACCACTACATGGACTTCGCCGGCATCCGGTTCCGGAACCCCCAGGAGAAGCTCGTGGCCGGATCCGGGGTCCCAACCCGGGGCGAACGGGTCCACTGGACCTGAGGCCTCGGACAGGCGTTCTGCTCAGGAGGACGGCCGTGGCCCAAGGATCTGCTGGGCGATCGCGAAGACCCGTCGTCCGGAGGTCCGGAGTCCGAGTGTGTCCCGGATGAAGCTGGGTCGGTGTCGAACCCCCACCTTGAAATCGCCGCACAGTTCCCGGACCTCATCCAGCCGGGTGGACCGTCCGATGTCCTCGAGCACCTCCAGGTCCAGGCTGAACCAGTCCGGCACCAGTCGGATCAGCACGAAGGCGAAGGGGCGATACCCCGGGGAGACGCAGCGGACAAACATCCGGCGCTCAAAAGCCCCGGGTGTGCCGCCGTTGAGCCGTGCGTAGGCGTCGCACAATGACTCGTTTCCCGGGTGGGTCGCCGACGGGTTCATGCGCAGCAAGGGTGTCGCTCCGGAGCGGAATCCGGGAGGAACGACCACGTGAAATGGATGTAATGGCGTCCCATGATGGAACGGTTTCCAGGTTTCCGGGCTGGATCTGCAAACTGGTTACGGGGAACTTCTGGATCTCATACGCTTCCATGAAATCACACGCCACTCCTAAATCGGCCCTGATCGCGGCCGCCCTGGGTCTCGGTCTCCTCGCCGGCTGTTCCACCACGTCTTCGAAGCCCAAGCTCAGTTCCGAGCAGGTGATGGAGGAGGGGTTCGAGGGCAAGGGTTCCATCGCGGCCCGGCTGAGCCAGGACAAGGGAACGCAGGCCGACAAGATGCGCATGGCCTATCTGACCGAACAGTTGGCCCTGAACAAGCCGGTCAAGGGCGACCTTGCGAGCTGGACCCAGAAGACGACCGCCCTTCACGAGGCGGCCGTGGCCTTGGCGAACAACGCCCCCGGAGCTCTGGTGAGCTGGAAGGCGGCGTCGGACTGCAAGAAGTGTCACTCGGTCCACAAGCCGGACTGAGGCCGGACTGGAAGCTTCCGGCAGAGGGGCGAGGCGGGGAACACCGAAAGCCTTCGGAGCCTCGACGTCCTCTGGCGATCATCGTACCCGTTGCAGCGACCAATCTGGCCGGTCGGCCTGGTTGGACCAGTGCTGCATGTCCTGCAGTTCACGGTGGTTCATGGCCTCGACGTGTCCGTCGAGCATACCGGTGACGGCGCGGCCTGAGAACCGGGGGTGGACATGCCCCCAGGCCTCGGGTCCGTCGGCAGGATTGAAGGCCTGGGACCATCGGCGGGCCATGAAGTAGGGCGACTTCACCTGATAGAAGCCGTTCACGACCTTGCCCTCGAATGGTCCCCGGGCTGATGAGAACACGAGGAGGTTGTCCGGCCGCTTGGCATCGGAGGTGCGCAGGACGCAGAACTCACCGAACTGCTCGAAGGCACGGGGCACGGGAGGCAGTTCCAGGTCATCTCCTCCCACTAACGTGGCGTTGATGCCCAGCGAGGGGAAGACACTGGCCGCGTAGGTGGCGATGAAGGGGTCGGGCATCGACTCGAACTGACGGAGAAGGGGAGCGTTCTCGTTGGCGTACATCACCCCGAAGTTCTTCCCCAGCCAGGGCGCGAGGCGCCATGGGTAGCGGCTGTTGATCGGGTGGGGGACCGGGTTGCCGGATCGGTCGATCGGCAGGGGCTCACCGGGTTGGAAGTGCTTGTATCCCTTGAGGACGCGTTCCTGGTGGTCCTGCGCGTAGAGGGTCCAGCCCAGCATCAGCTGACGGGCCGACGAGATCTCGTTCACCTTCTTCGCCTGGCTCTTGGCCTTGCCGAGGGCCGGCAGCAGCACCGCGACCAGCACGGCGATGATCGCGATCACCACGAGCAGTTCGAGGAGGGTGAACCCTCGAACCCCCCTGGGGCGGACCGGTCGTTGGGTGCTGCGGTGCACGGGAGGAGCATAGCCTCCGAAGACGGTTTGGGCCGATGGAATTCTTGATGGTGCGGTCGCATCCCCCGAAGGCATCGGCACCCTGAAAAGATCCCTTGTAACCGTGGCCCTGGGGCCAACGTCTGCCCCGATGAATCTATGAAACACCTCACATCACGTTTCCTCTCGGTACTCACCCTCGTGGCCACCCTCGCCTTGCCCGTCGCCTTCGGGGCGGACGGCGACAAGCCGACCCCTCCTCCCGGCGGAGGACCGGGTGGCGGCGGCAAGCGCGGCGATGCGGGCCGTCCCCAGCGCGATGCCTGGTTGCAGGAGATCGGTGCCTCCGAGGAGCAGGCAGCGAAGATCCGCGAGATCCTCAAGGACCAGATGGACCAGCAGCGTGCCCTGCGTCAGAGCGCCGACCTTACCCCGGAGCAGCGTCGGGCGAAGATGGGCGAGATCCGTGCCGCCACCCCGGCCAAGATCAAGGGCATCCTGACCCCGGACCAGTTCGCGAAGTATGAGAAGATGCAGGAGGAGCGGCGCGGTCGGGGTCCCGGTGGTCCTGGGGGTCCTGGGGGTGGCAAGCAGCGCCCCGGCGGCGGTCGTGGCGGCGAAGGCGGGCCCCAGGGGGGCAAGCCCAGCAAACGCCCGGCGAATCAGGCGGATTGAGACGGTTGGATCTTCCGTTGTTCCTCATCATTGCGGCCGGGCCTCTGCCCGGCCGTTTTTCTTGCGGGGAAGGCCATCGGTGCCCTCCGGTGTTCCTCGGAGTTGACGGCCAGCCTCCCAGCGCCGTCCATTTGGTCACGCTATGCGCTACATTGAGCCCCACGGACACATGGTCAGCCGGACCACCGACGACTACCAGGACATGGTTACCGCCGGTTGTGCGGCCGTTTGCGAGCCCGCGTTCTGGGCGGGCTTCGACCGGGGCTCGGTCGAGGGATTCCGCGACTACTTCCGCCAGCTGACCGAGTACGAGCCTGCCCGGGCAGCAAAATACGGCCTACCCCATTTCTGCTGGCTGTGCCTAAACCCCAAGGAGTCGGAGGACCTCGCCCTCGCCGAGGATGTCCTCGCTGTGATCCCGGAGTTCCTCGACAAGCCCACCGTGCTGGGCATCGGTGAGATCGGACTCAACAAGAATTCCCGCAACGAGCTCCGGATCCTCGAGAAGCATGTCGATCTCGCGGCCCGGAAGGACCAGCTGGTTCTCGTCCACACCCCGCACCTCGAGGACAAGTCCAAGGGCACCCAGCTCATCCTCGACGTCCTGAAGAACGAGCCCCGCATCCGTCCGGAGCGGGTGCTCATTGATCATGTCGAGGAACACACCGTGAAGAGGGTCCTCGGTCGCGGCCATTGGGCGGGCATGACCCTATATCCCATCAGCAAGTGCACCCCGGCCCGGGCGGTGGACATCCTTGACGTCCACGGGCACGACCGGCTCTGGATGAATTCCGCGTGCGACTGGGGTGAGAGCGCCCCGTTGGCCATCCCCCGGACGGCCTTGGAGATGCGCCGACGGGGATGGACCCCGGAGTCGATCGACCGCGTCATCTACCAGAACCCGATCCGCTTCCTCCGGCAGTCGCCGAAATTCGCGGCTCGGTTTCAGGAATGACGTTCCCGGTCTCGTTGGAGAGGCGTCAGTAGACGCCCTCGACGATGTTCTTCTCCATCGCGCCGAAGGGCCGGACATCACCCACGCCATCCCAGGCGTAGGGCGGACGCGGGGCGCGGCGGATGGCCTCATCGCGCTCCAGAAAGCGCGGCATGAAGAATTCCTTGGTGAGCGTGGTGAGCTCGACCCGGCCGAATTCTCCATAGGCCACGAGCTCGTGGGTGGAATTGGGCTTCACGACCCGCAGGACCGCCCGCGGCTGGGGGGCATAGTAGGTGACGCTGAAGTTATCCTCGGGCTGGAGCGGCACGCTTGCAGCGAGACCCATGAGGGTGTTGCCGTAGGTCGGATAGAAGCCGATGCGGCCCTCAAGCAGTTCCTCGACGAGGAAGCGAACCTCCTGGGGCTTCATGGACGTCCCACCGCAGAACACCCCGCGGATGCCGGCGTCCCAGAGATTCACCTGCTCGGCAAGGGCCTCGAGGAGCTTCGGGGTTGTGAACAGGCCGCTGACCTTGCGGTGCTTGAGGATGGTGGCGGCCTGGTCGACCACGTGCGCCATGTACTGCTTGGCGACGTCGAACTGCTTGGCTGAGATGACCTTCTTTACGAAGCGCGGGTCGAGATCGATGAAGTAGCAGGAGCTGCCGCGGACGTTCGCCAGGTGCTCGATGGCCAGGCGCAGCCGACGGGGACCGGTCGGTCCCATCATCAGCCAGGCCCCGCCCCGCGGGAAATGCTCGTCTGAGATCTTGTCGCTGAATTCGGAGTAATCGACCTTGTAGTCGTTCCACCCGATCCGCTGCTTGGGCATGCCCGTGGTGCCGCCCGTCTCGAAGATGTTGAACGGTTTGCACTTGAAAGCGGCGGGTACCCATGACTCCGGCTGCAGGTCCCGGAGGAACTCATCCTGGAAGTGCGGGAACTTGCCGATGTCGGCGAAGGAGCGGATCTCCTTGCGCGGGTCCCAGTTCTTGGCCGCCCAGTCCAGCCAGAAGGGGCATCCGGTCTCGGGACTGAAGTGCCACTGGATGATCTCCAGGAGATGGGCATCGAGCTGCTGGGAGGCGGTGGCGACGGCTTCGGGGGAAACGGTGGGAATAGGCATGGTCGGAAATGGGCCTCCCCCGGTCCGGACGGATCCGGGGAGGTCCGTGAGAGACTGGCGGACAGTGCCCCAGAGTTCCCGGAAGGAAAATACTTCTCGTGCTCCTACGGCGCGTGGTGAGGTTTTGCTTGGGATCGGCCTCGGGGAACGCCGTTTTCGGGCTGGTCCATCCGGGTGGAATGGGGAGGATCGGGCCCATGGGTGAGCCCGCTGAGGGATCGGAAGTTCCGGGAACAACCCCGAGTGACCAGGCCACGGCCGGTGATCTTTCGGGTAGACGGCTTCCGGCGCGGGTGGCGAAGGCCTCGGGGATCGATTTCGAACGCGTCGGCGATGAGATTGTCCTCATGCATCTGACGAGTCTCGAATTCCGTCTCCTCAACGAAGTCGGAGCCCTGCTTTGGGACACGGTCGAGGAAATCCCCGAGCCATCCGAGTGGGTGGAGATGATGGTCGAAGCCCGACCAGAGACTCCCCGTCAGACCCATGAGGAGCACGTGGTCCGGTTCATCGAGGAGTTGGTTGGGGCGGGATTCCTCGTGGTTGAACCTCCAGGGACACACTCCGCCGGATGAGTAGAACCGAGGGTTCAGTTCCGAGGCGCCGATCCCAGCGCATTGCGGTGGTGGTTCCCTCGTTCAACCACGCCCGCTTCATCGGCGAGACCCTGAGGTCGGTGTTCGCCCAGACCCACAGCGACCTGGAACTTCACGTTCTGGACGATGGATCCACCGATGGATCTCCCGCAGTGGTCGAGCGGGTCCTGTCCGAGGCACCTGCCGGAATGCGATGTGAGTTCCGCACGCGAGGGAACCAGGGTTGTTCCGCCACGCTGAACGAACTCATTACGGGAGTCCGGGCGGAGTGGGTGGCGATCCTGAACTCGGATGACCTGCTGGTGCCGACCCGGTTCGAGCGGATGCTCCAGGAGGTTCCCGAGACCGGGCACCACTTTGGGTTTTCGGCGGTGGAGTTCCTTTTCGGCGAGGGGATCTCGGATGAAGAGGCCTGGCGAGAGTTCTATCCGGGCATGTTTCGGGGCGGACTCGCCCTGCCGACCGTTGGCTTTTCGCTCCTGCGCGGGGGTTTTGCGATCTCCTCGAGCAATTTCCTGTTCGATCGGGCCCTGTTTGAGAGGGGGGTCCGGTTCCGCGAGAACCTCCCCCTGTCCCAGGACTGGGATTTCCTGTTGCAGGCCCTCCGCCATGTCGAACCCCGGTTCCATCCGGAGCCCCTGCTGCGGTACCGGGTGCACTCCACCAACACCTATCGGAACCACCGGGACCGCCAGCGCACCGAGCTCCGACTGCTGTTTGAGGCGTTCTCGGACTGGGCCTGCCGACCCACGGAGAACCGGCTGGCTCCGACTCCGGGGAACTGGCCCCGCCTGTTTCCCATCTTCGCGAGGGCGTGTCGTCTTGGATCCGGGGAACCCATTGGCACCCTGTTTCCTCCCGCGGTAATCCAACCTGCAAGCCTGGCGCCCGGCATCCCGGATCTGCCGTCCGGGTTCGAGAACGCCTCGATCCGACGGCTGATCTCGGGCGGTGGTCTGCCACCCTCGACGGCGGCCGCGTCTGCCGAGGAATTGGCCCAGTCCTGTCATGCCCATTGGGCTGCGATCCGTGACCTCGTCGGCGGAGTCCACTCTGCCGGCACCCCTCGGGATGGGGTGTTCGCCTGGGGTGGGGCCAGCGTCCGGGTCACGTCCTGCGATCCCGAACTGTTGCACCGGATCATGGACTTCACCGGACTGACGCCGACCTGGGATGTTCCTCTTCCGGGCCATCGCGATCTCGTGCTGCTGGATGGTCAAAGGGTCCGGGTCCACGCGGCCGATCGCTCGGAGGACAAGACCTTCGCCAGCCCGGAGGACCTGTGGGCGTGGCTCGTGTTGAGCGTCAGTGATCTGCTGGCGGTCCGGGCGCGCCTGACCCTGGTGCATGGCGCGTCGATCCTGCTGCGCGGAGGAGTGGTCCTGCTCTGTGGCGAACCGTGGTCCGGCAAGTCGACCCTGTCCCTGCGGGCCCTGGAAACCGGCCTGCCCGTCCTGGGAGATGACCTGGTCTGGATTGATCCGGCCGACGGCATGGCCTCGCCCTGCCCAAGACCGGTCAAACGACGGGTGATGGCCGCCCATGACGTCCAGGCGCGGACGGGTTGGCCGGAGGGGACCTTCGAGGCGTGCCTCGACGGGGAGAAGTCCCTGCTGTTTCCAAGACGCTCCGGCGGCTTCGTCCCGGTCGGGGAACGACATCCGGTCCGGTGGGTCCTCCACCTCCGCAGGCGGCCCGGACCGGGGCTGGACACCGACGTTCTCCAACGTGGTTCGTGGGAGTCCGCACTCACCGCCCAGCTGCGGAATTTCTCGCCCCGACCGGACCAGGCCGCAGGCCATGTCATGGAGGCGTTGGCCGATGCGACCCACATCCGTCTCTCCGTGGGTGACGGTGAGGTCGATGCCGCGTTCCGATGGCTGCAGGACCTGGGTTGATGGAAGCGCTGTCCAGTGTCCAGATCCTCTCGGGCCGGCGACGTCTTTGCACCGGGATCAGGCCGAGGGGGGAGTCGCCGACGTGGGAGAAGGGTTTGACCGCCCTCAGGTTATCCGCCTGAAACTGCGGTCACGTCTGACGCCATCGATCGACCGGTTCCCAGAGCCCCACCGCCTCAAGACCCAGACGCATCAGATGACGTGGTAGTCCCGTGGGGGTGCGCAATTCGCTGGGGATCGCACAACGGCGTGCCGCCACGGATGGGATCCGGGTGTCCATGAGACGGTTCGCCAGGAATCCCCATTGGTGGAGCCGACGAAGGCCTCCGACCGCCTCGGCATCCGCTGCCAGCCGTTTCCAGTCGATCCCATCGCCGCCGATCCGGACGAGGTCGGCGTAGTCGAGGAGCTGCCTCAGGTCCACGAAGGGGACCACCTTGTCCGGGTAGGTCATGAACTGGATGGCCCGGTGGGCCATGACGAAGTCCGAGAAGGCGTGGAGGGCGTTGTGCAGCATCCGATGGTGGAGGCTGGGAATCCGAAGCCCTTCGCACGCCGGAGGAAGGGAACCACTGTCGCGGAGGAACTCCGCCGTGATCCAGTCGGTCGCGTCGTAGAACGGACGCGTATGGATCTCGACCAGAAGTTCCTGTCCGGGCAGGTGTCGTCGGGACAGGTGATGGTCCTCCTCGCGCGTCTCTCCGTCGGGTGTCACCTCCCAGCCCCAGTCCCTGAGGTAGGCCTCGCAGGCCAGGGCCTCCTCGCGGGGCATCAGAAGGTCGACATCCCCCATGACGCGCAGTCCGGGGTTTCCGGATGGGGGGGCCAGCAGATGGATGCCCCCCTTCAGGACGACGGGTGACACTCCGTTGGCCTGGAGCCGCTTCGCCAGCGCCAACAGCTGTTCCCTCAGGGCGTGGTTCCTGCGGAAGTTCTGATGATAGTCGTGCTGAAGCCGATCGAGGACCGGCTTGGGAATCGCGGCGGCTGCGGTCGAGTTACGGACCCGGACCCACAGGACGGGCGACACACACCACCGGTGGGCCAGGGACAGAAGCTCGTGCCAGTCGTCCACGGATTCGAAGAGCGCCGGGCACCGCTCCGGGCTCGACAGGATCGACGACAGTGTCGCGACGACTAGTGGGTGGGGGGGCTTCGGTGTCACGGGGTATCCACCGCCTTGTCCCCAAGGTCTCCGTGTTCCGAATCAGTAGCCTGCCTGGACCTTTGGAAGTCCGACGAAGGCAATCGTCGCCAGAGGCACCGCCGCGGTGGCGGTTTTCGATAGCCGGGCGACGAAACGCCGGCGCGCAGGATTCGCAGGTCCGCGAATCCCGCGTGCCAGTTTGGGAGTGCTGCAGTTCATGGCAGCCTCGTTCAGTAGGCCTGGGCCTTTGGCAGTCCCATGGTGGCGACCATGGCGAGCGGCACGGCCGCGGTGGCGGTCCTGGACAGGCGCGAGATGAAGCGACGCCGGGCCGGGTTGCCGACCACGGGCTGCTCGCCCTGCGTTGGGTTGTTGTTTTTCATTTTAGTGATGTTATGCCGACTCCTTCCACCAGCAGGAGCCTTGCCAGTGATCCGGTGGCTGCGTCAACGTGCAAAACGGCTCCAAACCGGGAGCCTACGCGGCGGAAGGTCCTGTCTCGTGCGCAAGAATGCCTCCCGAGCCTCCTTCAACCCTTGACCTCGTGGGGTGCGTGAACTTGCCCCCGAGGATGTCGGCTGTTTCCCTGAGCGCATGGGAAGGATGGATGCACGTGGGGAGTTTGAGGAGGCGTGCGGTGGGGCATTCGAGAGGGGACAACGCCCGGCGGACCCCATCACGGTCCTGATCCCGTGCCACAACCACGCAGCCTATGTGGCGGAGGCGATCGCCTCCGTTGCTGCGCAGGATCACCCGGGAGTCCGTTTGCATGTGGTGGATGATGGCTCGACCGATGGCTCGACCGAGGTGATCCGCGCGGCGCTGGACCGCGTCTCCACCCTCGAATGCCGGTTCGATCGCCAGGCGAACCGCGGCGTCGTCCGTACGTTGAACTCGATGGTGGAGCGGGTTGAGACCGATCTGGTGGCAATCCTGAATTCGGACGATTGGCATGCTCCCAATCGGCTCTCGAGGATCCTGGCATTGAGAAAACCAGATGCCCCCTTCTTCGCTTTCAGTGGTGGCCGGGCCTTCAGCTCCGAGGATGCCATGGAGGCGGAATCATTTTCCCGGGACCAGGCCCGGATGCATGCCGCGTGTGCCGCCTTTCCGACCGTGGGTTTCGCCCTGTTGGCGTGCCACCTTCCGGTGTCGTCGAGCAACTTCGTCTTCTCCCGGGAGGTCTTCGATCGTGCAGGTGGATTCCATCTGGAGGCGGTGATGTCCGACGATCGGGATTTCCTGCTGCGATGCCTGCCCCATGTGGAGCCGGTGTTCGTCCCGGATCTGCTGTGGGGCTACCGGCTCCATCGCGCGAATACATGGAGGTCGCTGCAACATCTGAGGACCCAGGCCCTCCAGGACGACTGGCGGCGATTCGCCGCCGCAGCGGAGGCGGGTGGTGCCAACAGGATGGCCCCCGTCCCGTGGCTGTGGAGGAGGTACTTCCGGTTGTTCGTCCGGCTGGTCATCCGTTCGATAGACGGGCAACCCATTGCCACGCTGCTCCCGAGCGACTGGATCACCCGGACCGAGTGGGGCGATCGTTGCTCTGGCGATGCCGTCCCCGAGGATGTCGAGCAGGAGGCGATGGAGGCACTGGTTCGCTCCTGCCGCAGGACCATCGAGGACACCCCAATCGCCTCCGCGGAACTGGAACCTGCGCGCTTGCGGTGCTCGGAGCGATGGACGGCCGTCCGGAGCCGGCTTGAGGCTGTCCGGTGATGGTTTGGTCATGGAGTGCTCCCGCCGTCGCAGTAGTTGAGGCTTGTTTCCGCGGTCCCGGGACGGCGACATCAGGCTCATGATCTGGAACGCATGTCTTCGGGGATGGGTTGGAAGCGTCCTGGCTGTGGGACGCGGAGTGGTGGCCGTCGCCGGTGTTCTGGCGACCGTCGCGGCCGCCGAGTCGTCGGCCGGACTTGCCAACGGTCACCATGTGGTGGGGCCGGAATACCAGATCGATCCGGCCCTGACCGAGCAGGGTCGGGTCAAGGGGCGTCAGTTCGAGTTCTCGATGCCGCTCGCCCAGAGCCGGATCTTCCGCGGCGACGATCCTACGCTGGAACCTGCGAAGAAACCCGTGCGGAAGGAGCGTCGGATCTTCGTCTACATCCCGGCTGCCTATCAGGATGGAACCGCGGCCCCGGTGCTGGTGGTCCACGATGGCCCAGGACCCCTCTCGCTGATCCGGAACGCGCTCGACAATCTCACCACCGTCCCGGAGCCCGCCCGTCGCCTGCCTGCCTTCGTCGTGGTGGCGGTGGAGAACGGGGGGAGCGACAGCAAGAACAGCCAGCGCGGATTGGAATACGATACGATGTCGGACCGGCTGGCCCGGTTCATCGATGGGGAGGTGCTTTCGGCGGTGAACCAGAACCCGGAGATCCGGGCCGCCTATCCAAAGTTCGCGCTGACTCGGGACCCCGAGGGCCGTGCGGTGATGGGATGCAGCTCGGGTGGTGCAGCGGCGTTGACCATGGCCTGGTTTCGACCGGATCTCTTCCGTCGCGTCATCGCCTACTCCGGGACGTTCGTCGACCAGCAGGATGACGACGCCCCCGAGGAAGCGATGTTTCCGTTTGGCGCGTGGGAGTACCACTCCTCCAAGCGCCTGATCGAGACCGCCGGCAAGAAGCCGCTCCGGATCTTCACCCACGTGTCCGAGAACGACAACGGCGCGAAGAATCCCGAGGAGAGCCACCGCAACTGGGTGATGGCGGGCGAGCGCACCGCGGCCGCCCTGAAGTCGAAGGGATACCCGTATCGGTATGTGTTCAGCAGGGCCTCCGGCCACTGCGAATCCAAGATCTATGAACAGACGCTGGCCGAAACCCTCTTGTGGGTCTGGCAGGGATACGGAGGGCGCTGAGACCCGGGGCGAGGCCTTCAACGTGCCGTTCGGAATCTTGGATTCGGACGCCCCTCAGAGCCGTCAGCGGTTTGGACGCATCCCGGACTGCAGCTCCCGGACGATCTCCCGGGCGCCGTACACCTGATCGAGGGCCTCTAGGATCGCCCGGCTGTCGACGCTGAGGGCGCGGGCCATCACGTCATCGTAGGCAAAGTCGAGGACCAGCGACTGGATGTTGCCGTCGAAGATGAGTCCAACGAGTTCACCGTCCCGGTTCACGACCGGGCTCCCGGAATTGCCTCCGATGATGTCGGCGGTGTTCACGAAGTTGTACGGAGTCTTGAGGTCGAGGGCGGACTTCCTCCTGAACCAGCGCTTGGGAAGGTCGAACGGCGCCTGGTTCTTCATCAGCGCGTTGCGCTCATAGAGCCCGGCGAATGTGGTGAACGGCGCGACCGGTTTTCCGGACTCGGTGTAGCCCTGCACGGTTCCGTAAGCGAGCCGCAGGGTGAAGGTGGCGTCGGGGTAAGAGGTGGCGCCGTCGAGCGCGAAGCGGGCCTTTGCGATCGCGGCCTGGGCCTGCTGCTTCAGCTCGCCCTGGGCCTCGATCTTCTTGCGCAGGTCCCGGGCCTCCACGTCGATCTGGCGGGCGAGTTCCACCAGGGGATCCTTCGCCGCCTGGACCGCATCGGCACCGCCTTCGTAGAGCGTCTTCCGGGTGGTCACGCCGCGGAGCTTGGAGCCCAGGACCAGTTCGGTGGCGCGGACCTGCGGGGATTTCCCGCCCAGGATCGTCTGGACGGTCAGGTCCTTGAACCCCAGCTCGTTGGCGAGGTAGGTGAGCGACTCGGTGAGCTTCAGTATCTCCAGGTCCTCATGGATGGGCTTGTCGGAGAAGAGGTCCATTTCCAGGGACGGCTTTCGGGACTCGGAGAACTCGGGCAGACGTTCTCCGTTGGGCTTGGCCCTCTCGTCCCCGGAACGCAGGAGGGTCTTGGCGATGTCGAACGTGTCGCAGTTGAAGGCCTGGCCTCCCTCGATCAGCCGGTACCGGGGGGCGATGCGCCCGATCTCTCGCTGGGCGTCCGCGATCCTGTCGTAGGCCGCCTCGGCCTCCGGGAAAGATCCGTTCTCGCGGAGCCGTTGGCGGAACTGGCGTTCGGCCTCGGCCTTCCGGCCCATGAGCACCGGATCCAGCAGGCCGGCCATGCCGCCGTCGCGGGCCTTCCGGGAATTCTGGAACCCGAAGAGCTCATCGGCCGCCCGACGCGCATTCTCGGGACTCCGGGCGCTCCATGACTGCAGCAGCACTTCGAGACGCTTCAGTCGATCCAGGGTGGCGGGGAACTGGACATCCCGCAGGTACTCCAGTTCCACCTGGGTCAGCAGTCGGCTCGTCCTGCCGGGATGTCCGGAGACGAAGGTGAGATCCCCCTCCTTCGTCCCGTTCCTGGACCACGTCAGATGGTGGGGGACCTTGGCAGGTTTGCCGTCCTCGTAGACGCGCATCAGGCAGAAATCGAGGTCGTAGCGGGGGAACTCGAAGTTGTCAGGATCGCCACCGAAGAAGGCCGCCTGCTTCTCGGGGGCGAAGACGAGCCGTACGTCGGTGTAGCGCTTGAACCGGTAGAGGTGGTGGGCGCCGCCCTGGAACAGGGTGATCACGTTGGACCGCAGGCCGGTACGGTCCTGGGACTCCTTCTCGATCTCGGCGATGACCTTCCGTCGGGCCAGCGCCGCGGCCTCGGCCGACGCGTCCTTCGGAACCGCTGAGGCCACCCGGGCGGTCACGTCCTCGATGGATTGCAGGACGTTGAGCTCAAGATCCACGCAGCGGATCTCGTCCTGGAGCCGGCGGGCCTGGAACCCATCCCGCATGTAGTCCTTCTCCGGTGTGCTGAGCTTCTGGATGGCGTCGGCGCCCACGTGGTGGTTGGACAACACGAGGCCATCCTCGCTGACGAAACTACCGGAACCGCCGGAGTTGAACCGGACCGACGACTGCATCAGGTGCTCGAGCCAGGCGTCGGTGACCTTGAACCCATGGCGTTCCTCGAGCTGTTTGCGGGGCGGATTGGAATAGAGCCACATGCCTTCGTCGGCCTGCAGTGTTGCGAGGGTGAGACCTGTGGAGAGCAGGGGCAGGAACCAGCGGGATCGGAGCGTCATAGGATGCGCCGAGAGTGGCCCGGGAGCCCGTGTTGACAAGGGCTCAGGGGGGCGAGTGGGTTGTTGAGCGTTGAGAGAAGCAGGGCTTCGGACGGTCCTATCCATGCACGACCCTGATGTCGTCACCTCACCCCACACGGCCGGTCCGGGCCTCAATCGGCATGGACCAGAAAGGTGCCATCCGAGGCATGGAGAATGAGCGTCGTGCCGTTGCTGCGGACGGTTCCCACGTTCTCGAGGTCCAGGAGGGACCGGATGCGACGATCCGTTTCTGGTTCCAGGCCGCTGGCCAGAGTGGGTCGCCCGACCGGCCAAGGGAGGAAAATGCCATGGAAGGCCTTCTCCTGGGGATCGAAGGTGGCGTTGACCCTCTGGGTGAACCGTGCGCGCTGGTAGGCGTAGATCAGGCCCAGCAGCAGCACCAGAATCGGTGCCAAGGCGAGCACGCTGAGAAGGGTTTGCTGGGTCTTGGTCACATTCTGAAACTAGGCTGTCGTCTGGAACGGGTCACGGGCGAATTCCGCGCGGGGAGAGTTCGTTCGGCTCACAGTCAGTTCCGAGCCATGAATTGACGGCGGGATCGATCGGGATACCGTATGACGCATGGAAACCGTCACCATCTCCCCCAAGTTCCAGGTCGTCATTCCCCAGAGGATTCGAGAGGCGATGGGATTGCGATCCGGTGAGAAAGCCAAGGTGGTTTCGTTCCGGAATCGGATCGAAATCATCCCTATGCGTGAGGTGCGGAATCTTCGGGGTTACCTGAAGGGAATCGACACTTCCTTCGAACGCGACGGTGACCGGCTATGAACCTGGTGGATTCGTCCGCGTGGCTGGCCTATTTCGCGAACGAGCCCTCCGCGGATTTCTTCGCGGAAGCGATCGAGGATTCAGATCTCCTGGTGGTTCCCTCTGTCTGCGTCTACGAGGTCTTCAAGGTTGTCCTGCGGGAGCGTGGAGAGGACGCGGCATTCTCCGTGGTGGCCGCAATGCAGCAGGGATTGGTCGTCGATCTGGACGCCGATCTTGCGATGGAGGCCGCATCCATCGGTTTCGAGGAGGGGCTGTCTTTCGCTGATTCCGTGATCTACACGGTTGCGAGGAAACATAATGCGACGCTCTGGACACAAGATGCCCATTTCCGAGGCAAGCCCGGGGTCCAGTATCGGCCGAAGGGGATTGGGGCCTGACCGGGTAGGTCCCTCTCAAGACCCCATCCACCACCGTGTCAAGAGGGGGGCGAGAATCAGGGATGGGAGGTAGTTGGCGAGGGCGACCCGCTGCCAGCCGTAGACGGTCGGGACCAGCAGCAGGACGAGGAACCCACAGAGGAACTGCAGGGTGGTCAGGGAGGCTGGGCCAAGGCCGTGGTGGGCGATGAAATCCGCGCCCAGACTCAGTGTGCCGCTGAGAGCGAGGGTGGGCAGAGCAGACCACGCCACGGCCTTGGACCCGGCGGCCACAAATCCCCACGCCGCGAGGGCGTCGAGCACCGCCTTCAGGGCGAGTGGATGCCAGAGGTTCAGGGTTCCATCGCTCACCGCGCCCACGACCCCGAGGGGGTTCAGGGTGAAGACCATCGCCACCGCCGCCCAGGGCAGGGGGGTGCTGGCCGATGTGCCGCGAGGAAGACCAGACCACTCGAGGGCGGTCGACAGTCGCCGCTGCAGGCCCAGGAGGCGTCCGGCCAGGTTGCCGAGACTCAGCGACAGCATCGCGACCGCGAGCGATCCCAGCCAATTGCGGCTGCCGGGGCCGGCTGCCCTCACGATCATCAGCATCGCGATGGCGAGGGTCGAGGCGGTTGCTGCGATCCGGAGTCGATGCTGCAGGATGGGGGAAGGCCCTTTTCGCCAGATCCATCCCAGCGAGGCGCCCACCCCGATCGCGGCCGCGTTGAGAAGGGGACCCAGCATCGATCTCAAGCCACGGGGTCCTGGTTCCAGCCGACAAGCGCGGTTCCGGCGTCGGCCGGATCAGATCACCGTGTTGTTCGGGATCGCCGTGCCCTTGGGAATCACGAGGATGCCATCCCGGATGTAGTACAGCGGGTGGTCGACCTCGGAGGGCTTTCCGGCCGGCGACAGGATGCAGCCCTCGCCGATGCGCACGTTCTTGTCGACGATCGCATTCTCGATCCGGGTGCCGCGTCCGATGCCCAGCGGGATGTCGAGATTCTCGGGACGCGACCGCTTGGACGGTGAGTCGTAGTAGTCGGATCCCATCATCACGACATTCGACAGGAACGCCCCCTCCTCGAGGACTGAGCGGATGCCGATCACACTGTTCTGGATCCGGGCGTTGCTGATGATGCAGCCGTCGGAGATGACCGCCCGGTCGAGAGCAGCGCCGTTGATCCGGCTGGCCGGCAGGAAGCGGGGGCGGGTGTAGACCGGGGGATCGAAGAAGTTGAACTTCGGGTTCTGGGAGGCCTGGTCGAGGCTGGCCTCGAAGAAGCTCCGGATCGTCCCGATGTCCTCCCAGTAGCCCTGGTAGACGTGCGAGAAGACGCGTCGGGACTCGATGGCGCCCGGGATGATGTGCTTGCCGAAGTCGGCCAGGTTGTTGTTGAGCAGCTCGAAGAGGACGGTTCGATTGAAGACGTAGATACCCATCGAAGCCAGGAAGAGATCCTCACCCGACGGGAGGCCCAGCTTGGCATGGCTGGTCGGGTCGATCCGAAGGGATTCCAGGACCGCCGGATCCTTGGGCTTCTCCACGAAGCGCGTGATTCGTCCCTCGCCGTTGGTCTGCATGATGCCCAGCGCGGAGGCGTCCCTCGCCGTGACCGGGATCGTGGCGATGGTCATGTCGGCCGCCGACTCCGCATGGCGCTCGAGGATCCGCCGGAAATTCATCCGGTACAGCTGGTCGCCCGACAGGATCAGGGCGTAGTCGAAATCCGTGTTCTGGAG